>NZ_JBITMP010000062.1:0-65685 GCF_044466425.1 Nonomuraea sp. NPDC049400
AACCATGATCCCTGCCATTCACCAGCAGAGATCACGCCCAACTGCGCCAGGCCATCCCCTTCTACCTGGGAAAACAGGATGGAATCCTCTCATTGAGACTCCGCCTCTGACCACAGAGGTGAGCGATTCTGCGGGCGAGTCCATACGGGCAGGTTCATCCTCGCGACCAGGGATGGGTTGCGAAGGGTGGCCATGGGATCGCGCCTGGCCCGGGGACAGTCCGGTGACGGTCAAAGTCGGCGGTGATGCCTGATGACAGCCGTGACGGCGGCGGCACCCTTCAGCTGGTCGGCCTACAGCGTGAGGTCAAACGAGCCCACGGCGACTGGACCGGTACCGGGCTCAAAGGCTGGAAAGATCATTTGCTCGCCGCGCCATGCACATCGACCCCAGCAGGCCGCGAAGCTCAGGGGAGACGCCGCATTAGTGCACCAGCTCCGAAACCCTGTGGAGGCAGCCTCAGAGGGGTCCCGTCACCTGCGCTTCCAGATCGGAGTGTCGTCCTGCCTCCAAGTGATGTGGTCGATCACATCGACCACCCCGTTCACTCGCTCGACCATGCAGACGGCGATCCGGGCGTCGCTGCGCCGCTGCATGAGTCCGGCCAGCGTCACGACGCCCTGGTCCACTGTGGCCCGCACGTCGGAGGTCTCAGCCCACAGCGAGTGGGCCAGGATGTCCTCGCACACCTCACGGGCGATGTCGGCATCGGAGCGCAGGAACACCTGCATCAGATCGCGCCGGCTGACGATGCCCTCCAAACGGCCCTTCTTGGCGACGACTGGCAACCGCTTGACGCCGTGCTCGGCCATGAGCCGCATCGCCGACACGACCGAGGCGTAGGGGCCGATCGTCACCGCAGGGGTGGTCATCAGGTCGGCCGCGGTGTCGGTGCGGGCCCGGTTCCTGGTCTTCGGGCCCTCCTTGCTCAGGCATCGGCGCAATCTGGCACGCAACGGTGGCTGGTAGCCCTCCCTGTAGTACTGCTCCTTGAACTCTTCTTTGCGTAGCAGGTCCGCCTCCGAGATGACGCCGAGGACATGCTCTTCGCCGTCGACCACGGGGACTGCACTGACGTCATGAGCGATCAAGACCTCGGCCACGTCCTTGAACGAGGCGCCGCCGTTCACCGATACGACCTGACGGGTCATCACGTCCTGAACCTTGACTCGCATCGCATATCTCCTTGGATGGCACCCGTACCCGGTTGAGCTGACGGGCTCCAAACCTCCCCCTTCGCGTTGTTACTGCCCATTAATCCCGTCTCGGATTGGTCGTATGGGTAGATATCGGAGGTCGCCGGGCCGTTCAACCCGGGGCGTGGTCCGGGTGAGGTGAGAGGTAAATCGGTCGTTCCCGAGTTCGGCCATAGTCTCCAGTGCGCCAGGGTTACTCGAAGAGTCCAGGCGCGCCGGAGGCACACCAGCGCCTCGTCGGCCTTGACTTCGCCCGCCTCCGCGTCGACACGGAGGTGAAGACCACCGTGGTAGCGCGTGTCGGTGATGGAATCGGTTGGACCTCTCGGGCCGTTATGGAGAGGGAGGCGCATGCGACGTCCTGTCTGGCAGATGCGGAGTATGCGCCTGTCAGGAGGTGTTGCCCATGGCGGCGGTGTCTTCGGTGATGGCCGCCATCGATCGTGGCGGCCACGTGCTGCGTGTGGGTGTGCGGACGGCGATGAGGATCGGTGGCTGGGCGACTTCGATGGAGCCGAATGCCCCAAACGGGTATCGCATCGCTGGTGTAGATGTAACGCCCCTGCCGGATCTGGTGTCATTCGTGGAAGCGCGCGCCGCGGGCCTGCCTACGGTTACGCTGGCTTATGAGCGTTCCGGGGCCGGGGAGCCGCTACTGCTGGTGCACGGTATGGGATTGAGCCGGCGCACATGGGACGCCGTAGTCCCGTACCTGCGTGGCAGGCGCGAGGTGATCGCGATCGATCTGCCGGGTTTCGGACTGTCTCCTGATTGACCGGCGGGCCTGAGACAGGATCTGCCGACCACGGCGAAGGTGCTGGGCGCCGCGTTCACAGCGCTGGGCATCGAGCGCCCGCACGTGGCAGGCCACTCCCTCGGCGGGTTGGTCGCGCTGGGGCAGGGACAGGCGGGCCTGGTCCGGAGCGTGACCGCGCTGACTCCAGCCGGCTTCTGGAACGAAGCCGAACGCAGGTACGCTTTCGCCGTGCTGGCCACGGCGCAGCGCATCTCCCTGACTGTGCCGGACGGCGCTGCAGAGTGGCTGTCCGCAACCGCCGCCGGACGCGCGATCTTGGCAGGCATGCTGTACGCAGACCCCACCGCATGCCCGCCAGGGGCGGTCACGATGTGCCTGCGCTCGCTGCGCGAGTCCGTCGGGTTCGACGCCACACTACGGGCAGGGCGAACACACGGCCTGTTCAGCGGGCAGATACCCGGCGTTCCCATCACGATCGTCTGGGGAACCGCAGACCGGATCCTGCTACCGCGGCAGGCACAGCGGGCCACGGCCGTCCTCCCGCAGGCGCGGCTGATCTGGCTGCCCGGGTGCGGGCACGTACCGATGAACGACGCACCAGGACTGGTCGCCAACGTCATCCTGCAGGCAACTGAGCCGGACATCGCCGTGCCCAGGGCTGATGCCGCAGGGTCGTACGCACAACGTAGTGACTCAGCACGCCACGCGGCGGAGGATTCCGGCCCTGGCGACGACGGCCCTGGCGGCGCGGCCATCTGAGCCGAACGTTCGAGGTAAAGCCACTCACGCGAAGGGGACATGCAGAGGTCAGGCGGTTCTGACCTCGACGTGATGTGGCCTGGCCTTCTCGGCCTTCGGTACGGTCACCGTGAGCACGCCGTCGGACAACGTGGCCGATACCTGTTCGGGGTTGACCTCGCCGGGCAGGAGTACGCGCTGCTCGAAGCGGCCGGTGCTGCGCATGTGGCGGTGCGATCGGCCGGCCGTTTCTTTCTCCTTGATCTCGGCGGTCACCACCAGCTCCCGGTCGCTCATCTCCACGTCGATGTCGTCCTTCTTCACGCCCGGCAGATCGATGTCGGCGACGAAGGCATCGTCGGTCTCGGTCAGGTCGGCCATCGGTGCCCACATCTTCCATCGGGCCGCCGAGGGTCGACTGGATCAGCTGCTCCATCCGTTCGTAGAGATCCTCTACCTGGGCGAACGGGTCAGCGTGGCCAAGTAGCAGGGTGACTTTTGAAAGGTCCGGTCATGCCTCTGCTCGTGCATCGGGGTGCGCAGTGCCGAGTTCGTGGCCGATCTCCGCAGTCGGCAGACCTTCCGACAGCAGGCGTGACCAGCGTCGAGGAGACCCGGCTGATCACCTGCTGGGAGTGATGAGGCCGTAGTGGCCGTCGTAACGGTGATAGAGGAGGCTGCCCCGCCGGTACTGGCGTCGGCGAAGAAGATGAACGGCATACCGGTGGCCTCTAGACATTCCACTGCTTCGCTGACAGAGAGGACGGGTGCTGGAGCGGAGCTGACTGTGAGTGGGATCGACACCGGGCCCAGCCGGTAAGGCGCGGGTTCGACCTGCGCCAGTCGGTAACCGTCCCGGCTGTGGTAGATGACGCTGTCCTGGCCGATCTCCGCCTCGGTGAACAGGTGGAAGTCGTAGTCGAGTTGCTCCATGTCGAAGGCTGCCTCGCCGGGCGTGGCCCAGGCCAGCTCGTAGGCCTTGTGCCGGACGACTTCGCGCTTGCCGACGGGCCGGGGGAAGTAGGGCAGCGGGCGACGGTGCGGGCTGGCATGCCGCCACTCGTGGTCGGCGTCCTCTGGACGTCGCCCGCGCAGGTCCTCCCAGTCCCGGCCGGTGCGGCGCAGCCGGACTCGGAGCCGGTCGCCGAGCAGGCGGATGGCTTGGTGTATCGACTCGGCGACTCCTTGGGCGCGGATGAGCCGCCCGCTGACGTCGATGTTCGCCTGTGCGGTGCACGGACGGGCCACCGCTGGATCGGCCGAGGCGCTGAGCCTGACCCCGCGTGTTTCCACCTGTACCTCGCCGGGGTCAGGTGTGACGACGGCGTGCCTGCGGAAATCGACGGGGGTGGTGCGGATCGGCGGCACGGTCGAGTGGAAATTGCAGGCCATCGCGTTGACGGAGTGGGCCCCTGGTCGAGGATGCCGTGGCCAGGCGATCCGGGGGACCTTCGACAAGGACGACCTCTCAGCGTGCCGTCGGGATGTAGGTGACTGGTGCGGCGGAATCGTGTCGGGCGTCGGGTTTTCGGCCGTGTGTCCTACCGATTGGCGACCGCCAGCGGGAGGGGAGCACGTCAAGAACGCCGGCGGGCACGGGTCGCCGCCGCCGCCGACGCTTCAGTCGGTGTGGAGACGCTACCGCTTGAATCAGCACGCGCCCGCGACGGCCGCTGGCTAGTGACAACTGATGGTGGGCAGTGTGGATGGGTATGGGGGATCGTCCGTCCGTCGAGTCAGCGGCGCGGGTTGCCGGCCAGTTCACTGGTGGAGTTGCTGATCCGCGTGAACCGTTGCCGCTGTTGCGTAAGGAATTGGGGACCGGGCCTGGTGGTTTGTCGGGGCGGGAGGCGGCCCGGCGGTTGGCGGTGTACGGCCTCAATCAGGTGCGGCGGCGCGAGCGCACGTCGCTGGCCGGCGAGTTGACGCGTCAGCTGGCTCACCCGCTGGCGTTGTTGTTGTGGGCGGCGGGTGCGCTGGCGTTCGTGGCGGGCATGCCGGTGCTGGGCTGGGCGATCCTGGCGGTGATCGTGGTGAATGCGGCGTTCGCGCTGTTGCAGGAGCGTCAGGCCGAGCGGGCGGTGGAGGCTTTGGCGGCGTATCTGCCCGAGCGCGCCAAGGTGATCCGCGATGCCCGGCGCCAGTCGGTGGAGGTCGGCCAGTTGGTGCCGGGCGATCTCGTGGTGCTGGAGGAGGGCGACAAGGTGCCCGCTGACGCCCGGCTGGTTGACGGGGCGGTGGAGGTGGACCTGTCCATGCTGACTGGGGAGTCGATGCCGGTGGAACGGGTCGCCGGGCCGGCCCGGGAGGGGGTGGCGTTGCTGAGTGAGCCGAACCTGGTGTTTTCCGGCACGACCTGTGTCGGTGGGCAGGCCACCGGGATCGTGTTCGCCACCGGCGGGCATACCGAATTGGGCCGCATCGCCGCGCTCAGCCAGCGCACCCGCCGCCAGCCCAGTCCGCTGGAGATCCAGGTCAAAAAGGTTGCGTGGCTGATCGCCGCGGTCGCCATCGGCATCGGCGCGGTGTTCCTGCTGGTGGGCATGTGGGTGGGGCTGCCGCTGAGGGACGCGCTGATGTTCGCGATCGGGTTGCTGGTCGCCAACGTCCCTGAAGGGTTGCTGCCTACTATCACCCTGGCGCTGGCGATCGGCGTGCGGGTCCTGGCCCGTCAGGGGGCGGTCGTCAAACGGCTGAGTGCGGTGGAGACTTTGGGGTCCACGAACGTGATCTGCACCGACAAGACGGGCACTCTTACCCAGAACCGGATGCACCTGGAGGCGATCTGGACCCCTGAAACCGGTGTCGTGACAAATGGGGACCGGCTGCCGTTGCCCGGCGAGCTGGTCCGGGTGATGACCGACTGCAGCACCGCCGCCTACGACGAGGACGGCCGGTTGCAGGGAGACCCGACCGAGACCGCCCTGATCGAGGCCGCGGACGGCGCGAAGGTGAACGCCGGGACCGATGGTGCCGCCTCCGGGCTCGCGCACCGGCTGGCCGACAGGGACGCCCGGCTTGTTGCGGTGTTCCGTTTCGATCCTCGGCTGCGGCTGATGTCGACCATCACCCGGGACGCTCCTGCCGGTGGGCAGGGCATGCGCATCAATGTCAAGGGCGCGCCCGAAGCGGTCCTCGCGCGCAGTACCCTGCCTGAGGACGAGCGCGCGAGCGTGCTGGCGGCCGTCGACCGGCTTGCCCGCGGCGGACTACGGGTGCTGGCGATCGCCACCCGCCACATACCCGCCGGTGCCGCGCCACCCGCACGGCGTGAGGACGCCGAAACCGGGCTGCGGCTGATCGGGCTGGCAGGCTTGTACGACCCTCCGCGCCCGGAGGTGGCAGAGGCGGTGGGCCGCTGCCACACCGCTGGGCTGCGGGTCCACATCGTGACCGGTGACAACGGCGCCACCGCCGCCGCCGTCGCGGCGCAGGTCGGTATCGGTGTCCCACGCCAGCACGTGGTCGCGGAAGCCGAGCGGCTCACCGACCGCCACCTGGACGAGTTGCTGACCGGCGATGCTGAGATCGTGTTCGCCCGGTCCTCTCCGGAGACGAAGCTGAAGATCGCTGACGCGCTGCGCGCGCACGGGCAGGTCGTGGCGATGACCGGGGACGGCGTCAACGACGCCCCAGCCCTGCACCAGGCACACATCGGCGTGGCGATGGGCCGGTCCGGCACCGACGTGGCCCGGGAAGCCTCCACCATGGTGCTCACCGACGACAACTTCGCCACCATCGTCACCGCGATCGAATCGGGCCGCCGCGTCTATGACAACGTGCGCAAGTTCATCTTGTACATCTTCGCCCACGCCGTCCCCGAGGTCGTCCCGTTCCTGATCTTCGCGCTCAGCGGCGGGCTGATACCTTTGCCGCTGACCGTGCTGCAGATCTTGGCCATCGACCTGGGCACCGAGACCCTCCCGGCGCTGGCGCTGGGCCGTGAACCCGCCGAACCCGGCCTGATGAACCGCCCGCCCCGGCCCGCGTCCCAGGGGGTCATCTCCCGGGCCATGCTCGTCCGTGCCTGGGGTTATCTCGGCCTGGTCTCCGCCGCGCTGGTGATGGCGGCGTTCTTCTACGTGCTGTGGAGGGCCGGCTGGCATCCGGGCGACCCTACCGGCCCCGGCCATCCGCTCCACCACGCCTACCTGACCGCCACCACGGCCACCTTCGCCGGACTGGTCACCTGCCAGGTCGGCACCGCCTTCGCCGCCCGCACCGACCACGCCTCCCTCCGCCAGGTCGGTCTTACCAGCAACCCGCTGCTGCTGGGCGGCATCGCCTTCGAGCTGGCCTTCACCGCCGCCCTGATCTACCTGCCCGCGCTACAGCACCTGTTCGGCACCGCCGCCCTGCCTCTCGACGTTCTCGCCATCATCGCGGTCTTCCCCTTCATCGTCTGGGGCACCGACGAGCTCCGCCGCTGGGCACTACGCCGTCACACAACCCAACCAGCGAGCCGCTGACCCGACGAGTTCGCGGCCCGCCTCGGCAGCTTCTTGAGCAGCAGCAACCACGCCTGTTCGACGAGACGAGCCCAGCCGACACCCAGAGTATCCCCCGGCACCTCATTTCCACGGCTCACGCCCACAGGCGCGAGGTCGGGGCTCTGCAGGCAGCCCAGCGACGACGGAACTTCGGCGCGCGCCGCGTTCAGCCGGCGCTTGCACGAGCGGCATCCGGCTCGGCTGAGGATAGTGCGTAAAGGCGTAGCGAGTCCGCGTCCCGATCCACCGGGGCGGGAGCGACGGAGCGGCTCCCAGCTGAAAGGTCGTCTCCCGAGCCAAGAGACTGTGCCGGCGAACGACGACAGCAAGGCACCCGCCGACCCGGGGTGTTCAGGCTAGCAGTCCTGGCTCTCTGAGCGGAGATCCCGTTCTGGCGCCGGGGCCACTGCAGCTTTTTCGGCCGCTTTTACCCTCTCCGTCTTTGAGGGGGACTGCCGTCTACCCGCCGCCACTGGCTCGTCTCGGTTCGCCTGACGATGAGCGTCATCCGCGTGCACCCTTGACCGCGTTGCCCGTCCGGGCACGAAGCACGCGATCGGCGGCTTGTCACCATTAGGGCCGGAATTGTCAGAAGACGACCAAGACTTTCATCACGCGTGAGTCTCATCTAGTAGGCAGGGGAAAGCCCATGCGACTAAAGAGGGGAGAACCCTTCTACGGGAGAGGCATGATGGGACGGCCCATACTGGTCGGTTACGATGAGTCACCTGCGAGCACGCTGGCGTTGTGCTGGGCGGTCGAGGAGGCGCGGCTGCGTGAGTCCTCTGTTCTGGTGTGTCATGCCTGGCAGTGGCCGTATCCGTTGCGTCCTGTGGAGCGGGAGGTCCTGGCGCAGGTCGAGAAGGTCGCCGCCCATGTGGTGGACGGGGGCGTACACCGTGCTCGGAGCCTGGCCCCTGACGTGGACATCCGGCCGCGATTGGCGAGAGGGACGGCCTCAACAGTACTCCTGCAGGCTGCACGCGAGGCCGAGCTGACAGTGCTCGGCTCGCGAGGGCAAGGTGGCTTCGAAGACCTACAGGTGGGATCGGCCGCCGTCCAGGTGCCCGCGCACAGCGTCGGGCCGGTCATCGTCGTCCGGCCCGACGCGATGCCGACTGGTGACAGAACACGGATCGTGGTCGGTGTCGATGGCTCGCCCGCCAGCCTGGCGGCGTTCGGTCTCGCTTTGGAGGAGGCCGCGCTCCGCGGCGGTGCCGTGACAGCCATCTGTTGCTGGCGAGATTACGGGCCACTGGCAGGGCCGGACAGGCAGCCGTTCGTCGACTCCCAGACGATCCGAACGGGAGCAGAGGTTCGATTCCACGAAGTGACGTCCCATCTGACCTCCAGACACCCTGAGGTTGCTGTCACGACGGAATTCGTGGCCGAGCCCCCGCAGCGGGTGTTGATCGACGCGACGAAGAACGCGACGCTTCTCGTGCTCGGCACGCGAGGAAACGATTCACCCCCTTGCCTTCTGCTGGGACCGGTCACTCAGACCGCGCTGGCCGAAGCCCGATGCCCGGTGGCGGTGACCCCGCCGCCTTGATTCAGCGCCGCACCTCCACATTGTGGCCGGGCGCGATACTGGGGAGTCTCCGCCATAGGTGTGGCTCGGCCGAGTCGGCGATCGCCCGCATCCCGGCGCTCTGACCCACGTGGCGACGGCGCTGGCCCGACGGCCACGGCGTCGGCGTGGTCTGGTCGCGCTGTATGCCTGTGGTGAGATCTTCACCGAGGAGTTCCAGGACAGGCTCAGCCATCTTGGCGGATCAGCCTAGGCGCCGGATAACGGAGCGGCGAACGTCGGCTGTGCCACGAGGTCGCACTTGCCGTCGATCACCGTGGTCTGATCAATGGACATGGGCGGACCGCCCGGAGGTGGGCCGCGGCGGGCGGGACGGGTGCAGGACCCGGTCGAGGCGGACGGCGGCGTAGCCAAGAACCGACAATGCGCTGACGATCAGCAGGTCGCCCAAGGCCAGCGGCTCGGTGCTGAGCAGTTCCTGGAGCGGTGGGAGGTACAGCCCGGCGAGCTGCAGGACGAGCGCACCGGCGACGGCGACCAGCAGCATGGGGTTGGCCAGCGTGCCTGGCCGGGTACGGGAGCCGAGCGCGACGCCGAGTTGGGTGGCGCCCAAGGCGAAGAAGGCCATGCTCTGCCAGGGGCGGCCGGTCTGGTGTGCCCAGATGGCGATGCCAAGGGTGACGGCGGTGAGGACGAGGGCGATCCGGATCAGGCGCTGCCACAGCCCCGCGCCCAGGATGCTCTGGCTGGGTGGCCGCGGTGGGCTCGCCATGGCTCCCGGTACGGCGGGCTCGCTGCCGAGGGCCACGCCGGGCAGTCCATGCGTGAGCAGGTTGATCCACAGGATCTGGGCGGGAAGCAGGGGGAGGGTGAGGCCGGCGAACGGTCCCAGCAACATCACCGCGATCTCGGCTGCTCCACCGGACAGGCCGTAGACCAGGAACCGGCGGATGTTGGCGTAGACCCGGCGGCCCTCCTCGACGGCTGCGACGACGGTGTCCAGGTTGTCGTCGGCGAGTACGAGGTCGGCCGCCTGGCGAGCGACTTCGGTGCCGCGTTTGCCCATGGCGACACCGATGTCGGCACGTCGAAGCGCCGGGCCGTCGTTGACGCCGTCCCCGGTCATCGCCAGAGTGTCGCCGTGAATGCGCAGGGCCTCGATGATCTCGAGCTTCTGCCCGGGCGTGGCGCGGGCGTACACGCTGATCTTCGCATGGTCTGGCATCCCAGGATTCCGGAGGTCCACGATCGGATCACCGGCAGCGATGATGCCCAGATCAGTGGCGATGGCCCGAGCGGTGCCCGGGTGATCTCCGGTGATGAGGAGCGGCCTGATGCCGGCCTGCTTGCAGGCGATGATCGCGACGCTCGCGGCCGGACGCGGTGGGTCCAGGATCGCGACCAGCCCGAGCAACGACAACCCGCTCTCCGGCGCTGTTTCCGGAACGGTGGCCAGATCGCGGCTCGCGACCGCCAGGACTCGGTAACCTGCCCGGGCCAGTTGCTCGGCGCGCTCGGTGGCGCGCGCCAGCAGCGCCGGATCGTCGGCCAGGACAGGCGGGTGGAGCAGCACGTCGGGCGCACCCTTGCAGATCACCCGTCCGTGTCCGCCGGGAAGAAGATGCACGGTGCTCATCCGCTTGCGTTCGCTGTCGAAAGGCCGTTCGGCCACCCGCGGGAAACGCTCTTGCAGGTGCTTGCGGTCCAGGCTGAGCTTGGCGGCGGCGACGAGCAGGGCCGCCTCGGTCGGATCACCCAGTGCCGTCCACTCCCCGCCGGGGTCCTGGGGTGGCGACAACCCGGCGTCATTGCAGAGCGCGGTCGCCGCCAGCAGATCGGTGAGGCTCGTGCCGTCGAGGGAGTCGTCGCGCAGGACCTCGCCGTCAGGCGCGTATCCGGAGCCGGTGATCATGGCCTCTCCCGTGGGAGTCCAGAGGCGCTGGGCGACCATGCGACCCTCGGTGAGGGTCCCGGTCTTGTCGGTGGCGAGTACAGTCACCGCGCCGAGAGTCTCCACAGCGGGCAATCTGCGGACGAGCGCGTTGCGCGTCGCCATCCGGCGAGCTCCCAATGCCAGGCTCAAGGTCACGACTGCGGGCAGCGACTCGGGGACGGCCGCGACCACCAGGCTGATCGCGGTCACCACCATCAACTCGACAGGTTGTCCGCGGACCAACCCCAGCGCCAGCACCAGCGCGGACAGCGCCACCGCGACGCCGGCCAGCAGGCGGCCGACACCCACCAGGCGCCGCTGCAACGGCGTCAGCCCAGCGCCCTTGACCATCATGGACGCGATCCGGCCGCTCGTGGTCGCCGCCCCCACAGCGGTGACCACTGCCCGGCCACGCCCCCGGACCACGACGGTGCCCGAGGAGACCGGATCATCGTCGGCCTTGTCCACCGGCACCGACTCTCCGGTCAACGACGACTCGTCGACCAGCAATACCGCCGACTCCACCACCGTGGCATCGGCCACGATGATGTCGCCCTCTGCCAGGATCAGCAGGTCTCCCACGACGACCTCGGCCGCCGGAACCTCCGTCTGGGAACCGTCGCGGATCACGCGCGCCACCGGGGCCGTGAGCTGCGACAATGCTGTGATTGACCGGTCGGCGCGGACCTCCTGGGCGACTCCGACAGAGGTGTTGACGACGATCACGAGCATGATCACGGCCATGTTGGTCCAGTCGCCCGTGGCGATGGTCAACGCCGCCGCCACGAGCAGGACAATGATCAGTGGATCGCGAAGCTGGGTGGCCACCCGTCGCCACAGTGGGACGGGCGGCTTCTGCGGGAGCAGGTTGGGCCCATCCCGCTCCAGGCGGACCGTCGCCTCCGCAGACGACAGTCCGGAGCGTGTGGGGATCACCACGTCTTCCTCCTTGATCCGCGGTCCTCCGGTCGGCCGAGGCGCCGCATCGTCTCGCCTACCTGTTTTTGCAGGAAATGAACCGGGAGCCCAGGGACGAAGGTCCCGGTCGGCAAGGCCGGACGGCAGGCGTGGCAGGCCACTACCCGTCTGATCCGGCTTGTCCGCGAGCCTGGCGGCTCCCGAACGCGCGAGCGGCCACGTACACGGCGTCAGGCGCCGACTGCCTTGTAGCAGACACCCCGTCGCTTGGGCGGCAGCAGAGCGAGGACGGCGGTGACTAGCAGGATGTAGCTGTAGGCGGCACATGTTGCCGAGGGTGATGAGGCTGGTCGTCTCGGCTGCCCGGTGGCGCAGGCTCAGCCACCCCGCCCGGGTGGATCGGCCAGCTTGCGTGGAACGTCACCTGCGTGATGAGCGCGAGCCGCACCCACCGGTCGAGCGGGCAACCGAGCACCCAGGCGGCACCGAGAAGCTCATGCGCCATCACAGCCACCGCTCACGCGGTGTGCGGCGTGGTGTGGACCGTGCCGCCGAAGCCCTGCCGCACGAGCGCGGGTAGGTAACCGCAGTGGTCCAGATGCGCGTGACTGAGCACCACCGCCGATACCGACGATGCCGGGACCAGGAACGTGGCCCAGTTCCTGCGCCGCTTCTCCCGCTTGTCATCATGTGCCCTATGTATCGTCGTGTTTCCACTGGAGTTTGTCGATCACATCGACCACTCCGTCGACGCGTGCGATCAGCCGTACGGCGAGCAGCGCTCGGCTGCGGCGCTCCATGCAGCCGCTCAGCGTCACGACCCCCTGATGCACCTCGACGCTGACGTCCGCGGTCTCCACCAGTAGCGAACGCTTCAGCACGTCCTCGCGGAGCTCATGGGCGATGTCGGCGTCGGCGCGCACGAACGCTTTGAGCAGGTCGCGCCGGCTGACGACGCCCTGCAGCGTGCCGTCCTCAGCGACGACGATCAGGCGTTTGACGCCATGCTTGTCCATCCGGCGGGCGGCCATCACGGCTGAGGCGGTGGCGGGCACGGTCACGGCAGGTGCGGTCATCATCTGCGCGGCCGTGTTCCCGGCGGCCTTGCGCCGGACGTCGGCTCCTTCCGCGGACAGGCGGTGGCGCAGCCGGGCACGCAGCGGCGGCTTGTAGCACTCGGCGTAGTACGCTTCGCGGAACTCCTCCTTGCACAGCAGGTCCGCCTCGGACACCACACCAAGCACATGGTTCTCAGCGTCGACCACTGGCACGGCGCTGACGCCGTGAGCGATGAGCACTTCAGCGATGTCCTTGAACGGGGTGCTGCCGTTGACCGAGGCGACCTCGGTGGTCATGATGTCCTCGACTGTGACTCGCATGGCGGCTCCTCCCTCGAAACGTTTCCTGCCCTCATCCCAGCGGGGGACGCACCCATCGCAGGTAGGGGGCTAGACCAAGTAGGAGAGAAAGGGGCAGTGTCCTCGGCTCGCTAGGAGAAGTCGCTGATCAGTGGGCACGGCGGGGTGCCAGGACCTCGGTGACCTTGGCGATGGCTTCGGCGCCGGGTTTGACGTAGCGCATGGCGGTGCGGGGGGTTCTTGCGTCTGGTCTTGCCCATGATGAGTTGCAGCGGCACTTCGGCTTCGCCGAGGTGGGTGGCGGCGCTGTGGCGCAGCTGGTGCAGGTCGAGCCCGGCGTACTTCTCCAGCAGGACGCGAGCGCGGTCGTAGCCGAGGCGGGCGCGGCCGGTGCGCGGGCAGATATCGGCGGCGGCCGGGCGGCGGGCCGGGACGGGGCGCTGTTCGGAGAGGAACAACGGGCCTTGGGTACGTGAGGTGCCGTCAGGCAGCCGGAGCAGGCGAGGCAGCAGGTGGGCGGTGCCACTGTCCCAGTACACCCACTCGACGACGCCACCTTTGGACCGGACGGGGGCGCGGCGGTGCTCCAGGTCGAGGTCCTCGACGTTCAGCGCCAGGATCTCGGAGGCCCGGGCGGCGGTCTCATAAAGCATCCGCCACAGCGCCCGCTCTCGCAGGGGGATGTCGCGGCGCGACAGCAGCCAGTGGATGATGGTTTTCGCGACCGCGCGGGTCTCGTCGGCGCTCTCCTTGCGGCGTTCGGCGTCAGCCGGGACCGACGGGGCGGCCCAGTGCTTCTTGGCGTGGCACCAGGACAGCCAGGAGGCGATGGCGGCGCGGTCGATGGCCGAGGCGTAGGCGCGGTGGGTGTTGGGATTGGCCGTGCGCAAGGTGGTGAGGAAGGCGTCGGCGGCCTCGGCGAGGGTGATGTACCCGCCGCGCAGGGCGGCGACCTTCGGCGCCGAGCTCATGCCGGCCGCCCGGCGGTGAGCGCTGTTCCGGCTCGAGTGATGTACCGGATAACGTGCCGGAGTCGCGTAGCGGCCGACCAGGCGGATCGCCTGGTCGGGGGGCGGCCATGATCGCTCATGTACGTGATAATACTCCCTTATCACGTACATCTCCGCTGACCCGAGCAGGTCCCTCGGCCAGGCTGGGGGATCGTGTAGGGGATGTGTCCCATGCCGGAGGGCGTCCTACCCTGCTCTCATCCGCGACTCCGGAGGAGGGCCGGGCGCGACCACGACCGGGCAAGGGGCGTGCTGGGCGCAGTAGTCGCTGGTGGATCCCAGCAGCATGCCCGCCAGCCGGCTGTGACCGCGGCATCCCACGATGAGCAGGTCGGCCTGGGAGCCGAGCCGGGTCAGCACCTCGGCGGGGTGGCCGGGGACGACGACGGGCCGGGCCTGGACCCGCGCCTCGGCCAGTTCTCCGGCCAGGAGGCGCTCCCCCAGGGCGCAAGGTCGTCGATATCGGGAGTGATCAGTTCGGCACCTAGGGGATCCCAGGAGACGGCGTGCACGGCGTGCAGCTCAGCGCCGCGCAGCGCGGCCTCCTCGGCCGCCAGGCGCAGAGCATGGCGGGAGGGTGCCGACCCGTCCAGGGCGACGATCACTCGACCGTACGCGTGGGCGGGGCGCGGCCGGTCCGGGACGACGGTCACCGGGCAGGGCGCCTGGTGCAGGCAGCCTCTGCTGACCGAGCCGAGCAGCAGCCCGGCGACAGGGGAGCGGCCCCGTGATCCGACGACAAGCAGATCGGCATCGGTGCAGGCCGCGGTGAGCTCGGCCGCCGGCTGGCCGCGCCTCAAGCGCAACTCGGCGGTGCCCTGGCTGATGTCCTTGACGGCTTGGCGCAGAGCCTCCAGGACCACATCGTCGCCAGCGGTCATGTCTGTCTGCTCTGGCAGGACCGTCCAGGGCAGGAGGTCGGCGTGGTGCAGGCGAGCCTGACCGAGAGCCCAACTGAGCGCCGCGGCTGCCCCGTGCGAGCCGTCGAACCCTACGATGATGCGCTTCATGGCCGAGCCCCTTCCTCCTGTCGGTTGTCACATGATCTGGCGACGCAACCGCTTGTCGAGGGCGACGACAGCGGAGGCGATCAGCGCGAGCGCGCCGATATGCAGCCATGCCCCCACCGAGATCGGCGCGGTATGGAACACCTGGTTCATCGCGGGCAGGTAGGTGATGCCCAGTTGAGCGAGAATCTGCACGCCCACCCCGGCAAGCAGCCACCTGTTGGTGCAGGGACCGATTCGCCACATGGAATGGGTCAACGAGCGACAGCTGAACAGGTAGAACAGCTCGACCGCGACGAACAGGTTGACCGCCGCCGTACGCGCTTCGGCCATGTCGGCCCCACCGGCCAGTTCCCATTCGAATAGCCACCAGGTTCCGGTGACGAGCAGCGCGGACACCAGCAGGATGCGGACCATAAGGCCGCTGGTGAGCAATGGCCGGTTGGGATCGCGCGGCGGCCTTCGCATGATGCCGGCCTCTTTGGGCTCGAAGGCGAGCATGAGCCCGAGCGCGACAGCGGTGGTCATGTTGATCCACAGGATCTGCACCGGCAGGATCGGCAGCGTCAGCCCGAGCAGGATGGCTACCAGGATGGCCATGCCCTCGCCGATGTTGGTGGGCAGGGTCCAGACGATGAACTTGGTGAGGTTGTCGAACACGCCGCGGCCCTCTTCGGCGGCGGCTTCGATAGTGGCGAAGTCGTCGTCGGTGAGCACCATGTCGGCGGCGTCCTTGGCGACCTCGGTGCCGCCACGGCCCATGGCGATGCCGATGTCGGCGCGGCGCAGCGCGGGCGCGTCGTTGACCCCGTCGCCGGTCATGGCGACCACGTGGTCGCGGGCCTGCGGGGCTTCGACCAGGCGCAGCTTCTGCTCTGGCGATACCCGGGCCAGGACTGTGGCCCGCTCCACCGCTTCGGGGTACTTCTCGTTCGGCAGCGTGGCCAGGTCGGCGCCGGTGAGCACCCTGCCCTCCTGCCGGCCGCCGTCGGCAAGCAGGCCGATGTGACGGCCGATGGCAGCGGCGGTGACAGCGTGGTCGCCAGTGATCATCTTGACGGCTATCCCGGCGTCATGGCAGGCCTGAACGGCGGTCACGGCGGCGGGCCGCGGTGGGTCGAGCATCGCCTGTAGCCCGGTCAGCACCAGCGTGTCGGCCAGCATGCCTGGATTGAACTCGGCCGGCTTCATCCGGTCGGCGGGCAGTCGGGCCATGGCGGTGGCCAAGAGCCTCAGGCCGCTGCCTGCCAGTTCCTCGGTGGCGGCCAGCACGGCGGCGCGGTCCAGCGGATCGATGGCGCCGGCGGCGTCCATCTGCCCCGCGCACAGATCGGCGATCCGCTCCGCCGCGCCCTTGGCGAAGACCACGAGCCCGCTGTCGGGCAGGCCGTGCAGGGTGGCCATGTAGCGGCGTTCGGAGCTGAAGGGAATCTCTGCCAGCCGTGGGTGCGCTGAGACCAGTTCAGCCCGGTCGAGTCCGGCCTTGGCCGCCACCACGGCCATCGCTCCCTCGGTCGGGTCCCCCACCAGCGCCCACTGCCCTGCGTTGAAGGTCAGCACGGCGTTGTTGCAGCAGGCTCCGGCCAGCAGCGACCAGTACAGCGCTGCGTTTTCCTCCGGCGCCGCCAGATGCCCGGCCGAATCGAGCAGCTGGCCTTCGGGTGCGTATCCGGAGCCGGTTACCTCGACGATCCCGGCCGGGGTCCACAGGGCCCGGACCGTCATCTGGTTCTCGGTCAGGGTCCCGGTCTTGTCGGAGCAGACCACCGTCGTGCTGCCCAGCGTCTCCACCGCCGGCAGGCGCCGTACCACCGCCCGGCGCCGGGCATCCGCGTCACTCCGATGGCCAGCGTGATCGTGACCGCGGCCGGCAGTCCCTCGGGAATCGCGCCGACCGCCAGGGCCACCGCAGCGGTGAACATCTCCACCGCCGGCTCACCCCGTGCGGCCCCCACGGCGAAGGTGACCGCGGCCAGCGTCAGGATGCCCACGGTGAGGATCTTGCTGAACCGGGTCAGCTTGCGCGTCAACGGTGTGGCCAGGGCCTCGGTGGTGCCGACCAGGCGATGGATTTCGCCCAGCTCGGTCTCGGCGCCGGTGGCCACCACGATCCCGGCCCCGGTGCCGGAGGTGGCCATCGTGCCGGAGTAGAGCATGTTGCGGCGGTCGGCCACCGGCGTGTCCCGCGGCAGAGCGATCTCGTCCTTGGCCACCGGGGTCGACTCCCCGGTCAGCGCCGACTCATCGGCCCGCAACTCGGCCAGCCGCACCAACCGCAGGTCGGCGGGCACCCTGTCGCCAGCCTCCACCAGCACCAGATCGCCAGGCACGAGATCCTGCGACGGCAAGCGGCGAGCCTGCCCGCCGCGCAACACCCGGGCCTCCGTACGGATCACCGCCCGCAATCCTTCCAGCGCGGCCTCGGCCTTGGATTCTTGGATGACTCCGACCACGGCGTTGACCAGCACCACAGCGAAGATCACGACGGCGTCCACCGCCGCGCCCAGCAACCCGGTGACCGCCCCGGCAGCCAGCAGGATGTAGATGAGCGGGTGGTGGAACTGGCGCAGCCAGCGCACCAGCAGCCCGGCGCTCTTGGCCTGCGGCAGCACGTTGGGCCCGAAGCGTTGCAGCCGGAGCTCGGCCTCCCTCTCGCTCAGGCCATGGTGCAGATCCGTCTCCAGCAGCAGCACCACTTCGTGCGGCACCAAAGTGTGGTGGACGGTGTCGGAGCGCGCGACAACAGGCTGCGTCATAACCCCAGTTCACAGCATGCATGGGTGTCGGCGCAGGGACCTAGGTCCCGTGTAGCTGCTCAGAAGGTCGCTTTGTGGGCCAGGTGCCGGCGAAGCGGGTGATGAGTGGCCCTGCCACGGCCAGGAGGAGCACATAGGCGGCCACCAGCGGCGCCAAGACGGGATGCTGGGCCCCGGCCAGGTCCACTATGACGATGGAGAATTCGCCTCGGGCGATCAGCGCGGCGCCCGCGCGCAGCCGCCCGCGCGGGCCAACCCCGTCGCGGGAGGCCGCATACCGGCCGGTGAGCACCTTGGTCAGCCCGGTGACCACGGCCAGTACGAGCGCGGCCGGCAGCACCGGCAGCAGCCCGGCAGGCGCCACCGACAGGCCGATGGCCACGAAGAACACCGCGGCGAACAGGTCACGCAGCGGTTCGATGACGGCGCGGGCACGGTCGGCGGTCGGCCCGGTCAAGGTGAGGCCGACCAGGAAGGCGCCCACCGCCGCCGAGGCGTGCACGTACTCGGCCAGCGCCGCGACCACCATGGTCAGCCCGAGCATGCGCAACATCAGCTGCTCGTTGTCCGGGTGCTCCACGAGCCGCCCGATGTGGTGCCCCCACTGGGAGGAGACGGCAAACGCGGCCAGCACCGCACCGACCGCGACCAGCGCGCCCGCCGTGGCCTGCCACCAGGTGCCGCCGGAGGCCAGCACGGCTAGCACCGGCAGGTAGGCGGCCATCGCGAAGTCCTCCAGCACCAGCACCGCGAGCACCGACGGTGTCTCACGGTTGCCCAACCGCCGCAGGTCGCTCAGCAACCGGGCGATGATCCCCGAGGAGGAGATGAAGGTGGCGCCCCCCAACGCCAGAACACCGACGCCGTCCAGCCCGAGCAACCAGCCCGCCACAGCGCCGGGAACGGCGTTGACCAGGTCCACACCAGCTGAAGGCAGGTGATGACGCATGCTCGTGGTGAACTCTGCGGTGGAGAATTCCAGGCCCAGGGCCAGCAGCAGCAGCACGATCCCGATGGAGGCCCCTGCCTGTACGAACTGTCCGGCGGCAGGGACGGGCAGCAAGCCTCCCTCGCCGAGCGCCAGTCCGGCCAGCAGGTAAAGCGGGATCGGCGACAGAGTAACCCGGCGCGCCAGGGTTCCCAGGACGCTGAGGATGACCAGAATGAGGCCCAGCTCCAGCAGCAGCGCGATCGAGACGTGCACCCGCTCAGCCCCGCAGGATCCGCTTGACGCCGTCGATGCCCTCTCGTGTGCCCACCACCACCAGCACGTCTGCGGCCCGCAACGCCTGCTCGGGGCCGGGGGAGGCGATCACGTCCTCACCGCGCACGATCGCCACGATCGAGGCGCCGGTGCGGGTGCGCGCCCGCGTGTGTCCCAGCGGCCGATCCACATACGGCGAGCCCGGAGCAACCCTCACCGGTTCAGAGCTCAGCCCGGGCAGCTCCCGGGTCAGGTCGGCGAACCGCTCGGCGATCCGCGGCGCACCGAAGATCTGGGCCAGCGCCTCGGCCTCGTCCTCGTCCAGCCGGAACAGCGGCCTGCCCTCGTCCAGGTCGTCGCCGCCATAGCCGACCACCTCGAACTCGCCCGTACGCCGGGCCACCACGCCGATCCGGTCCCCCGCGTGCGTGGTGAACTCATACCGCAGTCCGACACCCGGCAACAGCACCTCGTTCACATCCATGCAGCCATCATCGCCGCAGGCAGACGCCTCCTGCGGGACGTCATCGTCGGCAACCGTTCCGTCAGGGCGAGCGCACTTGTGGCTGAATCGGGTCTGGCCGCGAGTCGCAAATGGGTCAATTTCAGGTAAAACGCGCCCAAGGCCGCCCATCGTCGGTGTCTGGTTCCAGTGCTACTGACGGTGAAGCCGGTGGAGGCCGCCGTGCTGAGGGCACAATCCGGTTCGACAGCCAGCAGGATGCCAAGGAGGCCTGACGATGGCGATACGGGTGATCGTGGGCTATGACGGATCCCCGGCCGCGGCCGCGGCGATCGATGCCGGTGCGGCGCTCTTCCCGCAGGCACACGTGTGGATCACGCACCTGTGGACGCCACCGTTCGCCAGCGAGAGCCTGCGCCGGAGGCTGTGGACGGGCGCCGCCGACATCCATCAGTTCATCGAGGCGATCGAGCGCGAAGGCGAAGCCGAGGCCCGCCGACTTGCTGACAGAGGAGTCAGGCTCGCGCGCACCACCGGATGGAACGCAGAGCCGCTGGTGCGGCGTGTCTATGGCGGCGAGGGACTGTATTTCGCCCAACTCGCCGAGGAGCTGGACGCCGACCTGGTCCTTGTCGGCTCGCATGGCCTCGGTGGCGCCCGAGCGGTCCTGGGCAGCGTTTCGGACGTAGTGGTGCACTACACGCTCCGCCCCGTCCTGGTCGTGCCCCACCCACTGCTGAGCGCCGAGCAGGCGGCGCTGGCGCACGGGCCGGTGCTCATCGGCTGGGACGGCTCGCCCGGTGCCGAAGCCGCCTTCGCGGCGGCGGGGCGGCTGCTTCCGGGACGGAACATGGTGATCGTTTCCGTGGACGGTGCGGACATCCCGTCACCTGCAGGCAGCCAATCGCCGACCGGGGGCAAAACCGTGGACCGGCTTGATGTCGCCAGCGGCTCTGGCGCATCCGGGCGCGCGGTGGCCAAGGCGTTGGGCTCGTGCGCCCGCAGCCGCGGTGCGGCGGCGCTGGTCGTCGGATCGCGGGGGCGTTCGGCGGTGCGGGAAATCCTCACAGGTAGCGTCGCGATGGCGACCCTGCACCACGCCCATCGGCCCGTCATCGTCGTACCTCGACCTCACGAAGGATCCAAGTAAGGTTCGAGCCCCTCCAAGAGCGGAGCGCCAGCGCAGCCGGCGCTCCGCGCCGACCGCCCTGAGCGGATCATGTTGCTCGTTGCCCTGGGAGGTGTGACCATGAGTGCGAACACGATCCGGGCGTCGCAATCTCGCAGGCAATGCCGGCATCGGAGCGCAGGAACATCTGGATCGCACCGGCCGGTCACCGCGCGGCAACGGCGTCTTCGCCGTCGCCGCCCAAGGCCGAATTGCACGGCAAACGAAGGGATATGCCAACCGGCTGGTCGACGTGACCCATGTGGATGGCCTGGCAATGATCAGCGCAGCCGTCGCAGGAGTGGTGAAGGCGGCGTTTCACAGGGCGCCAACCGGATTCGTGCGTCCACTGCAGCTGTGCCTCCTGGTGTGACGATGACCGGGTTGAGGTCCAGCTCGGCCACCTGCGGCAGATCCTCGAGCAGTCTGCTGATCCGTACGACCTGATCGGCCAGGGCGCGGGCGTCGACACATGGTGAGCCGCGGTAGCCGTGCAGCACCGGGGCGCAGCGCAGCTCGTTGATTATGTCGATGGCATCGACGACGGGCGGCACCCGGAAGGCCCGGTCGGCCAGCAGATCGGCCATCACCCCGCCCATGCCGACCATGACCAGCGGCCCGAACGCCGGGTAGTTCACGCCACCCACGATGATCTCCACACCTTCGGGCAGCATGCGTTGGACGATCGCGCCGGTCATCTGCGGACCGATGCGGGCCGACATGTCGTGGTACGCCTGCCGTACCTCGTCGAGGGTCCGGAGGTTGAGCCGGACACCGCCGGCCTCGCTCTTGTGCACGGGACCTGTGGCCTTGAGCACGACGGGCAGCCCGACGCGGGCGGCTGCCGCGGCGGCGGTCTCAGGGCCGTCCACGTCGATGGACTCCACCACCGTCACGCCATAGCAGGCGAGGAGGCGGGCGGCATCGGCGGGCGACAGCCAGCCGCCGTCCGGGTGCGCCGCCAACTCCGCGTGAACGATCTCTCGGGCGGTCTTCTCGTCGGCCGGCGGGGGAACGGGGACGGGTTCGACGGGGCGGCTGCGCCATTCGGCGTACCGCACGACGTGGGCCAGGGCCTGGACGGCCTGTTCGGGGAAGGCGTAGCTGGGCACGCGGCCGTCGATCAGGTCGTCGTGGCCGACGACGCAGGCCAGCACGGTCTTGGCCGCTATCTTGGTGGCGTCGGCGATGGCCTGGCGGGTGGCGCCGAGACCGTCACCGAACGGCGGGGTGTAGACAGCGAGGATGGCGTCGATGTCAGGCGAGGCGGCCAGGGCCTCGACGGTGGCGCCGAGCTCGGCGGCGGTGGCGTCGGCGGTCAGGTCCACCGGGTTGCCCAGCGCGGCGGCGGCCCGGGCGGTCAGCAGCCCGGGCGGCAGTTCGGGAACGATGAGGCCGTGGCGTTCGCAGGCGTCGGCGGCCATCGCCTGGGGACCGCCCGAGTTGCCGACGATGGCCACCCGGCGGCCCTGAGGGAGGGGCTGGGTGGCCAGCAGTTTGGCGGTGTCGATCAGTTCGGGGACGCTGTCCAGCCGAATGACGCCGGCGGCGCGGGTAAGTGCGTCCACCGCCACGTCGGGTGTGGCCGCGGCGGCGGTGTGCGAGCGCACAGCCCGCCCCCCGGCCTCGCCGCGGCCACTCTTGACCAGCAGAATCGGCTTGCGCTTGCCGACCCTGCGGGCGATGCGGGCGAACTTGCGGGGGTTGCCGAACGACTCCAGATACAGCGCGATCACGCAGGTGTCGTCGTCGTCCTCCCAGTACTCCAGCAGGTCGTTGCCACTGACGTCGGCTTTGTTGCCGACCGAGACGAACGACGAGACGTCCAGTCGGTCCAGCAGTGCCGCGCCTACGGCGCCGGACTGCGACATCAACGCCACGCATCCTCGGGTCGGGCGGTGCGGCAGGAAGCTGGCGTTGAGCCACGCTCCGGTGTTGATCACGCCGAGGCAGTTCGGGCCGATGAGCCGCATCCCGGCCGTACGGCAGAGCGCCAGCAGCTCCAACTCCACGCCTGACTGCCCGGCCTCGGCGAACCCCGACGTCAGCACGACCAGCCCAGCCACGCTCACGCTCGCGCAGTCGCGCGCGACATCCAGTACGTGCGAGGCGGGCACAGCCACGACCGCCAGATCCACACCGTGGGGTACCTTCGCGTGGCAGGTCAACCCGGCGATCTCGGTGGCGTTGGGGTTGACGGGATGGATCGGCCCGCAAAAACCGCCGTCGATCAGGTTGCGCAGCACCTTGTGCCCGACGGCTCGCTCGTTGCGGCTGGCACCGATCACCGCCACCGAGCGCGGCGCCAGGACCCGTGCCAGGGACGCTCGCTCCGCCTCGTGGTCTCGAGCCTCTATGGCCGCCAGCAGCCTGGGAGTGGGCTCGGCGGTGATGCTGACGTGCAGCGTGCCGCCTTCGAAGCGCTGCGCCACCGTCAGGCCCAGGTCGTGCAGCACCTGGATCATGGGCCGGTTCTCGGCCAGCACGTCGGCCACCAGCTCGTGCACGCCGTGCTCGGCGGCGTCCACGGCGAGGTGCTCCAGCAGCAGCGTGCCGAGGCCGTGGCCGTGCACGGCGTCGTCCAGAAGGATCCCCAGGTCGGCACGCCCCCGGTCGATCGGGATGTACTCGGCTACCGCAACCAGCCGCCCGTGCAGGCTGGCCACACGGGCGCGGCCATCATAGCTGTCACTGGTGATGCGGTCGATGTAGGCGTGGGCGGTGTTGCGGCCGCCGGTGAAGAAACGCAGGTAGGCCGAGCGCTCCGATGAGCGGGCCACCAGCTCGTGCAGGGCTTCGCGATCTGCGGGGCGCAGCGGGCGCACATGGGCGATGCCACCATCGCGCAGCAGTACGTCGTATCCGTCAGGCATGCTGGCCCCCCGTTCAGCTGCATGGCAGCCGCATATGGTCCAGATTTGACACTCCCGCAAATCAGGCGTGCTCGGCAGTGCCGGACGGCCCTGTGGCCGGGGCCGAAGGTCCCTGGCACATATGCGCCGCAGTATGCCTCTCCGGCGGAGGCGGCTCCGCGGCCGGATCCGGTGGACCAAGGTCCCAGCAAGACGGGGCCGCCCGCCCCTAGTGTCCTGAGTCAGCAATTCCTCTAGTGTTCTTGGCTATGGGGCGTCCAAGACGTCGGTGACCAGGGCGCTGATGAGGGCGGTCTTGGCCTCCTCGTCGTCCCAGGCGATCTTCGGTTTGCCCGGGTCGGTGTAGTCGTGGGCGTGGCAGTGCGCCGCGTCGATCGCAGCCGTCCCGGGCAGTTGGCGGCCCACCCGGCGGATCGCGGCATCAACTGGGTGATGGTGTCCTGGGTAGCGACCGCGTCGGTGAGCACCGCCGAATCCTGCGCCCGCTGACCACAATCCGCTGCTCGCGGGCACCGTTACCGCTTAGCTGCCCATAGATCGGCGACGGCGCCCTTTGATCGCGCACCACAACCGCCGGGCACGCGCGCTCAACTGGCGTAGGCCGCCCACCATGCCGTGCGGATGCCGGCGCAGAAACGCGCGGACTTCCACGGCCGTCCAGCCAAGCAGAACCAGGCCGAAAATGACCTCGAAGGCGGCGATTGCCAGGAGCGCGAAGGCGGTGCCGTTGATCAAGTGCGCGACTCCATGTGTCGCCCATTAGGCGTTAATCGGTGCATTCATCGGTCGAAGTCTAGATTCGTCCCCATGTGTCGCCCAGCAGAATCACCCCTTGAATGGACGACTTTTGCCTCCTAAGTAGGGATCCTTGGCTCAGCGCGGGTTTACCCAGTTATTCGCCGCCTTGCTCCCTGGTCCTGCCTCGCCAGGCGCTCTCTCCGCCTGTGCCGGCACGACCCGATGAACTGGCGTCAGGTCGCCGCGGTCGTGGTTTCTGTCATGGCTGGACGGTCCGATCCTCGCTCTTCAAACGGTGGTCGGATGTGGCTCGGGCGGGAAGGCGTAGTACGAATTAGGCCCCGCGGTCTTGCGCGGACAGGGTGCCGCCGTGGGCGTGGGAGATCTTCTGGGCGATCGGCAGCCCGAGCCCGGTGCCGCCGGCATCGCGGGCGGGGGAGGCTTCCAGGCAAGTGAACTGCTGGAAGATGACCTCCGCTGCTCAGGGGCGATGCCTTCGCCGTCGTCGAGCACCTCCAGCACCGCGGTTGTCCCTCGTCGGAGGATTTCGGCCTTTCGCGCCCTCCTGGTTAGGTGGGGAAGATCCACAAGGCTCCGGTGAGCCCCGGTAACGGCCGTATTCCGTGCCGGAAGGACGCTTACGTCGGCAAGCCACTGCATGCTTCACCATGCCGCATGCCCGCTCACGGTCGTACGGCCACGCGCCGAGGAGTCATGAGGACCCTTGGATGACGCGAAGGCGTACGGCGGTGACCTTGTACTCCGGGCACGAGGTCACGGTGTCGGCATGATCGGAGGTCAGGGCGTTCGCCCGGCTGGCGGGGAAGTGGAAACTGCAGAAGAGCTGGCCCGGCGGGATCTCCTCAGTGACGCGCGCCGGCAGCGTGGCCTGCCCGTGCCGGCTTTCGACGAGCACCGCGTCGCCGTCGCGAACGGCGTGGCGGGCGGCGTCGGCGGGATGGATGTCGAGCCGGTCCGAGGCGTCGAGCTCGATGTTTCCGGATCGCCGGGTCATGTTGCCGGAGTTGTAGTGCGCCCATCTGCGGCCCGTGATCAGGATCAGCGGGTAGTCGTCGTCGGGGCTCTCGCCCGGCGGCAGGTAGGGGCGGGCGGCGAGGTGGGCCAGGCCGTCCGGGGTGGCGAACCGGTCCAGGTAGAGCTTGGCCTCTCCGGGACGGCCGGGATCGGGGCAGGGCCACGGGATGGCGCCTTCGCGGTCCAGCCGCTGGTGGGAGATCCCGGCGAAGACGGGCGCCACTCGCCCGCATTCGGCGAGCGCCTCGGCCGGTGTCGGGCAGCCGAGGTCGGCGCCGTAGGCCGCGGCGATCGCGTGGACGATGGCGAAGTCGGTCCGTGCCTGGCCGGGCGGGGCGAGAGCGGGGCGTACCCGCTGGAACCTGCGGTCGAAGTTGACGAAGGTGCCGTCCTTCTCCAACCAGGACGCGGCCGGCAGGACCACGTCGGCGTGGCGGGCGGTCTCGGAGAGGAAGAGCTCCTGGCTGATGACGAGCGGGCAGGTCTCCAACGCCTCGACGACGCGGTTGGCGTCAGGATCGGTGGCGCACACGTCCTCCCCGATGACCCAAAGGACCCGCAGTGCACCCGAGCGTGCCGCCGCGAACATCCGCGGGATGCGCAGGCCGTCGTGGTCCGGCACACGAGTGCCCCACACCTGTTCGGCCCGGCCGCGTACCGCGGGATCGCCGACCTTGCCGTAGCCGGGTAGCAGGTCGGGCAGGGCGCCCATGTCGGAGGCGCCTTGAACGTTGTTCTGGCCTCTGAGCGGGTTCACGCCGAATCCGCGGTCGGTGCCGACCGCGCCGCGCAGGATCGCCAGGTTCGCCAGCGTGCGCACGCCGTCGGTGCCGTGCAGGTGCTCGGTCACGCCGAGACCGTAGACGATGGCCGGTCGCTCGGCCTGCCCATAGAGTCGCGCCGCCGCCACCAGATCCGCCGCGGGCACGCCGGTGATCCTGGCCACCTGATCGGGCGTGTAGTCGCCGAGGACCACAGCGAGCTCTGGCAACCCGCTGGCCCGCAGGCGAAGGAACTCCTCGTCGATGAGGCCATCGGCCAGCAGGACGTGCGCGAGGCCGTTGAACAGGGCGACGTTGGTGCCCGGGCGGGGCCGTAGGTGCACGTCGGCGTGGCAGGCGAGCCCGACGGCGCGTGGGTCGGCGACGACCAGCCGTGCGCCGTGCAGCACTTGCTGGAGCAGCCGTGCGCCGACGACCGGATGCGCCTCGACGGGGTTCGCGCCCACCACGAGCAGGCAGTCGGCCCTTTCCACGTCCTCGAAGGCGTCGGTGCCGCCCGACAGGCCGAACGCGGCGGTCAATCCGGCGGCCGACGGGGAATGGCACAGCCGCGAGCAGTTGTCGACGTTGTTGGTGCCGATGACCACCCTCATGAACTTCTGGATCAGATAGTTCTCCTCGTTGGTGGCCCGAGCCGAGGAGATCGCCGCCACCGCGTCGGGGCCCGCCTCCGCCACGGCGGCTCGAAGCCCTCGAGCGATGTGGTCGAGCACCTCGTCCCAGCTCACCGGCTCCAGCCCGGAACGTCCGCGCAGCAGCGGCTGAGTGACCCGCTCCGGAGAGTGCAGGAATCCGTGGGCGAAGCGGCCCTTGACGCACGCGTGTCCCCGGTTGACCGGACCCTCCTTGGCCGGCCGTATCCCGGCGACCTCGCCGTCACGGGTCAGCACGTCCAGGGCGCAGCCGACGCCGCAGTATCCGCAGGTGGTACGCGTGTGGGTGAGCGCGGCCAGGTGAGTCTCGATCGGCAGCCCCGGTTCGGTGAGAGCGCCGGTGGGGCAGGTGTCCACGCACCCTCCGCACGCGACGCAGTCCGAGTCCGCCCAGGGGCCGCCGGTGCCCGGTGCGACCACGGTTTCCGAGCCGCGTCCCACCAGCGTGAGCGCGAACGTGCCCTGGACCTCGGCGCACATGCGCACGCAGCGACCACAGGCGATGCACAGATCCCGGTCCAGATGGACGAACGGATGCGTGTGGTCCCGGCCCCTTCCCGCACCGCCTTGAGCGGTTTCCGGCCCGATTCCCAGCGAGCGGCACACCCGCGCCAACTCCCCATCACCTTCCAGCGCATAAGGCGGAAGCGCCGAGACGATCACCTCCACGGCGTCATGGCGCAACCGGCTCAGCTCCTCTTCCTCGACGCGCACCTCGGCACCGTCCACCGCAGGGGTGACGCATGCCGCCACCACGCGCCCGTCGAGGCGTACCAGGCAGGCCCGGCAGGAGCCCACGGGCGTCAGCCGGTCGTCATGGCAGAGCGTGGGCAGATCGACGCCCGCGACCCGCACCGCGGACAGCACCGTCGCCTCCTCCCCGAGATCGACGACGACGCCGTCCACCGTGGCCCTCATCCGCCCCACCCCCGAAGGCGGTCCCCGTAGGCGCGTGCCAGGCTCCGCACGGCGTGCGGCAGTCGGCGGCCGAACGCGCACAGACTGGCCTCGCCCATCACGTTCAGCATCCGGGCGTACGCCTCACCGGGCGGGGCGCCGACCCTGGCCTGCTCCAGCCCAAGCCGGGAGCCGACCCGGCAGGGCGAGCAGGCACCGCAGCTCTCGGCCGCGGCGAACGCCCATACGTGCCGCAGCACATCCAGCGGCTCCAGCCGCCGCTCCACCCCCACCAGCCCGGCATGGCCGAGCGCGGCGCCGTAGCCCGCAAGCCCTGCCTCGGTGAGCGGCACGTCAAGATCCTCCTCTGACAGGAACCCACCCAGCGGGCCGCCGACCTGCAACACGCCGAGCTCGCCCCCCTCCCGCAGCCCACCGCCCAGCTCGGTGACGATCCACCGAACCGGCACGCCGAGCTCGACCTCGTAACAGCCGGGCCGGGCGAACCGCTCCGAGAGGCAGACCAGCTTCGTGCCTGTCTCGCCGGGCGTGCCACGGCGGGCGTAGGCGTCACCGCCGCGGCTGACGATCCAGGGGACGGCGGCCAGAGTTTCGACGTTGTTGACCACGGTCGGCGCGTCCCAGAGCCCCTGGCTGGTCGGGTACGGCGGGCGCGCCCGCGCACAGCCACGACCGCCTTCGAGGCCCGCGATCAGCGCCGTCTCTTCCCCCGCGACATAGGAGCCGGCGCCCGCCACCACCTCCACGTCCAGGTCCACGTCGCTGCCGTGCACCCGCCGGCCGAGGTGACCGTCCGCACGCGCCTGCTCCACGGCCGCCCGCATCGCCGCCAGCGCCCGTGGGTACTCCGAACGCACCAGCACCAGACCCCTGCGAGCCCCGCAGGCGAAGCAGGTCAGCGCCAGCCCTTCCAGCACCCGCGCCGGATCGGCCTCCATCAGCAGCCGGTCGGCGTACGAGCCAGGATCGCCCTCGTCGCCGTTGGCGATCACTACGGTCTCTGGCGAGCCGCCCGCCGCCGCCCACTTGGCCGCCACAGGGAACCCCGCACCGCCCCGCCCGCGCAAGCCGGAGGCGGCGACCTGGGACTGGACGTGCTCCGGCGAACGTCGGCCGACGGTCTCCGCCCACGTCCGCCACGCG
This sequence comes from Nonomuraea sp. NPDC049400, assembly GCF_044466425.1. Classification (NCBI taxonomy): domain Bacteria; kingdom Bacillati; phylum Actinomycetota; class Actinomycetes; order Streptosporangiales; family Streptosporangiaceae; genus Nonomuraea; species Nonomuraea sp. NPDC049400. The sequence continues at coordinate 28,672 of NZ_JBITMP010000062.1, forward strand.
GCTTCACCCCCCACGATCCCCGCCAGCACGACCGGCTCGCCGGTGGCATCAACCACCGGGATCGGCGGGGCATGCGGCGGCACTCGACCAGCCACCTGGTCGGCCACGTCCGGGCCGACACATGGAACCTCACCGTCCAGGCAAGCCGGCCCGGCATAGCAGTAGCCGAGGCAGCGAACGGTCTGCAACGAGATGTCAGCCTCGCGATTGAGGCCGCCATCGGCCGTGACACCTAGCACGTCCTGGATGGCCGGTAGATGCCGGCCACCCTGCGCTGCGAAGCACGCCGTCGCGGCACAGACCCGCACGTGGCGCCGCCCGTGCGGGACGGCCAGGTCGGCATAGAAGGTGGCAGGCCCCAACCCGGCCGCCGCGGGCAGCCTGAACCGTCTGGCCACTTCCGGCGCCCAGCTCTCAGGCTTTTCCGCATGCTCCGCGGCACTTTCGGCAAGGGCGTCGATCAGGCGGACACCTGGCCGCCCGCGCCGCTCAGCCAGGGCGCGAAATGCATCGAAAGGGTCGCTTCACGAATTCCTTCATGCCCGCTCCTTCATTATCGGACACGCATTCACATACTCCTATCTGCGGATCTGCCCCCGGCGCGTGCGCCGGCCTCTGCCATGGCCAGGTTGGACGTGACGGAACTTTGCTTCCATTCGAGTCTTTTGGGATGACCGGGCCAGGAGCCCCCGGCCTTGTCACTTCCTCTTGGGTGAGCCCGTGCCAGGAGGCTGCTCAGGACAGCTGATCCAGCACCTGCTGCAAGGCGCGGGCGTGTCCGGCCTCGTCTTCGGCGTTGTGCGAGAAGCGTTCGGCCGCCTGGCGTCGACCGCTGCCTTGGCGCGCTTGGCGAAGGTCGGATACATGGTCTGGGACTCGTACGTCTCCCCGGCATCGCGGCGCGCAAGTTCGCGGCGTCGCCGTGGACCGGACCGCTCAGCGCGGCCTCTGTCGGCGCTCACCGCGCCGGTGGCCCCCGGTCGTGCGGGACAGCGCGCAGCAGGAGGTCCCCGCGGCCGAGGTGGTGCGCGGCGACCTGCTGGTGCTGGCCGAAGGGGACATCATCCCGGCCGACGCCCGTCTTGGGGAGGCGGCGGCGCTGCTGGTGGACGAGTCCGCGCTGAGCGGCGAGTCGGTGCCGGTGGACACGAACCCCAGCTGGGCGCCTCGGGGCAGGGCCGGTCCGCGGCGCAGAACCGGGCCGAGAAGGAACGCCGGGTCCAGACAGGCCGGGCGCACGCAGCTCTCGTCTATGACGGCGTGAACTGCGTCGGCTGGTGCCAGTTCGGGCCGACCGACGAACTGCCCCGTACCAGGCACCGGCGCGCGTATCTCACCGATCTGGACGCACTTCCGGACTGGCGGATCACATGCTTTCTCGTGGACCGCAGGTACCGGCGAAGAGGCGTCGCCGCCACCGCACTCGAGGGTGCACTGCAGGAGATCACGAGACTCGGCGGAGGAAGAGTGGAGAGCTATCCACAAGACCCGGATCAGTAGCATCCCTACACCCACCCTCCCCTCTGACACCAGGCCTGCCACAGAACACAAAATCCTGCCTTCGACCGCTGATCGGCACAACCGCCAGCGTCGGCGAATAAGGGACCACGATGGTCGAGCTTTTCGCTCGACGGGCGATGAAGCCGGATTTGCCGGGTACAGCGTGATCTGTGACAGGTGAGCTGTGATCCGTGAGCGAAGGAGCGGCCATGGCGGGCATGGATGGGCCGGTCAGTGACGCGCTGCTGAGGATGGGGCGGCATCTGCGCAAGGGAACGGTCTCGGCCGATCTGCGGGTGTTGCACCAGGTGGGTGGGCGACAAGCCGATGCCTTTTACCGGGATCGCTGGAGTCACGACAAGGTGGTGCGCTCCACGCACGGCGTGAACTGTACGGGCTCGTGCTCGTGGAAGGTGTATGTCAAGGACGGGATCATCACGTGGGAGGCGCAGCAGACCGACTATCCGAGCGTCGGGGGTGACCGACCGGAGTACGAGCCGCGCGGCTGCCCCCGTGGCGCGGCGTTCTCCTGGTACACCTACTCCCCCACGCGGGTGCGTTATCCCTACGCGCGCGGCGTGCTGGTGGAGATGTACCGGGAGGCCAAGGCCAGGTTGGGTGATCCGGTGGAGGCGTGGGCGGAGATCACGGCGAATCCGGCCAAGCGGGAGAGGTACCAGTCGGCGCGGGGCAAGGGCGGGCTGGTCAGGATCGGGTGGGACGAGGCGTGCGAGATCGTCGCGGCGGCTCACGTGCACACGATCAAGACGTACGGCCCGGACCGGGTGGCCGGCTTCTCCCCGATCCCAGCCATGTCGATGGCCTCGCATGCGGTCGGCGCCCGGTTCATCTCGCTGATCGGCGGCGCGATGTTGTCGTTCTACGACTGGTACGCGGACCTGCCGGTGGCCTCGCCTCAGGTGTTCGGTGACCAGACGGACGTGCCGGAGTCGGCGGACTGGTGGGATGCGGCGTACCTGATGTTGTGGGGCTCCAACGTGCCGGTGACGCGCACGCCGGATGCCCACTACATGACGGAGGCGCGCTATCGCGGTCAGAAGGTCGTCGTGGTGAGCCCGGACTTCAGCGACGCGGCCAAGTTCGGTGACGAGTGGCTGGCGCCGCATCCGGGGACGGACGGGGCGCTGGCCATGGCGATGGGGCACGTGATCCTGAAGGAGTTCTTCGCCGAGCGGGAGACGCCCTACTTCGTCGACTACGTCAAGCGGTTCACTGATCTGCCGTTCCTGGTGCGGTTGCGGGAGCACGAGGGGGGCGCGTTCCTGCCGGACAAGTTCCTCACGGCCGCCGATCTGGGCGAGGACGGCGCGTTCAAGACGGTGCTCGTCGACGCGCGTACGGGCGAGGCGGTGGTGCCGAACGGGTCGCTCGGCTTCCGTTACGGCGCAGGCGGCGAGGGGCGGTGGAACCTGGACCTGGGCGGGGTCGATCCGGCGCTGACGATGCTCGACGGGCGGGCGGTGGAGGTGGCGCTGCCTCGCTTCGACGTGCCCAGCGGTGTGCTGCGCCGGGGTGTGCCTGTCCGGGAGGTGGGTGGCCATCTGGTAACCACGGTTTTCGATTTGATGATGGCGCAGTACGGGGTGGCGCGTGACGGGCTGCCCGGCCGGTGGCCGGAGTCGTACGAGGACGCGGACGCGCCGTACACGCCGGCCTGGCAGGAGGCGATCACGGGGATGCCGGCGGCGAAGGCGGCGCGGATCGCCCGCGAGTTCGCCGCGAACGCCGAGGAGTCGCGCGGCCGATCAATGATCATCATGGGGGCGGGGACGAACCACTGGTTCCACTCCGACACGATCTACCGCTCGTTTCTGGCGCTGACCACGTTGACCGGGTGCCAGGGCGTCAACGGCGGCGGGTGGGCGCATTACGTCGGCCAGGAGAAGTGCCGGCCGATCACGGGGTGGGCTCAGCTGGCGTTCGGGCTGGACTGGTCGCGTCCGCCGCGGCAGATGATCGGCACGGCTTTTTGGTACCTGCACACCGATCAGTGGCGGTACGACACCTACACGGCTGATGCTGTCTCCTCGCCGCTCGGTGAGGGGGCGTTCGCCGGGCGCTCCACCGCCGATCTGTTGGCGGCCTCGGCCCGCATGGGTTGGATGCCGTCGTATCCGACGTTCGACCGCAACCCTCTGGACCTGGCCGACGAGGTGGCGGCGTCGGGGCAGGAGCCGGGCGCGTACATCGCCGGGAAGGCCGCCGCCGGTGAGCTGGGTTTCGCCGGCGAGGACCCGGACGCGCCGGCCAACTGGCCGCGCGTGCTGACCGTGTGGCGGGCGAACCTGCTGGGCTCCTCGGCCAAGGGCAACGAGTATTTCCTGCGCCACCTGCTGGGCGCCGACTCGGCGCTGCGGGCCACCGAGGCCGCCCTCGAGCAGCGGCCCGGCGACGTGACCTGGCGTGACCAGGCGCCGCGCGGCAAGCTGGACCTGCTGCTGTCGCTGGATTTCCGGATGACGTCCACGACGCTGTTCAGCGACATCGTGCTGCCGGCCGCCACTTGGTACGAGAAGCATGACTTGTCCTCGACCGACATGCATCCGTTCGTGCACGCCTTCAGCCCGGCCATCGACCCGCCCTGGCAGACGCGTACGGACTTCGCCGCCTTCCACGCCATTGCCGAGTCGTTCAGCACGCTGGCCGCCACGCACCTGGGCACGCGCCGGGACCTGGTCGCGGTGCCGCTGCTGCACGACACCCCCGACGAGTACGCCAACCCGCACGGCCGCGTCGATGACTGGCGGCGTACCGGGACGACGCCGGTGCCCGGCCGGAACTTCCCGAAGATCACCATCGTGGAGCGGGACTACGGCGCGGTCGCGGCGAAGATGGCCGCGCTCGGCCCTCTGCTGGACAGCCTCGGCGCGACCACCAAGGGCCTGACCTACCGCGTGGGCGAGGAGGTGGAGCGACTGCGCCGCACGAACGGGGCCGTGCGGGGCGGCGTGGCCGACGGGCGACCGTCGCTGGGGCGTGACATCGACCTGTGCGAGGCGATCCTGGCGCTGTCGGGCACCACCAACGGGCGTCTGGCCGCCCAAGGGTTCACCACGCTGGCCCGCCGCACGGGCACGGCGTTCGACGGGCTGGCTGATGAGCACAAGCACATCACGTTCGCCGACACCCAGGCACGGCCGGTGCCGGTGACGACCTCGCCGGAGTGGTCGGGCAGCGAGACCGGCGGGCGCCGGTACTCGGCGTTCACGATCAACGTCGAGCACCGCAAGCCCTGGCACACGCTCACCGGCCGCCAGCACTTCTACCTCGACCACGACTGGGTGCACGAGGCGGGCGAGGCGCTGCCGGTCTACCGGCCACCGCTGAACATGACCGCGCTGTTCGGTGAGCCCGGCGTGGGAGAGTCCGGCGACAACGGCATCACCGTGCGCTACCTGACGCCGCATTCCAAGTGGTCCATCCACTCTGAATATCAGGACAACCTGCTGATGCTGACGCTGTCGCGGGGCGGGCCGACCATCTGGATGAGCCCGACCGACGCCGCCAAGGCGGGCATCGCCGACAACGACTGGGTGGAGGCGGTCAACCGCAACGGCGTGGTGGTCGCGCGGGCGGTGGTCTCGCATCGGATGCCGGCCGGGACGGTGTACATGTACCACGCTCAGGAGCGCGTGGTGGACGTCCCCAAGAGCCAGACTTCCGGCCTGCGCGGCGGCATCCACAACTCCCTCACCCGCCTGTTGATCAAACCCACGCACCTCATCGGCGGCTACGCGCAGCTGGCGTTCGCGTTCAACTACCTGGGGCCGACCGGCAACCAGCGCGACGAGGTCACCGTGATCCGCCGCCGCAGCCAGGAGGTCGAATACTGATGCGCGTGATGGCGCAGCTGGCCATGGTCATGAACCTGGACAAATGCATCGGCTGCCACACCTGCTCGGTCACCTGCAAGCAGGCCTGGACCAACCGGGCGGGCACCGAGTACGTGTGGTTCAACAACGTCGAGACCCGTCCCGGCCAGGGATATCCCCGCACCTACCAGGACCAGGACAAGTGGAAGGGCGGCTGGGAGCTCAACCGCCGCGGCCGGCTGCGGCTCAAGGCCGGCGGGCGGCTCAAGAAACTCTTTTCGATCTTCGCCAACCCGCTCATGCCGTCGATCCAGGACTACTACGAGCCCTGGACCTACGACTACGACCGGCTGTTCTCCGCCCCGATGCAGGCCGACACGCCCGTGGCCCGGCCCCGCTCACTGATCTCCGGGGAGCCTATGAAGATCAGCTGGAGCGCGAACTGGGACGACAGCCTCGGCGGCGACCCCTCCCCCGACCCAGTGCTGGCCAAGGTGTCGGACCAGGTCAAGCTCGAGTTCGAGCGGGCGTTCATGTTCTACCTGCCGCGCATCTGCGAGCACTGCCTCAACCCCTCGTGCGTGGCCTCCTGCCCGTCCGGGGCACTGTACAAGCGCTCAGAGGACGGCATCGTCCTGGTGGACCAGGACCGGTGCCGCGGCTGGCGGATGTGCGTGACCGGCTGCCCGTACAAGAAGGTGTACTTCAACCACCGCACCGGCAAGGCGGAGAAGTGCACGTTCTGCTTCCCCCGCGTCGAGGTCGGCATCCCGACGGTCTGCTCGGAGACGTGCGTGGGGCGGCTGCGCTACATCGGGCTCATTCTGTACGACGCCGACCGGGTGGCCGAGGCGGCGGCCATACCGGATGAGAAGGCGCTGTACGAGGCGCAGAAGGGTGTCATGCTCGACCCCCGCGATCCCCAGGTGATCGACGCGGCCCGGGCAAGCGGTATTCCGGAGGACTGGCTGCAGGCCGCCCGCCTGTCCCCCATCCACCGGCTGATCTTCGACTTCGGCGTGGCGCTGCCGCTGCACCCCGAATATCGGACGATGCCGATGGTCTGGTACATCCCGCCGCTGTCGCCCGTCGTGGACGTGCTGGCCGAGACCGGGCACGACGGTGAGGACGCGGGCAACCTGTTCGGCGCCATCGACGCGCTGCGCATCCCGATCGGCTACCTGGCCGAGCTGTTCACCGCAGGCGATCCCGAGCCGGTGCGAGCGGTGCTGCGCCGCCTGGCTGCGATGCGCTCGTACATGCGCCGCATCAACCTCGGCCAGGAGCGTGACGAGTCGATCGCCACAGCGGTCGGGATGAGCGGCGAACAGGTCGAGGACATGCACCGGCTGCTGGCCCTGGCCCCCTACAACGAGCGGTACGTCATCCCCAAAGCCCACGCCGAGCAGGGCACCCAGCTGGAGGAGCTCGCCACCGGCTGCAGCCTCGACTACGAGGGCGGCCCCGGCATGGCCGGCCCGTTCGGCGAGGCGTCCGGACGGCCGGCGCCGATCGCGGTGGAGAGCTTCCACGCGCTGCGCGAGCGGCAGCAAGGCGAGGACCTCGGCGAGGCTGACGAGTTGCGCGGCCGGATCAACCTTCTCAACTGGGACGGCAAGGGCACACCGGAAGGACTGTTCCCCAAGAGGAGGCGGAAATGAGCGACCCACGGACCGCTCACATGGTGGCCTCGGTGCTGCTCGGCTACCCCGACGAGCGCCTGTTCGACGGGCTCGACATGCTGGACGCCGCGGTGGCCGGCCTGCCGGCGGGCGAGGTGCGCGAGCGGCTGTCGGCCTTCCTCGCCCATGCGGCCGCCACCAGCCCCTCCGAGTTGGCCGCCCACTACGTGGCCACATTCGACCTCAAACGGCGCTGCTGCCCCTACCTCACCTACTACGCCTACGGCGACACCCGCAAGCGCGGCGCGGCCCTGCTGCGCTTCAAGCACGCGCTGCACACCGCCGGGTTCGAGCTCGCCGATGGCGAGCTGCCTGACCACCTGGCCGTGGTGTGCGAGCTGTCGGCGCGCGGCGCCGTGCGCGAGGCCCAGCGGCTGATGATGGAGCACCGCGCAGGACTCGAGGTGCTGCGCGCGGCGCTGGAGAACGAGCGCTCGCCGTACGCGGACGTGGTCGCCGCCGTACTGGCCACGCTGCCCCCGGCCGGCGCGCGCGAGCAGGAGACCGCGTTGCGACTGGCGGCCGAGGGACCGCCGGTCGAAGCCGTCGGCCTGGAACCCTACGCGATCACGGAGGCGGGCCGATGAGCACGCTGCTGTGGGTGGTCGCGCCGTACGTGGCGCTGACCGTGTTCGTGCTCGGCCACATCTGGCGCTACCGCTACGACAAGTTCGGCTGGACCACCCGCTCGTCGCAGATGTACGAGTCGCGGCTGCTGCGCATCGGCAGCCCGCTGTTCCACTTCGGCATCCTCGTCGTGGCCCTCGGCCACGTCGGCGGCCTCGTCATCCCCAATACCTGGACCGAGGCCATCGGCGTGAGCAAGGAGCTCTACCACCTGTCCGCCATCGTCCTCGGCACGATCGCGGGCATCGCCACCGTGGGCGGCCTGGCCATCCTCATCTACCGGCGCCGCACCGTCGGCCCGGTGTTCACCGCCACCACCCGCAACGACAAACTGATGTACGCCGTCCTGGCCCTCACCATCGCCCTCGGCCTTGCCGCCACCGTCCTGGCCAACATCGTCGGCGGCGGCTACGACTACCGCAACACCGTCTCGCCGTGGTTCCGGTCGATCTTCTACTTCCAACCCGATCCCGCGCTCATGGCCGACGCTCCCCTGCTGTTCCAGTTGCACGCACTGAGTGCGCTGGTGCTGTTCACGATCTGGCCGTTCACCCGGCTGGTGCACATGCTCACCGCGCCCGTGGGCTATCTCACCCGGCCGTACATCGTCTACCGCAGCCGGGACGAAGGGCGACCCAGTGCCCGGCGCGGCTGGGAGCCGTCACGCTGATCACCGAACGTGCGGTCAGCCGGACGTGGAAAGCATGGTCAGCAACATGATGGTCGGCTCGACGGCCTGCACGGTGTGCGGTAGTCGCGGCGGCAAGCGAATCCAGGTGCCGGGAGTCGCCTCGACTTTGTCCTGGTCAAAGGTGAGCGACAGGCGGCCCTGGATGACCTGGATGACGACAGGCAGCGCCGAGCTGTGCTCGGTGAGCTCCTGGCCGGCGTCGAAGGCGAAGCCGACCACGCGCACCTGATCATCGCGGTACAGCAGCCGGCTGAGCGTGCCGTTGTCGGGAATCTCCAATTCGGCGGTGAGATCGGCGAACAGGGTCGCGGTGTCACTTTTCGGGGTTGCGGTCATGTCACTTCCTCGCGTGGTTGAGAGTGGATGCGGGTCATGCTCGGACGGCGACCAGGCCGACCGCGGCCAGGTGCGCCCGATACCGGCGGAAGACCTTGCGCATGTGGAGTACCCGGCGGCGGGACGGCGCGTCACGCAACGTCCGTGCGATGATCCCGAGCGCGCCTGCCAGCCCCTCGTCAGCGATCAATCGACGCGGTTCGAGCAGGTGCATCGGAGTGATGCTTTGGGCGGTGACCGTGAATCCCGCGCCGGTCAACAGGCCACGCCATTGGGACACGGTCAGCGGTCGGGCGCCGACGTGGATCGCCTGCGACAGCGCCGCGGCCACCTCCTCGGCGAGCACCTGGTCCACGTCGTCGGGTATCAGGCACAGTTCGTGGATGCCGTACCGGCCGGACGGGCCGAGCAGCCGGTGCGCCTCGGCGACGATGCGCCGTTTGGCCGGCTCGGGCTGCATGGTCAGCATGGCCTCGCCGTACACCACACTGGCGCTCGCATCGGGCAGTCCGGTGTGCGCGGCGTCGGCGGTGTGCCACCGTACCCGGGTGGCCGCAGTCCGCGGCAAGGTGGCCAGCGTGGCCACGGCAGCGCTGTCGCGGTCGACCCCGACATAGCCGGCCGACGCCGACACAAGATCGAGGATGAGCTGACCGACGGGGTCTTGACCCTGCGGGCACCCAAGTCCGAGCGGTGCCGCGCCCGGCGCGTCGAGACCAAGGGCTGAGGGCGGCACGTCCACGCCATTACGAACAGGACATCGCCGTGACGTTCGACGAACATCCGCCACGTCCTGCCGCCCCCAGCGCCAGGACGGTCCTGGCCCGATTGCTGCCGCTGAGCGCCTCCAAGCACGGCAGCCGCCCATAGCGCCTGGTTCCACGTCGAGCGCCGCGTCCTTTGCGCCATCTCAGTCGCCCGCCAGCCAGGAGATCAGCTTGTCCTCACCGGAAACCGTCGGGCTCTCGATGCCCACAAGGTTTCCGGAGCTGCAGTTCGGGCGCTTTCGATGCCTGCGTGCCCGCCTCAGCGGGCGGGAGCTCGTGCGGCGATGGTCAGAGCGCGTATCGCCGTCATGGTCAGTACCACGCAACCAGCGGCAGTGACCGACAGGAGCGCCAGGCCAAGACCGTAGGAGCCGAGCCGACCGTAGATGAAGCCCATGACCAGTGGCGGGACGAACCCGCCCAGGCCGCCCGCGGCGCCGACCAGCCCCGTCACCGACCCCACCTGGCCGACGGGCGTGACCTGAGCGACCAGGGCGAAGGTGGCGCCGCTGCCGGCGCCGAGCGCACCGGCCATGGTCAGGAACGCGATGGTGCCCACGGGCATGAGGGCGGGGGTGAGAGCTTGCACGGCGGCCATGACGGCGACCACGGCGAAGACACCGACCAGGACGGGCACCGGCCCGACGCGGTCGGACAGCCAGCCACCGGCAGGACGGGCCAGCACGGCCAGCAGCACGAACCCGGCCATGCGGTTGGCGGCATCAGCCTGCTCCAGCCCGTAGCCGGCCTGCAGGTAGGCGGGCAGGTAGACGGAGAAAGCAACGTAGCCGCCGAACGAGACCGCATACAACACACATGCCTGCCAGGAGACCGGCAGCTTCAGCGTGGCGGCCATCCGCGCCACCAACGGCTGGCCGGCTACGGTGCGGCCGGGCGCATCCCGCAGCACCAGCCAGGCCACAATCGCATACAGGGCCAGCACGGCGGCGTTGATCAGGAACGGGACGGCCGGGCCCAGAGCGCGGGTGAGCGGGAGAGTGGTCAGCGCGCTGATCGCGGTACCGCCCATGCCTGCCCCGAACACCCCGACCGCCAGCCCCCGGCGGTTTGGCGGGAACCACGCGCCCACGAACGGCACGCCAACGGCGAACGCGGTGCCGCCGATGCCCAGGAAGAACCCGCCGATCAGCAGCGCGACCAGCGAGCTCTGCCCGGCCAGGCCGAGAAACAGCACGGGCACGATGGTGGCAGCCGACACCAGGGGGAACATCACCCGCCCGCCGAACCGGTCGGTCAGCGCGCCGATGGGGATGCGGCCCAGCGAGCCGACGATCACCGGCACGGCCACCAGCAACGCCTGCTGCGCCGGCGACAGACCGAGCAGCTCCTTGTAACGCGGGCCCAGCGGGCTCAGCAGCGCCCACGCCCAGAAATTCAACGCAAACCCTAACGTCGCACACGCAAGCATCATCCAGGGCGTCCGCGCCGAACCCGCCGAGCTGCCACCGGCCGTGCCGCTGCCGAACTGTTCACCGGCCATCACGGATCTGTCTCCTTCGCCGAACCACGTGCGCCGATCCAGGTGCTGATCCACGCGGGTGGGTCAGCACCTGGCTCGGCTACCCACATTTCGATCGACGACGCCGCAGACTTCATCCAAGGTTGTTTCCGGCGATCTATCTGGTCAGCCCGTAGGGTCGTCAACCGTGATGGACGGCGGCAGATAACCACATCAGCAGGCGGTCGCCGGGGAAGAGTCGTTCGTCATGGATGTCGTGGACAGCGCCTCAAGTCCTGCAAGTAACGACCGCTTATGAAACGCCTCCCTGCTCCGTTCGGCGGACTGTATGGGCATCTTCTGTCTGCGGCTGCGACAACGCCCTCACCCCGCGTCAAGCGGATCACGCCCGCACCCGTGCCAACGGCCGCCACCCGATCGCCTTCTTCGATGACGACGATGTCGCCCGGCACCAACTCGGCCGTGTCGATCTCGTGGGTGGACCCGTCACCCACGGCCTTCGCCCGCTGGGGGATGTACTCCGCCAGTGCCTCCACCGCTCGCTCGGCCTCGATTTCCTGAACGAAGGCGAAAGCGGTATTCAGCACGACGGCGGCTGCGACGACCAGCTAACCGACGATCAGTAGCAACGCCGCTGCGATCGACAGCACCCGGGCGAGCGGATGGGTGAATGACGCCCCGGCTCGCCCGGCCAGCGCCGCGTGCCTCGCCGTCGCAACTCGTTGCGGCCGTATTGCAACAACCGCCGCTGTGCCTCCGCGGTCGACAGCCCGCGACGCGAACTGTGTAGATCGCATAGGAGCAGCTCTGTCCCAACCCGCGCGCATGCCCGGCGTGGACAGGGCATCGCCGGACGGATTATCGGCCGGGCTCTGTCTGCGGAATGATTCGTAGACATCGAGCAATACCGGTCGCTGCCGCATGGTGATGGTGGCATCGGCCAGGATGGCGGCCGGGACGCTCCGATACCTGCGGCCTGCGATGACTTCCAGCTGTGCGCAGAGCATTTGGGCCGACACTCGCAAGCCGTGGGCGAGTGGACGAAGGATCAAGCCGCACGGCGACCCCCAACCGCGCCTGGCCCGGTTCCAACCAGGGGCGAGCACCTTGGCGGGCGCGCAGGTTGGAGTCAAGAGCGGCCTTTGGAGGTACGCGAGCCGCCCCGAAGGGCCGTTCGACCCGCTATTGACAGAGCGGCGACAACGGCCACGGCCGCAGCCACAATGATCGTCTTGCGCATGACTTCCACCTCGACTACAGATTGTAATACTCGATTGCGATCTGTAGTATTGCCGATCCGATCGGTCTGAATCCCGCGCGTTTACCCGGATTCGTCAAATCGCTGTCGCGGTCGTCATCACGACGTTCATCGCCCGCCCCCGGACGTAGCACGCGCGCCTCCGTGCCGCAGCGCGACGCCCACCCCCCTTCGAGAGGTGGGCGCTATGGCTTCTTGCAGGCTACTTGAGGTAGGGGTTGCGCTGGACGATGGGGAGGTTGCCGAGTCCGAGGGTGGCGCCGGCGTTGGCGAGGGCGAGGCCGACCAGCACGATCGAGTAGATGATGTGGTCGTCCATGAACGGATTGTTGGCCAGGGGCAGCTCGGCCGCCCACATGAGGACCAGCATGATGCTGCCGGTGACGGCGGCGATCCTGGTGCCGACGCCCAGAATCAGCGCCAAGCCGATGCCGAGCAGTCCGGCCATGAACAGCCAGTCCACCCAGGCCTGCCCGGCCAGCGAGCTGAAGAAACCGCCCAGCGCGTTCTCGCCAGTGCCCTTGAGGAACCCGGTCGTCGGGCTCCCGCCGGAGATCCAGGCGCGGTTGGCCGGAGTGGATCGACCGGCAGCACCGTCACCCGAGCGTCTTACAGACGCTGCAGGGCATGGCAGGTTTCCAGGACGGCCGGATGCTCGGTGGCCTGCGTGATCACGTGCGGGTGGGGTCGGCCGGCGGGCAGGACGGCGCCGCGCAGCGCCAGCAGGTCGGCCTCCGAACCGGAGCCGGTGAACACGATCTCGTGCGGGCGGGCACCGAGCAGGGCGGCGACCTGCTCGCGAGCCCGCCCCAGTGCCGCTCGGGGCCGCTCACCATAGGAATGGCTGCTGGACGGGTTGCCGAACAGGCCACCCAGCTGCCGGGCCACCTGCTCGGTTACGCGCGGGTCGACGGGGGTGGTGGCGTTGTAGTCGAGGTAGACCGGGCCGTCGGCCAGCCCCGGATGCGGCCGAGCGTGCGGCACCGGGTGGGCGGTCACGCCGGTGCTCCGACCTCGACGGGCAGCTCCGACAGCCGCCATTCCAGCATGCCGTCGCTGAGCCGGATCGCCCGCCGGCCGCGGTCGGTCAGCAGCCGGACCGCGTCGTAGGCCAGCACGCAGTACTCGCCGCGGCAGTAGACGACGATCTCGGCGTCGGCGGGCAGCTCGCTGATCCGCTCGGCGAGCTCGGCGACCGGGATGGACACCGCGCCGGGGATGTGACCGGCCAGGTACTCCTCCACCGGCCGTACGTCCAGCACCACCACCTCGCCCGCCTGGGCGCGCTCGAGCAGTTCCTCCCGGCTGACATCGTCCGCGCCGTCCTCGCCGAGGTAGGCCTGGCGTGCCGGCGCGACGGCGGCCTGGTGGGTCTCGGCGACCTTGCGCAGCAGCGCGAACAGCTGGGCGACGTCGTCGCCGGCCAGCCGGTAGTGGATGCGCACGCCGTCGCGGCGGGTGGTGACGAACCCGGCCTGCTTGAGCGTCTGCAGGTGGGCCGACGCGGTGGTCAGGTTCAGCCCGGCGGCATTGGCCAGGGCCTCGACGGTGCGTTCTCCCTGGGCGAGCAGGTCGAGCAGTTCCAGGCGCTTTCCGCTGGCCAGCGCCTTACCGCTGGCGGCGAACGCCTCATACAGGTGGGCCTTGGCCTGGGCAGGGGTTGCGTCACTCATCCAATCCTCCATTAATCTATGGAATATCGTAACAATTGAGAGCGGTGCGCGTTCCCTCCCGCACCGCCGGGGCCAGATCGTGGAGGACATCGTGGGATTCGCCGAGGACCACCTGATACCGCTGGTGGACAAGGGGCTGGGCAACAGCGCCTACCTGGTCGATCTGGGTAACGGCCGCGCGCTGGCCGTGGACCCCAGCCGTGACCTGCGCGCGCTGCACTCCGCCGCCCGTCGTCGCGGGCTGACGGTCGCTTATGCGGCCGACACCCACCTGCATGCCGACTTCCTGTCCGGCGCCGTGCAGCTCGCCCATGACACGGGGACGACCGTGCTGGCCTCCGCGGCAGGCGAACGCGCCTTCCCGCACCAGGGGCTGGCCGACGGTGACGAGGTCGACCTGGGAGGGCTGCGGCTGCGCGCGCTGGCCACGCCAGGCCATACCGACGAGCATCTGTCGTTCCTGCTGCTGGACGACTGCCACGAGCTGGGGGTGTTCACCGGCGGGTCGCTGATCGTGGACTCGGCTGCCCGCACCGATCTGCTCGGCGCCGAACGCACCGAGGAGCTGGCCCGCGCCCAGTACCGCTCGCTACGTCGGCTGGCCGCGCTGCCGGACGCGACTCCGGTGTGGCCCACCCATGGCGCGGGCTCGTTCTGCTCGGCCCCGCCCGGCGCCGAGCGCACCACCACGATCGGCGCGCAGAAGCAGACCAATCCGCTGCTGGCCGCACCGGATGAGGACACCTTCGTGGAGCGGCTGGCGGTGAGCCTGGGCTCCTACCCCGCCTACTTCGCGCGCCTGACCGAGGCGAACCGGCGCGGCCCCGCCGTCCTGGCCGGCACACCGCCACTGCCGGCACTCGATACCGGGCAGGTCAAGGCGCTGCTCGCCGTCGGCGGCCAGGTGGTAGACGTACGGCCTGCCGCCGAGTTCGCGGCCGGGCACATCCCCGGCGCGCTGTCCATCCCGCTGCGGGATCAGTTCGCCACCTGGCTGGGCTGGTTGCTGCCCGACACCACGCCTCTGGTCTTCGTCGCTGGCGACGGGCAGGACCTGGCGGAGGTCGTGTGGCAGGCGTACAAGATCGGTTATGAGCGGCTGTCTGGGCACCTGGCCGGCGGCATGCCCGCCTGGCTGGAAGCCGGCCACCCACAGACCACCACCGCGTTCGTTACCGCCGACCAGACGCCGGACGGCCCCTATCTCGACGTGCGGCAGGAAGCCGAGTACGCCGCCGGGCACGTGCCGGGCGCCTTGCACCTCGAACTCGGCGACCTCGCCAGCCATGCAGGCGACGCCCCGGCCGGTGTGGTGGTGGCCTGCGGGCACGGCGAGCGCGCCATGACCGCCGCGAGCCTGTTGGAACGCGCCGGGCACGCCGGCTTGACCGTCCTAGACGGCGGCCCGGCCGACTACGCCGCCGCCCACGGCACGAAGCTCGACGCCACTGAGGGCGGTGCCCGGTGAGCACCCGCACGGCCGCGCCCGTGCGGCTCGGCTTGCGGGAGAACTGGCTGCAGTTCACCCTGCTCGTCGTCGTCAACGTCTGCGTGGGCGGCCTGGTCGGGCTGGAGCGCACCACCGTGCCGCTGATCGGCGCCGACGTCTTCGGGCTGACCAGCGACCTGGCGGTGTTCTCCTTCATCATCGCCTTCGGCCTGACCAAGGCGGCCACCAACCTCGCCGCCGGTGCGCTGACCGCGCGCTTCACCCGCAAGCAGCTTCTGCTGACCGGGTGGCTGATCGGCACGCCGGTGCCGTTCATGCTCGCGTGGGGGCCGTCGTGGTGGTGGATCGTGGCGGCGAACGTGCTGCTCGGCCTGAACCAGGGCCTGGCCTGGTCAATGACCGTCAACATGAAGATCGACCTGGTCGGCCCGGCCCGCCGCGGCCTGGCCACCGGCCTCAACGAAGCCGCCGGCTACACCGCGGTCGGCGTCACCGCGCTGCTGACCGGCTACCTGGCCACCGCCTACGGGCTACGTCCGGCTCCCGAGCTCATCGGTGTCGTCTTCGTCGCCACCGGCCTGATCCTGGCGCTCATCGTGCGCGACACCGCCGCCCACGTCGCCCTCGAACTCGCCCAGCACCCCAAGCCGCTGCCCGACGGCGAGAACACCGGGCTGGCCGCCACGTTCGCGCGCACCTCCTGGCGGGAGCCGTCGCTGCGCGGCGCCAGCCAGGCCGGGCTGGTCAACAACCTCAACGACGGCCTGACCTGGGGTGTCTTCCCGCTGCTGTTCACCGACCACGGGCTCGGCCTGGCCGCCGTCGGCCTGATCAAGGGCCTATATCCGATCCTGTGGGGCCTCGGCCAGACCCCCACCGGCCACCTGGCCGACCGCCTCGGCCGCAAACCCCTCATCGTCTACGGCATGCTGGTGCAGGCTGGCGGATTCGTCCTCGCGCTGGCGCTGCTGGAGCGCCCGCTGCTGGCCGGGATCCTGTCCGCCGTGGCGCTCGGCCTGGGCACGGCCATGGTCTACCCGGCGTTGATCGCATCGGTCTCCGACCACGCCCATCCGGCCTGGCGCGCCAACGCGCTGGGCACCTATCGGTTCTGGCGCGACATCGGTTATGCCGCCGGTGCCCTCGTCGCGGGCATCCTGGCCGACGCCCTCGGCCTGGAGGCCACCGTCGTCGCCGCCGCGGTGCTGACCGCCGCCTCCGGCCTGCTCGCCGCCCGCTGGATCACTGAGCACCGTGGTCACTGAGTCCGGCAGCTGCTCCCGAAAACGACCTGCGCTGGTCAGCCGGGGTGCGACGGGCCCGCTTGGTCTTTCGGTTCAGGCTTTGGCGCGCCAGTGAGCGTCGCGCCCGGCAGCTGAGCTGCCGGGCGTGGCGGGTTCAGATGCCGAACTCCTCAAGTTCCGCGAGCAACTGGGCCTTGGTGAGCGCCCCGGTCAGCCGTTTCTTCTCCACCCCGTCGACGAACACGATCAGCGTCGGCAATGCCATGACCTCGAACCGGCCCGCCAGCTCCGGCGCGTGGTCCAAATGCACCATGCCCACTCGCAGCCGGCCCGCCAGCTCCGCCGCGACCTCCTCCAGCACCGGGGCGAGCGCCTTGCGCGGCGCGCACCCGCTCGCCCAGAAGTCCACCAGGAACGGCTGCGTCCCCGCGCCCGTCAGCTCGCCGTCGAAGCCGGCCACGGTCAATGCGAGGGGCGTGGTGTCCATAGCGTTCCTCTCTGCTGTCCGTATCGATGACGACCATGGCCGCCCCTCGCCACGCCGCTCACTCATCGCCATCACGCAGGGCCGTACCGATGATGTGGAAGGAGACCGGGGTCCGCGCGGGCGGGAACAGGAAGCGGTCCAGCTGATCGATGCGGAACCCGGCCCGCCGCAGTTCGGCCTCGGCGTCGCGGCCGAGGTGGCAGCCGCCGACCAGATGCGGCCAGATGGTGGCATCCAGCACGTCTTGTACCCGGGCCAGGCCGGTCGTGTCGGCTCGCACGTGCTCCAGGAAACGAAGCTGCCCGCCGGGCTTGAGCACCCGCCGCGCTTCGGCCAGTGCCGCGCCGACGTCGGGCAGCGAGCACAGCACCATGCACATCACCACCGCGTCCGCGCTGTGATCGGCCGCGGGCAGGCGCTCGGCGACGCCGGGCACCACTTCCACGGGGACCGCTGTCTCGGCGGTGGCGGCCTGCGCCTGCGCGCGCAGCCGTGGCTCCGGTTCCACCGCCACCATCCGCGTCACTTCGGGCGGGTAGTGCGCGAAGTTGGCGCCGTGCCCGGCGCCGACCTCGATCACCTCGCCGGACAGGCCGGACAGCAGTTCGCGGCGGCGTTCGGTCATGCCGCCCCGGTCCATGCCGGCGGCCATCTTGGGATACATCCGGCCGAACAGCGGCCGCCGCCTGCTCGTGTTCACCGTGCTCATGGCGGTCACCAGACCACCGGCAGCGTGGTCAGCCCGCCGGTCAGCGTCCGCTTGTCGAAGGTCAGCTCCTCCACCGCGCAGCCCAGCTCCAGGGTGGGGAAGCGGGCGGCGAGCTGGGAGAAGACGACCTGCAGCTCGATGCGGGCCAGCGGCGCGCCGACGCAGTAGCGGGCGCCGTGCCCGAAGATCAGGTGCGGCACGGCGGGCCGGGAGAGGTCGAAGCGGTCGGGGTCGGCGAACACGCCTGCGTCGTGGTTGGCGGCGCCGGTGTCCAGCAGGACCAGGTCTCCGGCGCGGACGTGCACGCCGGCGATGTCCAGGTCTTCGCGGGCGTAGCGGGGGATGCCGCCGCCGCCCAGGCTCGGGGCGCGCAGGATCTCCTCCACCGCGGCGTCGATCCGGGACGGGTCAGTGACCAGCGCCTGCCATTGGCCGGGCGTGGCCAGCAGCCACAGCACGCCCTTACCGATCGCGGTGACCGTGGTCTCGTGCCCGGCGAACAGCAGGAACATCCCCATCGCGGCGGCCTCGTCATCGCTCACCCCGTCGGTGGCGGCCAGCCGGGAGATCACATCGGCCTCCGCATCGCCGGCGGCGCGTTTGCGGGCCACCAGCTGCTGACCGTAGGTGAACAGCGCGCCCAGCCCCTGAGCTGATCGGGCGCGGTCGGTGACGTCGGCGGTCTCTTGTGTCCAGGCGCGGAACTGCTCACGGTCCTCGTACGGGACGCCGAGCAGCTCGCAGATGACCGCGATCGGCAGCGGCAGCGCCAGCGCGGCGTGCAGGTCGGCGGGCGGACCGGCCTTCTCCAGCTCATCGAGCAGCTGGGTGGTGAGCTGCTCGACGCCGCCGCGCAGCGCGCGCATCCGCTTGGGCGAGAAGTGCGGCTGCAGCAGCGAACGCATCCTGCGGTGGTCGGCCTGCTCGGTGTCGAAGCCGCCCAGCGGGCCGCCGAACAGCTCTGACTCCCCCGTCCGGGAGGCGCGTTCGGGCTCAGGGTGGGCGCGGCCGAGCCGGGCGTCGTCCAGCAGGGCGCGCACCTGTTCATACCCCGTCACCTGCCAGCCGGGATGACCGACCGCGGTGCGGATGGCGTGGATGGGGCCCGAGGCCTGCAGCCGGCGCAGCAGCGGCGGCGGCTCCAGCGGGCCAGGCTGCTCGAACGGCAACTGAACGGGGGCGGACGGCATGGAGTCCTCCATGAGGTAGACGCGAGTTTGTAGACTTCGACGTCTAAAACGCTACATGTATACTTTGCCTTCTACAAGCGGAGGGCTGATGGACCACCCCGAAGCAGGCGGCGAGGCCGTTGCGGTACCGCCGGTGCGGCGGTTGCGCCGCGCGGAGCGGCGTGAGCAGATCCTGGACGCGGCCACCCGCGCCTTCGCCCGCGCCGGATACGCCGTCACCGGCCTCGACGACATCGCCGCCGAGGCCGAGCTCACCCGGGCCATGCTGTATCGCCACTTCGACTCCAAGGCCGACCTGTACCGCGCGGTGCTCGACCGCGCCTGCACCCGGCTGGCCGAGGCCACCGGTGCCGACGACTTCGGCGACGACGCCATCCCCGCCCTGCTGCGCGCCGCCGCCGCCGACCCCGACGGGTTCCGGCTGCTGTTCCGCCACGCCGCCCGCGAGCCCGACTTCCGCGACCTGATCGACTCCATCACCGCCGCCTCCCGCGAAGTCGGCCGCCGCAACCTGGCCCGCGTCATCCCGGAGGGCCCGTGGCTGGACTGGGCCGCCAACCTCATCCCCGCCTTCACCCTGGAGGCCGTCATCGCCTGGCTGGATGCTGGCCAGCCCGACCCCGACCAAGCCGCCGAGCGCATCACGGCGGCCGTACACGGCGTCATAGCCGCCGCGCACCCCTCCGCCTATCCCCCTGCGTGACGGGCGAAATGTCGCCGCCTTCTGGTTGTCTGTGATGCATGACGACGGTCAACTGGGAGCGCGAGCCCGGGGAGAAGGTCGAGGAATTCGTCGCGGCACTGCTGCTGCTCAAGCACGCGCACGGCAACCGGATCACGCCCTCCCGAGGCGACCGGGGCGTCGACATTTCTGGAACCCCGACGGCTACGACATCTACCAGGTCAAGCGCTACAGGCCCTCGAGGAATCTGAGTGCAGAAACTGGCGGTAGTGATGCTCATGGGCCGCTATCACAGCTGCGGTCCTCGGGTCATCCATTAATGCCTGTACCGCCAGCCCAGCGAGTGGCCTTCTTCGAGGTCAATCCCTTTGCATGAGAGCTGGCTGATGGCCTGCGCGAAGCTCTTGCAGGTCGGGGATGTGGTTGTAGAGGGTGCCGACCGAGACGCCGAGCAGCTTGGCGATGGAGGTGAGCGAGCGTTCGGGGTCGGGCAGCAGGTCGCGGGCGGCCTTGAGGAGTTCGGGGGTGACGACGGTGGGGCGGCCGCCGGTGCGGCCGCGGGCACGGGCGGCGGCCAGGCCCTCGTGGGTGCCGGCCACGATGAGCTCGCGGATGAACTCGGCCAGGGCGGCGAAGACGTGGAAGACCAGCCGGCCGCCGGGGGTGGTGGTGTCGAGCTTCTCGTGGAGGCTACTGAAGCCGATCTCGCGGCGGCGCAGCTCGGCGACCATGGTGATGAGGTCGTGCAGGGAGCGGCCGTAGCGGGCCAGCTCGGGCACCACCAGTGTGTCACCGGCGGACAGGAAGGCGTGGCAGGCCGTCAACTCCGGGCGGAGGGCGTTCTTGCCGGACTTCTTGTCGGCGAAGATGCGTCGGCAGCCTGCGGCGGTCAGGGCGTCGATCTGGCGGTCCAGGCTCTGGCTGCGGGTGGAGACGCGGGCGTAGCCGATGCGGATCTCGCTGCGGTGGGCGGGGAAGGCGGCCAGCGGGTCGGCGGGGAGCTGCAGGGCGTCGGTCACGCCGGTCATTCTCTCAACAAACGGTGTTTAGAGGTTCTTGAACCACCAGAGTTGTTGAAGGAGTTTTTGAAGGCTTGGGAGGCCTCCGGTAGCCCGTTTTCAAGATCTTCAAAAAACGAAGGTTTTCTGAAGCCTCAGGATAAGGGCCGATCGCTGCGGATTCGCGCGGGGGCCGGAAACGGGGGGGTCAGAGGAGGCCAGCCTCGTGTACCAGGATCGCTGCCTGCACCCGGTTGGCGAGGCGCAGTTTGGCCAGCGCGCGGCTGACGTGTGCCTTGACGGTCGTCTCGGTCATGGACAGCTCGCGGCCGATCTGCCGGTTGGACAGGCCGCGGGCGACGGCGAGGACGACTTCGTGCTCGCGGTCGGTCAGCTCGCCGAGAAGTCTGCGGGCGTCACCGGTCTTGGAGGGGTGGCGCCGTTCGGTGAATGCGCTGATGAGTCGCCTGGTCACGGTGGGGGCGAGCATGGCGTTCCCGGCGGCGACGGTGCGGACGGCGGTTGCGAGGTCACGGGGCGGGGTGTCCTTCAGCAGGAACCCGACGGCGCCAGCTCGCAGCGCCTCGTGCACGTACTCGTCGAGGTCGAACGTGGTGAGCATGACGACCTTCGGCGCGCCGGGCGAGGCGGCGATGCGGGCGGCGGCGGCCAGGCCGTCGGTGCCGGGCATCCGCACGTCCATGAGGACGACGTCGGGGCGGCACCGGGCGGCTGCAGCGATCGCCTCCTCCCCGTCGCCTGCTTCGGCGACGACGGAGATGTCGCCTGCCGACTCCAGGATCATGCGCAGCCAGGATCGCACCATGAGCTCGTCGTCGACGACCAGGACCCTGATCATGCTGGCTCCTCGACGCGCTCGAGCGGGAGCCGAGCGGTGACAGTGAAGCCGCCCTCGGGGCTGAGGCTGGTACGGAGCCTGCCACCGAGCAGGGTCACCCGCTCGCGCAGGCCGAGCAGCCCGAGGCCGCCGCCGGGGAGAGATTCGGCGGGGCGCGGGCCAGCGGGCGGGCCGTTGTCCACGATCACCTCCAGCCCGCCGGGACCGTAGCGCAGGACGACGTCGACGTCGCACTCGCCCACGTGCTTGTGGACGTTGGTGAGGGCCTCCTGGACCACGCGGTAGGCGGCGCGCTGCGCGGCCTCCGGAACCGGCCGGGGGGCTCCCTCGTCCCGGCGTCGCACGTGCAGCCCCGCGGACCTCGACTGGCCCAGCAGCCTGTCGAGGTCGGCGAGCGACGGGGGCGGGGCGTGGCCGTCGGGGGACTCCTGGGTGCGGAGCACGCCGAGGACCTCGCGCAGGTTCGCCAGCGCCTCCCTGCCGGTGGCCCTGATACTCGCGATCTCGGCGGCCGTGCGTTCGTCCGGGACGCTGACCTCCAGCGCGCCGGCGTGTAGCACGATCAGCGACACCCGGTGGGCGACCACGTCGTGCATCTCCCGCGCGATCCGCGTGCGTTCCTGCGCCCGGGCCTGTTCTGCCCGGGCCGCCTGCTCTCGCTCCAGCCGCGCGGCGCGTTCGTGCAGCGCTGCCAGCACCTGCCTGCGTGCGCCCACCCACAGGCCCGCCACCAGCGGCAGCACGACCGCCCAGACGAGATTTGCCCCCACCTCCTCCAGCGACCAGCCCTCACCAGGCGGCGCCAGGACGGGTCGTACGGTGACAAGGACGGTCGCGGCCGCGACGTAAACAAAAACCAGGCGGCGCCGCGGCGCGGCCGTCACCACGTAGTACGTCGCCACGGCCAGGACGTGCCACTGCCCGAACAGCACGCAGGCCGCCGAGCCCAGCACGATCAGCGGCCAGCGCCACCTGCGCCCGGCCCACGCCGCCGCGCCGCATGCGACGGAGAACAGTACCCGCAGCAGATCTGTGGCCGCCTCGTACGCCTGGCCGGGTAACGGCAGGACGATCGACAGCACGGCCACGGCCAGGCCGACGGCCCAGGGGGCCACGCGATCGACGACATGGGCCACCTCGCCGAGCAGGCGGCGTTCGAGCGACGTACTTCCCACGCCCCCGAGCGTATGGCCAGGCGGCCCCGGCGAACGCGGTCCGTTCGCCACAGCATCCCCTACGAAAGTAGGAGCCCTTGAGCCGGTCCGGGTCGACGTTCGGACGAGGCGCTTTCCTGGAGACCGGCGGCAGAGTGCTCCGCATGCACACCAGAACACGACGTCTTGCCGTGGCAGCCGTTGCCGCCGGAGTCCTTGCCTCGTCTCTTGGATCGCCCGCTGCTGCCGCCGCGGGCCGGACGGCAGACTCCCGGTACTCCAGCACGGATTTCCGGCACGCTCTCGACGCCCTCCGCGCCGCGGGCGTGGTAGGCGTACAGGGGCGCGTCATCACCGAGGACGGCCGCCAATGGACGGCGGCCGCCGGCGTCGCCGACACCAGGACCAAGCGGCCGGTGCCGGCGCACGGCCATTACCGCATCGGAAGTAACACCAAAACCTTCGTGGCCGTCGTCGTCCTCCAACTCGCCGCAGAGGGCAGGCTCGGCCTGGACGACACCGTGGACAGGTGGCTGCCCGGCGTGGTCCGGGGCAACGGCAACGACGGGCGAAAGATCAAGATCAGACAGTTGCTCCAGCACACCAGTGGCCTGTACGACTACCTCGCCGACCTGGGGCCGCGCGACGCCGAGTCATTCGAGCAGGAGAGACTGCGGCGCCACACGCCGGGGGAACTGGTCGCCGCGGCCATGCGCCACGCACCGGCGAGCCAGACCTGGTCGTACTCGAACACCAACTACGTCCTGGCCGGCATGATCATCGAACGGGTGACCGGCCGACCGTGGGACCATGAGGTGGAGCGCCGTGTCATCCGCCCGCTCAGGCTCAGGGACACGAGCGTTCCGGGAGCCGAGACAGGGCTGCCCCGCCCGTACGCGAGGGCGTACCAGCAGTGGCGGCCCGGCGGCCCGATGACCGACGTCACCGTGCACAGCCCCACCTCCTACGGCGCGGCCGGTTCCATGATCAGCACCACGGCGGACCTGAGCCGGTTCTTCCGCGCGCTGCTCGGCGGCAAGCTGCTCAAGCCCGCCCAACTCGCCGAGATGAAGAAGACCGTCGCGGTGTCCAACGGCGTCGCCACCGGCTACGGCCTTGGGCTGTTCCAGAACAAGCTGTCGTGCGGCGGCACGTACTGGGCCCACGGCGGCAACACCGCGGGCTACATCAGCCGCGAAGGCTTCACCGCCCACGGCCGGCGCAGCGTGGCGCTGTCCATCAGCGGCGCCGCGGGCAAGAGCGTCGAGGACTACCAGAAGCTGCAGACGATGACCGACCAGATCGTCGACGACGTCCTCTGCGACCGGGAGGGGTCGTGATCGAAGCGGTGGGCCTCACCAAGAGGTACGGGGCCACCACCGCAGTCGACGGCCTGTCCTTCAGCGTCCCGCCGGGGCGGGTCACCGGGTTCCTCGGCCCGAACGGCGCCGGGAAGTCCACCACCATGAGGATGATCCTGGGCCTGGACAACCCCACGACGGGGCACGCGCTCATCGCCGGCCGCAGATACGAGGAGCTGCGCCATCCCTTGCGCACTGTCGGGGCCCTGCTCGACGCCACCTGGGTGCACCCCAACCGTTCGGCCCGTACGCACCTGCGCTGGATGGCCAGGTCGAACGGCATCCCCATGCGACGGGTCGAGGAGGTGCTGGAGGCGGTTGGGCTCGGTCCTGTCGCCGGCAGGCTCGCGGGTGGCTTCTCGCTGGGCATGGCGCAGCGGCTCGGCATCGCGGGGGCGCTGCTGGGCGATCCCCAGGTGCTGGTGCTGGACGAGCCGGTGAACGGGCTCGACCCCGAGGGCGTGCTGTGGATCCGCGGGCTCATGCGCCGGCTGGCCGACGAAGGGCGCAGCGTGCTGGTGTCCAGCCACCTGCTGTCGGAGATGGCGCTCACCGCACACGATCTGGTCGTCATCGGACGAGGGAGGCTGATCTGGCAGGGCGGCGCCGAGGAGTTCGTCGCCCAGGCGACCGATACCAGTGTCCGGGTCCGCACGCCGGACGCCGCCACGTTACGAGCGCTGCTGGAGCATGAAGGGGCGAAGGTACGCGCCGAAGGTGACGCGCTGATCGTCAACGGCGCGCTCAGCTCGGCGATCGGCGAGACATGCGCCGCAAACGGGATCGTGCTGCACGAACTGAGCCTCCAGCGCGGGTCCTTGGAGGAGGCGTTCATGCGGCTGACCGGCGATGCGGTGGACTACCACGCCCAGCCCGCCGTGAAGGGAGCCCGGCCGTGAATCTCGCCGCCGCCGAGGGCATCAAGCTCATGTCCACCGCCTCACCCAAGGTGCTCGCCGCCGCCGCGGTGATCGTCCCCATCGCCTTTGCCGCGCTGGCCGCTGGCAGCGCGGGAGATCCCGCGACGATCACTGTCGGCGTCAGCCAGGCGGGTTTCCAGCTCGGCATCGCGCCGATCCTGGCGCTGGCGATGGCCTCGATCACCACCGAGTACCGCTACGGCACCATCAAGGCGACCTTCCTCGCCGTGCCGAGACGCGGCTCGGTCTTCACCGCCAAGACCGCCGTGGCCGCTGTCACGTCCGGCGTGCTCGGCCTGCTGTCCGCGTTCGGGTCACTCGCCGTCGCGGCCCTGGTGGCACCTGAGGCCGACCTTGCGCTGGACACGGAGGCCGACTGGCGGAACGTGGCGGGCGTCGCCGCCTACTACGCGATCGCCGCCGTCATAGCGGTCGCGATCGGCGCGCTCGTCAGGCACACCGCGGCCGCCCTGACCCTGCTGCTGGGCTACGCCATGTTCGCCGAGTCGCTCGTCCCGGCGATCCCCGGCATCGGCGTCGAGATCCACCGGTGGCTCCCGTTCAACGTCGGCAAGCAGTTCCTCATCGGCGCCCCGGATCCCGCCGCAGCACATCCCGGCCCACCCGCCCCACCCCCGTCGACGTCCCTGCTCAACCCGTGGTGGGCCCTCGCCTACTACGCGGCATTCGCCCTCATCCTCCTCGGGATCGCCGTCGTGACGGCGAAGCGGCGCGACACCTGACAGCACCCAGGGCAGCGACCGGGAGGCCGCCGCCCTGGGTCTTTCTAGAGCGGGTCGCCGGTGTGGAAGGGCCGCAGACTGTCTCCAGCTTCGGCGCGGGAGAAGGCGTAGCGGCCCAGGAAGTTGATGTGGTCGTAGGCGATCGGCGACAGCCGGGCGCACATCTCGTCGGTGACGGGGAAGCCCTGCCCGCGCAGTTGGGTGACGGCGGCGTCGAGGTAGAGGCTGTTCCACCACACCACGGCGTTCAGCGCCAGACCGAGAGCGCCGAGTTGGTCTTCCATGCCTTCGCGGTAGCGCTGGCGCAGCTGGCCGCGGTTTCCGAAAGCGATCTTCCGCGCGAGCCGGTGGCGAGCCTCCTGCACGTTCAGTTGGGCGCCGATCATCCGCCGGTAGCCCTCATCATGCAGGAACTGCAGCAGGTGCAGGCTTTTGAAGATGCGGCCGTAGTGCGCGAACGCCTCCCCCAGGCCGGTGGGGCGGCCGTCGGTCGACAGCATCAGGATCAGGTCGTAGGCGCGCACCGTACCCATCGTCAGCGAGCCGGCGACGCGCAGCATGTCGCCCCAGTGGGAGGACGATGTCGGAGTAGCTAGCGGTGTCGGTAACGATGGTCTCCGGCCGAGGTCCGCCGTCCAGGTTGAAGATGGCGTCCAGGATGAACAGCGAGTCACGCAAGGTGCCGGGCACAACCAGCCCGCCGATACCCATCACTTGGTCGTTGACAACGTTCAGCCAGGTCGCGCCACGCTGGCGGCCGAAGTAGAGCGGGTTGTGCCCGGCGTGCAGGCTGGCCACCGGCACGACGAAGCGCAGCCCATCGGCCGAGGCGATGTGCCCGCTGCCCGAATGCCGGACGATGTCGATGCCGGACTGGGCGGCAATGAGGCGGGCGTTGGCGGCTGCGATCGTCTCGCCGCGCAGGTAGCCCTGGTCGACCTGCTGCAGCCGGGCCCGCGTGAGGGCGGGCACATTCGGCTTCTCGATCGGCACTAGGCCCACGTTGCACGCCTCGGCCACGATCAGCGCGGCCAGGCTCATCGGGAAGTCCTCCATCGCGGTGTCGGCTCCGGAGACGTGCGTAAAATCGGCCGGCAGGCCGGTGCGGTCGAACACCTCCAGCAGCAGCTCGGGAAAGTCCACCCGCGGCAGCATGCCGCCGACCAGCGTCCGTAGTTCCTTCATCAGCGGCGGCTCGGCCAGGGCGCCGAGTTTCTCCAGCCGCAGCCGTCCGCCGACGAACTGCACCGCGGTGTTGCCGCCAAGCCCATCCAGCACCCGCATGTAGGCGGCCTCCAGCGCGCTGGCGAGCTCGGCCAGATGCCCGGCCGGCTCCAGCTCGTGTTCCAGTGAGGCCAGCACCTGCGGCCGCGCCCGCTCCCACGCCTCCCCGGCCAGCAGCCGGGCGCGGGGGTCGCTCCAGCGTTCGGAGCCCTCGGCGAACACATCGCGCCGCCGCAGCGCGCCGTGCAGGTGCATCAGCGCGCACAGCACGAACGCCGCCTTGTCGACCTGCCCGGTAGGCAGGTCCGGGTTGCGGTAGACCAAGCCCCGCCAAGAGCCGGTGATCAGCTCGTCGTGGGCGGCGATGTCGACGGGCGCGTAGCGGCGGCGGCTCCTGGCCATGGCCGCCGCGGTGCGCACCATCGCCAACACCGGTGCGCCCGCCTCCACTGCCCGCAACCGGATCACCTCCAGCAGCGGCTCGATGAAGCCCTGCACCGTCCGGTAGCGCTTGACCAGCTCAGCCCGCCACTCGGCCGCCGCGTCGTCGTCGGTAACCGGCACGAACTCCACCACCGTCTCCACCGCGGCCGCCAGCCTCTCGCGCGGCACCACCTCCTCGATCGCCTTCCACACCTCCACCAGCGACACCAGCCGATCCTCCGTCGCCTCCGGCGCGGTGATCAGCACCTCCATCGCCGAGGCCATCGTGCGGGCCGCCTTACGCAACTTGGGAAAGGTGCGCAGCTGCTCGGCCTTGCCCGCCCGCTCCGCCTTGGCCAGCAAGTTCGTGCGATCGCTTGACCCACTTTTGAGGACAAATGGCAGTCCTACGGCCGGAAAGCCAGGACTGTCAGGAAGGGGTGAGAGATACCCGGCGGTAACAGGCCAGACTGCATGACACGATGACCAGGAACCCGCATGCGGGGCTGCCATCACGACACCCGAGCTGGGCCGGCTCCTCTCAGAGCTCCGAATTCGGAGCCCGGGGACCTTCCGCTTCACAGCGGGACCTGCCAACGCAGCCGCGTTCCTCCAGTCTCCGGGGTCTCCAGGCCCGCAGCGCCGCCCAACCGCGCGGCCCGTTCCTCGATGTTGCGCAGGCCGCTTCGACGCTCCGTCTCTTCTAGGCCGACGCCGTTATCTGTGACCACGAGAACGAGTTGGGCGCCCGCGGCCTCGACGAGAACATCGGCACGGCCGGCGTGGGAGTGGCGAACCACGTTCGACAAGGCCTCGCGCAACACGGCCAGCAGATGCTCGGCGACCGGCGCAGAAACCATCGTGTCGATCTGCCCTTCCATGCGCAGGCCCGGCATGAAGCCCAGATGGCCGGCGGCGCCCTCCACCAACTCCACGATCTGCCCGCGCAAGCTGGGCATGGCCTCCTCGCCAGAGCCCTGCAACGCGAAGATGGACGAGCGGATCTGCCGGATCGTCTCGTCCAACTCGTCGATCGCGTGCTGGACTCGCTTGGCCGCTTCCGGCCGCTCTATCAGCCGGATCGTGCTCATCAATGTCATCGCCGTGGCGAACAGGCGCTGGATGACCACGTCATGCAGATCTTTGGCGATGCGATCGCGGTCCTCCAGCAGTCCGAGCCGTTCGGCATCCCTGCGCGACTCGGCCAGCTCCAGCGCGATCGCCGCCTGACCGGCGAACGCCTGCAGCATCTGCTGATCCGCCCCGCTGAACGGCAGCCGGCCGCTCCGCTTGGCGAGCACCAGCACCCCGCGCACGGCGGGAACCCTCCCCAGCGGCACCATCACCCCCGGCCCGTAACCCAGCCGCCGCAGCGGCGAGTCAGGGTACGGAGCCCTCTGCATATCCACATCGGACACCGGCTCCCCCTGAGTGAACACGTCACCTGCGAGCGTGGCCGACACCTCGAAAGCGGTGCCCGGCAACTCCTGCGCGCCTTCCCCTTCCGCTACCTCAACGATCAGAGATTGCCGGGACAGGTCCGGCAGCAGCACCTGGACCAGGTCCGCGTCGCTTATCTCGCGAGCGCGCGCCGCCACCAAGCTCAGCACCTGCCGCGGATCGGCGCCGGACAGCAAGTTCGTCGTCACCTCCGAGGACGCCTGCAGCCAGATCTCGCGCCGACGCGACTCCTCATACAGGCGGGCGTTCTCCACGGCGACGCCGGCGGCGGTGGCCAGGGCTATCACGATCGCCTCGTCGTCCTCGTCGAACTCGCCGCCACCGCGTTTCTCCGTCAGGTAGAGATTGCCGAAGACCTCATCCCGCACCCGTATCGGGACGCCCAGGAAGGTGCCCATCGGGGGATGGCCGGGCGGGAAGCCGTACGAAGCCGGATGATCAGAGATGCGGCCCAGCCTCAATGGACGCGCGTCCTTGATCAGCAGGCCGAGCAGTCCCAGGCCATGCGGCCAGTGCTCGATCCTGGCGATCTCCTCCTCGGTCAGCCCCACCGGGATGAACTGGATGAGCGTGTTTTTCTGGCCGATCACGCCCAACGCGCCGTAGCCGGCATCCACCAGCTTCGTCGCGGTCTCCGTGATGCGGCGCAGCACGGTCTCCAGATCGAGCTCGCTACCTACCGACACCACGGCCTCAAGAAGCGCATGCACCCGATCGCGAGTGGCCAGCACGGCATTCAGCCGCGACTGCAGCTCTGCCAGCAACTCATCAAGCCGCGTCTGCGGCATCAACGGATGATGCTCGCTCTTCATACTTGTCAGTGTGTCACCGGATAGGCCACGACATCCGTCTCCGGTGCCCCGCGACAACGCGGTTCGGGCATGCAATGCTTTCGGTCCTGATGGCGGTCGGATAGCGTCGGAAGCATGATTCGTGTGTTCCTCGTCGACGATCACGAGGTCGTCCGGCGGGGCATCGCGGCGCTGCTGGAGGCCGAGGACGACATCCAGGTCATCGGCGAGGCCGGCACGGCCGAGTCGGCGGTTGCCCGCATCCCCGCGCTGAAGCCCGACGTGGCGGTGCTGGACGTGCGACTGCCGGACGGCAGCGGCGTCGACGTGTGCCGCGAGGTGCGCTCCCGGGTGCCCGGGCTGGCGTGCCTGATGCTGACCTCGTTCGCCGACGACGACGCGCTGTTCGACGCGGTGATGGCGGGGGCTTCCGGCTATGTGCTCAAGCAGATCCACGGCTCCGACCTGGTGGGCGCGGTCCGTACGGTGGCGTCCGGGCAGTCGCTGCTCGACCCGCAGACCACCGCCGCCATGCTGCAACGCCTGCGTGACCAGGCTGCCAGGAAGGACCCGCTCGCGGCGCTGTCGGAGCAGGAGCGGCACATCCTCGAGCTGATCGGCGAGGGATTGACCAACAGGCAGATCGGCGAGCGCATGTTCCTGGCCGAGAAGACGGTCAAGAACTACGTGTCCAACCTGCTGGCCAAGCTCAACATGCAGCGCCGCACCCAGGCGGCGGCGCTGGCGGCGCGGTTGCGCGACGACCGCCGCGAATGACCAACCGGCACGTCACAGCCCTGTGTCTTCCACATCCCGAAGGGCCGCGATGAGGAGATCGTCCTTGTCGAAGGCCACCTCAGACCGCACGTCCACAACTCCCTCGATCAGCCGAATCTGCTCCGTCAATGCGAGGGCCTGTGATCTCCACTCGACCGCACCGCTGATCTTCACCACGCCCTGGTTGATGTTGATCGTGAACGCCGCGGGATTCGGCAGGACGGCCCTGACGTCTGCTTCCAATTCCTCGACCGGGCGGCTGAAGACGCGCAACACGTCACGCTGATGCAGGGTGCCGATGATCTGTCCGGTGCCCATGTCGATCACGGGTAGCTGCTTGAGGCGCTTGGCATGCATCAGCCGAGCCGCGTCACGCAGGGAAGTGCTTGGCGTGACAGTGATCGCCGGCGAGGTCATGAGCTGAGCCGCCGTCACGCCCGCGGCCTTCTGGTGCTCCTGCTGCTGCTTGTGAGACTCGAACATCGAAACGCTGTGCCGTACTGTGTCGGCCTCCTTGAGCAGCAGGTCATCTTCGGAAACCACACCTACCGGCCGCCGGTCCACCTCGATCACGGTGACCGCGCCCACCCTGAACCGCTCCATCGCCTCCACGATCTCCGCGAACGAGGCATCCTTCAGCACGGCGATGGCAACGCGCCCCATGACGTCCTTGACCTCGAGTGACATGACATACACCTCCACTCCTAAAGTCCTCCACCAACGCCTCGCCCAGCAGTGGCGAACGTCCCCGATGCCAGAGGACCAAGGTCCTGGCCGGCATCTTTCACGCTCGGACCACTGCGACCGGGCAGCGTGCGTGGTGCAGGGCACCCCGGCTGACCGAGCCGAGCACCATCGAGCCCAGCGCGCCGCGCCCGTGCGAGCCCACCACAAGCAGGTCCGCCCGCTCCGACGCATCGGTGAGCGCGTCCACCGGATTCGCGCAATGCACATCCTCGACCAACCTCACCTGCGGATAGTCCCTGCTGAAGAGAGCCACCCGGTCGCGGACGGCCTGATGCTGCGCCGTACGGACCTCGTCCAGGTCGTAGGAGGCCTCTGGAGCGAAGGCGTGCACCGGCAACTGCCAGGCGTGCAGCACTCGCAACGCGCTCCCCCGGAGCTTCGCCTGCTCGAAGGCGTAGACCAGCGCGGGCTCGCACTCCGGCGAATCGTCGACCCCCACCACGATCTCCCCGTATGTCGGCCGATGCTCCCCTCGAACGACCACGACGGGGCAGTGAACGTGCCCGGCCACGTGCATGCTGACGGAACCCACCAAAACACCGGAGAATCCGCCCAACCCACGGCTGCCGACCACGATCTCGGTGGCGCCCTCGGCCTGCTCGCGCAGGACTTCAGCCGGTGCGCCCTCGATGTCCCGCGTCTCGACCTCGACAGCAGGCTGGCGCTCGCGCACCAGTGCCTCCGCCTCGCGCAGGATCCTGTGCCCCTCTCGCAGCAGCAGATCCGGCATGGCAGGGGTGGGGTGTTTGCTGATCTGGTACGGCGAGCGGTCCACGGCGTGCACGATGCGCAGCGGCACCCGCATGCGGAACGCGTCGTTGGCTGCCCACTCCACCGCGGCTCGCGAGGTCACGCAGCCGTCCACTCCCACGATGATCATGGCGTGCCTCCTTCGTCACCTCCATCGGACCCTGCTCACGCGTGTCCGCAGCAGGGCCGGAGGTCGGTGGGGCAAGGGCCGAAGGACCCTGTCTGCCGGAGGGCCTGGTGGGTAGCTTCATGGCCATGACCAGGGAGGACACGCCATGACAGGTAATGGCGACTTCGGACGTCGCATCCGCTATCACCGCCATCGGCTCGGGCTTACCTCCGAGCAGGTCGCCGACCGGGCAGACATGTCGGCCGGGTACGTCCAGCACCTCGAAAGCCATCTGGGCACACCCGACGCAGGCACGGTGACCCGGCTGGCCGCTGCTCTTGAGACCACGGTCCAGGACCTGCTGGGCGGCGGGCGCGAGCGCCCGCCCGGCCCCGGTCCCGCCCCGGCCCATCCTGTCCTGGAGGTTCTCGAGCCCGAGGAGTGCCTGCGGCTGGTCGCCCCGGGCGGCATCGGCCGGGTGGCGTTCAACGGCCCGGACGGGCCCACCGTACTGCCCGTGAACTACAAGCTCCACGACGGCGCCATCGTCTTCCGCACCGCCCACGGCGGCCCCATGGACCAGGACCTGCGCACCGGCGTGGAAGGCGTGGACATCAAGATCGGCTTCCAGGTGGACCGGATCGACGAGGCCCAGCGGGCAGGCTGGAGCGTCCTCATCCAGGGTCCTGCTCACCACGTGCCTCAGCAAGAGGTGGAAAACGTCACCGAGGCCGACGTCACCCCCTGGGCGGGTGGCGAGCGCCAGCTCTACATCCGCATCGTCCCACACAAGATCACCGGCCGCCGCATCCACGGCCTCTGAGGAGACATCGTGCCAGAGGTCCCGGCGCAGTCGTTGACGAGATCCTGCAGTTGATCCAACGCGCTGGAATTCTCCGCCAGCTTGCCAAGCGCCCGCACGGCAGTGCCCCGGATCAGCGGCAGCAGGGGCTTCGCAGGCCGGATCGCATTCTTCAGCACTAACAGATCTGAGATGATCACGACGTTGTGGTGCTACAACAGAATGAGCGCCTGGGTCTACGCGCTCATGGTTCTGAGCACAGTGACGCTCTGGGGCCTGGTGATCACGGCGATCGTGCTGACGGCCAGACATATGAGCAGATCAGCCCGCATATACCCCGCCTTCGCAAGCAAAGCATAGGAGCCGCACAATCCTTAGGCGCGGTCCCGAGTTCGGGCGTGTCCTGCCCTCTTGGGGCTCGGTTTGAGCTCGTCCAGAGCCTCGCGCAGGTAGCCGGAGAAGCCCCACACATCGGGGACCAGTTCCCTGCAGGCGGTGATCCCGACGTCGAGGCGCCCGTTGTAGGAGAAAGCCGTGATGTTCACCCCGCCGCTCACGTCGGTGACCACGGACACCGGATAGTGCGCGAGCAGCTTGACCCCCGCGATCCGCAGCGGAAACTGCGGGCCCGGAATGTTGGAAACAACCACGTTGAGGGGCGGCGCCGTCCGTCCCACCAGCTCCAGCGCGGCGCGGTCGGCCAGGCCGTTCAGCGCGGCGGGCATGCTCTCGCTCAGGTCACGAAGCAAGCGAGCCGGTGTCAGGGCGAACCGTTCCTTGATCTGCCGCATCGCCTCGCTCACGAGTTCAAGCCGACGGCGGGCATCGTCCACGTGCGTGGGCAACTGTGTGATCATCATGGTGACCTGGTTGCCCTCGTTCATGCCCTCCCGCCCGCGCACGGAAAACGGCACGCCCGCGACCAGGGGAACTTCCGGCAACGCTCTGTGGGCCATCAGCCAGCGGCGCAACGCGGAGGCCGCCAGCGTCATCACGACGTCGTTCACCGTGACGCCGAAGGCGTTCTTGACTCGCTTGATCTCCCTCAGCGGCAGCTCGACGAAGGCATAGCGGCGGCGGGAGGAGACCGGACCACCGAGCGGGGTGTGCGGAGCCGCCATGTCCGGCAGCTCAGGCAGCGGTTCGCGCCGCATCAGCCGCGCGATCCCGCTCGCGCCGGGCAGCCGGGAGATGACGGGGAGCTGGTCCAGCACCGGCAGTGCCTCGCCCGCGAACCGCAGCAAGTGCGCGGGGTTCCCCGCGAGGTGCCAGGCGCTCCTGGCCAGCATGTGCCACAGACCCGGCGGGGCCTCGGGCCGGCGCGCGGCTGCTTCGGGAACGGGATCCATGAGCGCGGCGAGCACCTCCGCCCCCGTCAGCCCGTCGACGGCGGCGTGGTGGACCTTGGCGTAAATACCGCAGCGGCCGCCGGCCAGGCCGTGGATCAGGTGCATCTCCCACAATGGGCGAGCTCGGTCCAGTCGCTGCTCGTGCAGGCGGGCCACCTGTTCGCCCAACTGCATGTCGTCACCGGGAGGCGGCAGGGTGAGCTCCCGGACGTGATAGTCCAGGTCGACTTCGGTGTCGTCGGCCCAGTACGGGTGGTCCAGGCCGAAGGGCACCCGGACCAGGCGTCGCCGTAGCTGCGGCACCCCGGCCATACGCTCCGCCAGCCTGTGCTGAATCTTCTCCCTGGACAGGTCCTTGCCGAGTACCGCCAGCCCGCCGACGTTCGCGATGTTGGTGGCGGTCTCGAAGTTGAGGAACTGCGCGTCCAGCGCGCTCAGCTGCCGCATGTCTCCACCTCAACCAGCCAGGGCCTCCGTCGCACATGGACCCGCGGCCACGCGATCGATCCCCTTACTCCCGTACCACCGCCACGGCGCAGCGGGCGTGGTGCAACACCCCGTGACTGACCGAGCCGAGCAGTACCGAACGGAAGCCTCCCCGCCCGTGCGACCCGACAACCACCAGCGCGGCCCGCGCAGAGGCATCCACCAGGGCATCGACCGGGTGAGCCCGCCGCACGTCCTCGATCACCTCCACCTGCGGGTGCTCCTGCCGGAATCGGGCGAGCCTGGCGGCGACGACCTCATTGGCCGCCGCCGTTATGTCGTCCGGGTCGTAGTTGACCTGCGGGGCGTACAACTGCACCGGCCGCTGCCAGGCATGGATCGCGCGCAGCGGGCCGCCGCGCAGCTCAGCCTGGCGGAAGGCGAACTCCAAGGCGGGCTCGCACTCCGGCGCATCGTCAACGCCGACCACAACCTCACCGTGTGCCGACTCCTGCCCTGGCCGCACCACGACGACCGGGCAGTGCGCCTGGCCGGCCACGTGCAGACTCACAGAGCCGAGCAAGGCACCCGAGAACCCGCCCAGCCCTCGGCTGCCCATCACGATCTCGGCGGCGGCCTTGGACTGCTCGCACAGCGCCGATGCCGCAGCGCCTTCGACGATCTCGGTCGATACCTCGACGTTCGGCTGGCGCTCACGCACCGAGTCGGCCGCCTCGCTCACTGTCATCTGCGCCACGCGGACGAGCACGTCCAGTTCGAGCCAAGCATGGAATCTGGAGAACTGGTACGGATCGCGGTCCACTGCGTGCACGATGCGCAATGGCTCATGCATCCGCATCGCGTCATCCGCCGCCCAAGACACCGCCACGCGCCGCCGCCGATCCGTCGACACCTGCGATGATCATGTCAGCCTCCCCTTCCTCCCATCGCACCGTGCACGACGGCACCGCCCCAGGGTCATAAGTCCCTGGTGGGCAGGGCCAAGGACCCGGTCAGACCGGCTCGCTGTCCGTGTGCTCCCCGGTACCGGGCTCTACCAGGCCTCGACGACGGGCACAAGTTCTTCCCTCGCATGTGAAGGGAGTGTGGATCTCTTTCCAGCAGGCAATAGGCCAAGTTCCGGTACGCCGATGGCGTGTGGCGCGGCCGTGAGTCGCTACTGCGTCACTTACAGCAGGTGTCCGGTGCTCACCGTGCCATTCCCGGCACGGCTGCGAGCCTTGTCCCGTTCAAGAGTCCGTCGGCATGGTCTGGAGCGCTTGTTTGCGCGAGCAAGCGGCCAGGCAAGCACCTTCCTCGCGGCGTGTCGGAGCAGGAGCGGCACGTTCTCTCAACATGGAGCGGGCGCGTCTTGGCCTATGTACAGCCGGGACCCCACCGGCGCAGTGAGGTCCC
Organism: Nonomuraea sp. NPDC049400; assembly: GCF_044466425.1. NCBI lineage: Bacteria > Bacillati > Actinomycetota > Actinomycetes > Streptosporangiales > Streptosporangiaceae > Nonomuraea > Nonomuraea sp. NPDC049400. The sequence continues at coordinate 64,591 of NZ_JBITMP010000062.1, forward strand.
GGCCAAGGCGGAGCCTACGCGGGCGTGCAGCTGTGGTACCCCGAGTGGTACCCCTTCATGAAGCCGCGCTCATAGGGCTTCATGGGCATGCCCATCCGCATCCGCATCCGCTCGTGCATCCGCATTCGATCATGCATCCGCATGTGCATGCGGTCGGACGGCTGCTCGCCTTCGCACTCCGCCCGACCGTCGGCGAAGCCTTCCCTCCTGCCGCGGTCGTACTGCTTTTGCTCATCATCTGGCGGCTGGCCCGCCACGTGGGAGTTGGCCACGCTCTCTGTGAGGGTCTGCGCGGCCACGGCCGGGGAGGCTGCGCCCGATCCGAGCGCGATGGCCGTCAGAAGCCCTGAACCAGCCAACATCAGACTTTTCTTGATGCGCATCCTGGTCTCCCTTCCGGTCACCACCCAGACTGGGCCGGGCCGCGTGACCATGACGTGATGGCAGCGTGACGGCCGCGTCACCGCGGCCGGCAGCCCCGCGCCGACCGCTTCTCGCAGGGGTCGACGTTCCTGAAGACATCTCGAGGGAAGCATGCCTCCCGCCTGAGTGAGTGCAGCGTCGAGCAGCCTGTCCGGAAGCGATGGCATGGGTGGCAGGGCGGCTTTCTCCTCCTCGCCTAGCGGATTAACGATGGGTTCGGGTCAGGAGATGACGCTCTACTACATGTCCGGGTCGGATGGAAGGAGCCCGGTGACGACGAGGCCGATGACGGCGTCTCTGGCGCGGTCCTGCGGCCATTTATGGCTCGCCCGTAGATGCACGTATCCCCATCCGGCGGTGTTGAACAAAACCGTGGCGGTGATCGTGGGAGGTGCCTGGCGGAGGGTGCCGTCCAGCGCCCCGTCCTGAGCACCCGGTCGAACGGACTGGCGAAGACATCACGACCATGGCGTCGGGACCAGGCTCGTGGAACATCTCCCCATAGGGACGTACATGCCGGCCAGCAGTTCGAGGTGCTGATCGGCCGCCCGGAACATGGCCTCGAGCATGGCGCGCCGCGTTAGCGTCCACGGGAGTGGTGTACGGGTTTGAACCTACTCGTCACCTTGATGCCCGTAAGGGAAGATCGATGTGACATGAGGGCGGCCACTC
>NZ_JBITMP010000063.1:0-61558 GCF_044466425.1 Nonomuraea sp. NPDC049400
TACTGCACTCGGGAGGGTGTGGGAGAGTAGGTCATCGCCGCACAATTCTTGTGAGAGAGGGCCACCCTTCGGGGTGGCCCTCTTTTGCGTTGGCGGTCAGCAGCCCTTCGTGCTGCCTGCGGAGTCCGCCGTACGCACCATGATCATGCCCACACCTGCCTTGGTGATGCGACGTTCTGCGTGAACTCCACGGCCCGCGCGAAGGTGTACTCGGCTCGGCCCACGCGCCGCGGAGTGCGGCGTTCTTCTTGCATTTCACGAAAGAGCAAATGGCGCCGAAGCGATCTTCAGCGGCTGTCCAGGAGAGGCTCGATCCGGTAGGGGATCTGGGTGGACAGGGAGATGGTCGTGTCCGTGCGCTGCACCGCCGGTGACGCCAGGATGTGGGCGATGATCTCCTGGAGGTGGTCCGTCGTGCGCGCCACCACCCTGCACAGCAGGTCGTGCTGGCCGCTCGTACCGTGAACCTCCAGGATCTGCGGCACGGCCCGCAGCGCCTCCACAGCCTCCGTCAGCCGGCCCTGGGCGATCTGCAGCCATACGAACGCCAGGATGGGGTATCCGGCCCGGGCCGGTGACACGGTGGGGCCGAAATCCTCGATCACGCCCCGGGCCGTCAGCTTCTCCACCCGAGCCTGTACAGTCCCGCGCGCCACGCCCAGCAGCCGGGCCAGCTCCGTCAGCCCGATGCGGGGATGGGCGCGCATGGTCACCAGCAACCTCGCGTCCAGATCGTCCATGCGGCGCCCTCCCGGACTGTGCGATTCGACCAGAAATTGTGGGATTTGGAGTGCGAAAGCAAGCGTATCGCTCAGCCGAGCTGGTCGCTCTTGCCAGGGAAACCGGGACTTGCTGTCATTTGGGCATGTTTGAGGAAGCGCAGTACTTCGCCCCCGTCGCAGCCCAGGAGGACGGGTCGGTGGTGGTCGAGTTGTCCGCGTCTCATCCGGGGTTCGCGGACCCGGTGTATCGGGCGCGGCGGAACGCGATCGCCGGGCTGGCCGTCAACCACCGGCCCGGCGAGCCCATCCCTGCCGCCGAGTACACCGCACAGGAGCACGAGGTCTGGGCCCTGGTCACCAGGGAGCTGGCGGTGAAGCACGCCAAGTACGCCACCGCCGAGTACCTGGACGGCGTGGACCGGCTGGGGCTGCCGCGAGAGAGGATCCCGCAGCTCGAGGAGGTCTCGCGGCTGCTGGAGCCGCTGACCGGGTTCCGCTACCTGCCTGCCGCGGGGCTCGTGCCGCTGCGGGACTTCTACGGCGTGCTGGCCGACGGGTACTTCCACTCGACGCAGTACATCCGGCACCACTCCGTGCCCTTCTACACGCCGGAGCCCGACGTCATCCACGAGGTCATCGGGCACGCCAACGCGCTGGCCGCCTCCCGGTACGCCGCCCTCTACCGCCTGGCGGGCCAGGCGGCGCGCCGGGTCCAGTCCGATGAGGCGCTGGAGTTCGTGTCGAAGGTGTTCTGGTTCACGCTGGAGTTCGGGGTCATGCAGGAGGGGGGCGAGCTCAAGGCGTACGGGGCGGGCATCCTGTCGTCGTACGGCGAGATCGAGGAGTTCCGCGGCATGGACATCCGGCCGCTGGACCTGTCCGCGATGGGCACGACGCACTACGACATCACGAAATATCAGGACGTACTGTTCCAGGCCGAGTCCCTTCAGCACCTGGAGGACGTCGTGGGGGACTTCTGGGACACGTGTGACGACGACTCGATCGCGAAACTCATCGCCGCCGCTGTCTAGCGGCCTGTCGCAATTTTTCGTGATAATGCGTCAATGGTGGCGAGCCGCGGACAGGCGATACCACGAGCGGTCATCGCGCTCGCCCTGCTCGCCGCCCTCGCGCCGGCGTCGGCCCCGCGATTACCGGCCCCCGCGCCGGCCCCCGTCGCAAGGCAGGCCCCCGTGCTCCTGGAGATCCGCGAGGAGGCCGCAGGAGCACGGCTGGAGCAGGTCTCGGCCGAGGAGACCCTGACGGCGGTCCCGGCCAAGCAGATCGGCAAGCGGCTCGACGCCTACCTCGCGGGCCGGTCCGTGCAGGTCACCGCCATGGTCAAGGACCTGGCGACCGGGCGGGTCTACCGCTATCACCCGGGGGAGCGGTTGATCACCGCGAGCACCGCCAAAGTGCAGATCCTCATGGCGCTGCTGCTGAAGACCCCGTGGAAGAAGCTGCCGCAGGCGGTCCGGCACGACGCCGAGACGATGATCCGCTACAGCGACAACCACGCCGCCGACCGCCTCTGGCTGCGCATCGGCGGCGCGCCCGGCTTCACGAAGGCAGGCAGGAAGTTCGGGTTCAAACACACGCAGGGAGTCCCGGGCAACTGCGTCGACCTGTATTGCTGGGGAATCACCAGAACGTCAGTGGACGACCAGATCCGCCTCATGCAGGCCCTGGTGTCCCCCAAGAGCCCGCTCAAGGCCAAGGACCGCGACCGGGTGCTCGACCTCATGGGTCAGGTCGTCGACGGCCAGAACTGGGGAATCAGCGCCGCCGCGTGCGAGGGCGACCGCGTGGCGCTGAAGAACGGCTGGCTCAAGCACGTCTCGAACAAGCTCTGGGCCACGATCAGCGTGGGCCTGCTCAGACGCGACGGCCACGACTACGCCATTGCCGTACTCACCAAGGGAAGCCCCCAGGTGGGGTACGGCATAGCGACCGTCGAAGGCGTGGCGAAGCGGATCATGCAGGGCTTTCGGAAGTGCCCGGAGTGACCAGGCGGTAGCCGACGCCCCGCACGGTCTGGATGAGCCGGTCGTCCTCGTCGCCCAGCCGGGCACGCAGGCGCTTGACGTGCACCGCGATCGTGTTGGTCGAGGTGGTCGCCGCGGCGTGCCACACATGACGCATGATCTGCTCGCGGGTGACCGTGCGGTCCGCGTTGCGCATCAGGTAATGCAGCAGCTCGAACTCCCGCAGCGGCAGGTGCACGGCCCGCCCGCCCACGCGTACCTGGTAGGCCTGCACGTCCAGCTCGACCTCGCCCACGGCCAGCACCTGGCGCGACCCGGGCGAGGCCGCCTGGATGAACGGCAGCAGCTCCGTCACCCGGTAGGGCCTGGCCACGCAGGCTGCCGCGCCGGCCGCGAGCGCGCGTACCGCCTGCTCGGCGTGCCCCTCACCGACGCCGAGCAGCACGGGCACGGCACGCGCGAAGCGCACCGCGCGGACGAAATCCACCGCGTCGATGACCGTCAGCGTGGCCGAGACCAGCACCACGTCCGGCTGCAGGGCCCCCGCCTGGAGGAGGCCCTGAGCCCCGTCGGGCGCGCCCGTGACGGCCACGCCCTCGCTTTCGAGCGCCGTGGCGAGGTCCTCCACGACGGCGTCGTCAGGGTCGGCGATGAGCAGTACGGGCTTGGTCCGAGCGTCTCCGTTCACCGTGGCTGCCGCCTGCTGTTGGGTCATCAGCCGAAGCGCCCAGTGATGTAGTCCTCCGTGGCCTTCTGAGATGGATTGGTGAACATGCGGGACGTCTCGTCCATCTCGATCACCTTGCCGGGCTTGCCCTGCTCGGCGAGGTTGAAGAACGCCGTCCTGTCGCTGACCCGGGCGGCCTGCTGCATGTTGTGGGTGACGATGACGATCGTGTACTCGTCCTTGAGCTTGGCCATCAGGTCCTCGATGGCCAGCGTGGAGATCGGGTCGAGCGCCGAGCACGGCTCGTCCATCAGCAGGACCTGCGGCTTGACCGCGATGGCCCGGGCGATGCAGAGCCGCTGCTGCTGACCGCCCGACAGGCCGGCGCCCGGCTTGTTGAGGCGGTCCTTGACCTCGTTCCAGAGGTTGGCGCCCTTGAGCGAGTCCTCCACGACGCCGTCGAGCTCCGACCTGCTGATCCGGCCGTTGAGCCGGAGCCCGGCGGCCACGTTCTCGTAGATCGACATCGTCGGGAACGGGTTGGGGCGCTGGAAGACCATGCCGATCATCCGGCGCACTGACACGGGCTCGACGGTGGCGGCGTACAGGTCCTCGCCGTCGAGCAGGACCTTGCCCTCGACGCGGGCGCCGGGGATCACCTCGTGCATGCGGTTGAGCGTGCGGAGGAACGTCGACTTGCCGCATCCGGACGGGCCGATGAACGCGGTGATCGAACGGGGCTCGATGGTCATCGACACGTCTTCGATCGCCTTGTGCGACCCGTAGTACGCGTCGAGACCTGAGACCTGGATCTGCTTGGACATTGCGGCGGTAACCCCCTATCGGCCCCTGGCGGGCGCGCGCCACCAGGCGATCAGGCGCGCCACCAGGTTGAGCAGCATGACGATCAGGATGAGCGTGAGGGCGCCGGTCCACGCCCGGTCGATGGCGGTGTCGTTGGGGCGGCCCGCCTGGTCGAAGACGAAGAGCGGCAGGCCCATCTGCGGTCCGGTGAACGGATCGTTGTTGATGGAGTTGGTGAAGAACACCGTCATCAGCAGTGGCGCGGTCTCGCCGGCGACCCTGGCCACGGCCAGCATGACGCCGGTGACGATGCCGGTGAACGCCGTCGGCAGCACGACCTTCATGATCGTGCGCCATTTGGCCACGCCCAGCGCGTACGAGGCCTCGCGTAGGTCGTTGGGCACCAGCCGGAGCATCTCCTCGGAGGATCTGACCACCGTCGGCATCATCAGGATCGACAGTGCGAGCGCGCCCGCCCAGCCGGAGAACTGGAAGCCGAGGAAGAGGATCCAGAACGCGAAGATGAACAGGCCGGCGACGATCGAGGGGACGCCGGTCATGACGTCCACGAAGAAGCTGATCGAGCGGCTGAGCCGGCCGCCGTTGCCGTACTCGACCAGGTAGATCGCGGTGAACAGGCCGATCGGCACCGAGATGAGCGAGGCGAGCAGGACCTGCTCGAGCGTCCCGATGATGGCGTGGTACGCGCCGCCGCCCGCGTCGCGGGCGCCGATGCCGCGCATCGAGTGGGTGAGGAACTCGAGGTCGAAGCGGGCCATGCCGTTGGAGATGACCAGCCAGAGCACCGAGACGAGTGGCACCACGGCCAGCGCGAACGCCAGGTAGACCAGCCCCTGGACGAACTTGTCCTTGACCCGGCGGCCGGTCGAGATGTGCTGGATTCCCGTCATGCGCCGGCCCTCGCGTACTCCTTGCGGCGGTTGATGATCAGGCGTGCACCCATGTTGACCAGCAGCGTGATGGCGAACAGCACCAGGCCGGAGGCGATCAGCGCGCCGCGGCCGATCTGGGTGGCCTCGGCGAAGCCGTTGGCGATGTTCGCGGCGATGCTGTTGGCGTGGGGCGTGAGGATCTCGAAGGTGATGTCGAAGGTGGCGGGGAAGATCAGCGCGACGGCGATGGTCTCGCCCATGGCCCGGCCGAGGCCGAGCATGGCGGCGCTGATCACGCCGGGGCGGCCGAACGGCAGCACGGCCATCCTGATCATTTCCCAGCGGGTGGCGCCGAGCGCGAGCGCCGCCTCCTCGTTCATCTTCGGCGCCTGGAGGAACACCTCGCGCGAGATGGCCGCGATGATCGGCAGGATCATGATCGCCAGCACGATGGAGCCCGCGAGCATGGTCTTGCCGCCGATGGCGCCCTCGCCGGCGAACAGCGGGAACCAGCCGAGGGTCTCGTTCAGCCACTTCGACGGCTCGCGCAGCAGCGGCACCAGGAACGCCACGCCCCACAGGCCGTAGACCACGCTGGGCACGGCGGCGAGCAGGTCGATCAGGTAGCCGAGCGGCGCCGCCAGGCGGCGGGGCGCGTAGTGCGAGATGAACAACGCCACCCCGACCGCGATCGGGGTGGCGATGACCAGAGCGAGTGCGGAGCTGAGGACGGTGCCGAAGGCCAGGGCGGCGATGCCGAACACCTTCTGGCCGTTGGGATCCCAGGTCAGCTCAGTAAAGAAGGAGCCCTTGTTCGCCTGCAGGGCGGGGATGGCCTCGCTGATGAGGAACACGGCGATGGCCGCCATGATCGCCAGCAGGATGACGCCCGCCGCGGTGGAGACGAACCGGAAGGGGCCTTCACCATGGCTGCGCCGCGAGGCGGACCGGCTCATGGCCGGCCCGCCGTCACGGGTCTTCAGATTTGTGGTCATCTGCAATCAGGAGATCGCCTCGACAGCGGACCGGACCTTGGTGAGCAGCGTTCCCGCCAGCGGGGCGTAGCCCAGCTCCTTCAGCGCCGCCTGGCCCTCGTCGCTCGCGGTGTAGGTGAGGAACGACTTGACCACCTTCGACTCCTCGGCCGCGAGGCCCTTCTCGCAGGTGATCTCGTACGTCACCAGCACGATCGGGTAGGCGCCGGGGGTCTTCGTGGCGTAGTCGATCGACAGGGCGAGGTCGTTGCCGGTGCCCTTGATCTCGGCGGTCTCGACGGTCTTGGCCGCGCTCTCGGGGGTCAGCTCGACGTACTCGTTGGCGCCGTTGGCTACCTTGGCCTTCTGCAGCTGGGAGTTCTCGGCGTACGAGAGCTCGACGTAGCTGATCGCGCCCTCGGTGTCCTTCACGGAGGAGGAGATGCCGTCAGAACCCTTGGAGCCCTGGCCCTTGGCCTCGGCGGGCCATGCCTTGGCAGGCTCGTAGGGCCAGCCACCGGTCGCCTTGAGGAACTTCGTGAAGTTGTCGCTGGTGCCCGACTCGTCCGAGCGGTGGAAGGCCTGGATCGGGGTGGCCGGCAGCTTGGCGTTGGGGTTCTCGGCCTTGATGGCGGCGTCGTCCCACTTGGTGATCTTGCTGTTGAAGATGCCGGCGAGCGTCTTGGGGGACAGCTGGAGGCCGTCGACGCCGGGCAGGTTGTAGACCACCGCGACGGGGCCGGTCACCATCGGGATGTTGATGGCCTTGCCGGTCTTGCAGCGGGCGTCGGCCTGCGGGGCCTCGTCCTCCTTCAGCGCCGAGTCGGAGCCGGCGAAGGCGACCGTGCCCTGGATGAACGACTGCACGCCCGCGCCGGAGCCGCTGGGCTGGTAGTTGATGGTCACGCCCGGGTTCGTGGCCGTGAAGTTCTTCGTCCACTCGGTGATCGCGTTGGCCTGGGCCGAGGAGCCCGCGGCCTGAATCGTGCCGCTCAGACCATTGTCGTTGCCCGCGGCGGGCGCGTTGGCAGACGTGGTGCCGCCGCCGGGGGTGTTGTTGTCTGTGCCGCACGCAGCGAGGGAGAGCGCGCCGACGACGGCGACGGCGGCGAGCCGGCCTGCATACTTCACGGTTGGGTTTCCTCCCACTTGGTCCTTAGTCGCCATGAAGCTATGCAGCGAAGGTGACTTGAACCCCCCGACAAGGGTGAACGTTCGGTGAACGCGCCCGGTCGGCCCCATGATGGGGGTTATGACTTATCGCGTATGCCTGGTGTGCATGGGAAACATCTGCCGGTCCCCCATGGCGGAGGTGGTGCTGCGCCAGACGCTCGCCGACCGCGGGCTGGGCGACCGCGTCACCGTCGAGAGCGCGGGGACCGGCGGCTGGCACGCCGGTGACCCCATGGATGAACGGGCGCTGACCATCCTCGAGCAGCACGGGTACGACGGCTCGGCGCACCGGGCGAGGCAGTTCACCCGGGACTGGTTCGACCGCTACGACCTGGTGCTGGCCATGGACCGGGACAACCTCGCCAACCTACGACGGATCGCGCCCGATTGGGTGGAGGTGCGGCTGTTCCGCTCGTTCGATCCCGCCGCCGAGGAAGGGGCCGAGGTGCCCGATCCGTACTACGGGGGCCGCGAGGGGTTCGAGGAGGTGCTCGCGCTGGTCGAGTCCGCCTCCGAGGGCGTGGCCAAGCACATCGCCGATGAGATCGACTGAGAGCCTCGGCTCGTCCCACGGCTGGCGGCGGCTGCGGGGCGTGCTGGACGACGGGCGTGAGGTGTTCGCGAAGACCGGGGCCGCCTCCGAGGTGTTCGCCTCAGAGGCCGCCGGGCTGCGCTGGCTGGGCGAGGCCATCGCGGTGCCCGAGGTGGTCGAGGTCGGTCCCGACCGGCTCGTGTTGTCCTGGGTACGGGAGGAGTCGCCCAGCGCGGTGGCGGCCGAGCGGTTCGGGCGTTCGCTGGCCCGGCTGCATCGGGCCGGGGCCGCGGACTTCGGCGCGCCGTGGCCGGGGTTCATCGCCGAGCTGCCGATGGGCAATTCGCCCGCCCCCGACTGGCCCGCCTTCTACGCCTCCCAGCGGGTGCTGCCCTTCGCGCGGCAGGCCCGGCTGCCCTCGTCCGACGCGGCGCTCATCGAGCGGGCCGTGGAGCGGTTCGCCGCGGTGGCCGGGCCGCCCGAGCCGCCCGCCCGGATCCACGGGGATCTGTGGAGCGGAAACGTGCTGTGGTCCGGCGGCTCGGCGGTGCTGATCGATCCCGCGGCCCATGGCGGGCATCGGGAGACCGACCTGGCCATGCTCGCGCTTTTCGGGCTGCCGGACCTCGATCGGGTGCTGGGGGCATACCACGAGGAGTTTCCGCTGGCTGAGGGCTGGCGGGAGCGGGTGCCGCTGCATCAGCTGCATCCGCTGCTCGTCCACGTGGTGCTGTTCGGCGGGTCCTACCGTGACGATTTGATGAACGCGGTCCGGCGGGTGCTGGCGCTCTAGCCTCCGTGGCTCATGAACGCCGGGTGAATGTGGTGCCGTTGAGGCGGTCGATCACCTCGTCGTGCAGGATCCCGTTGGTGCAGACCAGGCTGCCGCCCTCCAGCCCGCGCACTCCGGCGACGTCGGTCCAGCGGCCTCCGGCCTCCTCGACGATCACCGTGAGCGCCGCCATGTCCCACGGCGACAGCTCGGGCTCGGCCGACAGGTCCACCGATCCCTCGGCGACCATCATGTGCGACCAGAAGTCGCCGTACGCCCTGGTGCGCCAGCAGGTCCTGCCGAGGTCGAGGAAGTTGTCGAGCCTGCCCGTCTTCTCCCAGCCGCCGAAGCTGGAGTACGAGAACGACGCGTCCTCCAGGCTGGAGACGGAGGAGACGCGCATCCTGGACGCCTTGGTCAGGCTCTTGCCGGTCCACGCGCCGCCCTCGGTGGCCGCCCACCATCTCCGGCCGAGCGCCGGGGCCGACACCAGGCCGACGACGACCTTGCCGTACTCCATGAGCGCGATCAGGGTCGCCCACACCGGGACGCCGCGTACGTAGTTCTTCGTGCCGTCGATCGGGTCGATGATCCAGGAACGGGCACCCCAGCCGGTCTTCCCGAACTCCTCGCCCACGACCGCGTCACGCGGTCTGGCACGGCGCAACGTGCCCCGGATGGTCTCCTCCACGGCACGGTCGGCGTCGCTGACCGGCGTCAGATCGGGCTTGGTGTCGACCTTGAGATCGACCGCCTTGAACCGCCGCATGGTCAGGTCATCAGCGGCGTCCGCCATGACATGCGCGAGGCGAAGATCATCGTTATAACCCTGCACGGTCGCCAACGCTACCGGAATTGTCCTCACTGCTCCGGCTTCAGGTCCGGGGTAAAGCGGACTTTTCCGTGAGACTGGGCAAGAACTGCTGTTTCGCCGTCAAGGTAAAAGGGCGTTCAGACAGCTCAGATCGGTTGATTCCCCTGTTTGACGCGCCGGGTACCGACAGAGAATGAGGATCACCCTTTGGCGGGAAAGTTGTGATTCCCGCCGGAGGGCGTTACTTCGGGAAACCCACCCGGATCAGGGAGCGTCCTCGAGGGTGCCTTCGCGGCTGGAGAGCAGGCGGCGCAGGGACTCGAGGCGGGTGGGATCGGCGTTGCCCGCGGCGACCCAGGCGTCCAGGGCGCAGTCGGGACCCTGGTGGGTGCAGCCCTTGGGGCAGTCGACCGTGCCCTCCACGAGGTCGGGGAACGCGGCCAGGACCGTTTCCATGTGTACGTGGGCCAGGCCGAAGCTGCGGACGCCCGGTGTGTCGATGATCCAGCCGCCCTCCGGCAGCTCCAGGGCGACGGCCGAGGTGGAGGTGTGGCGGCCGCGGCCCGTCACGGCGTTGACCTGGGCCACGGCCCGATTGGCGGCCGGCACCAGGGCGTTGACGAGCGTGGACTTGCCGACGCCCGAGTGGCCGACCAGGACGCTGACGCGGCCCGACAGATGGTCGCGGAGCTCCTCCAGAGGGCCGCCCTTGTGCACGACGACGTGCGGGACGCCCAGGGGGTTGTAGAGGGCCACCAGCTCGTCGGGCGGTGCGAGGTCGGACTTGGTGAGGCAGAGCAGGGTGTCGATCTCGGCGTCGAAGGCCGCCACCAGGATGCGGTCGATCATGCGGGGCCGGGGCGGCGGGTCTGCCAGGGCGGTCACGATGACGAGCTGGTCGGCGTTGGCCACGACCGGGCGCTCGATGCCGTCGGTGTCGTCCGTGTCGTCGGCCGAGCGGCGGAGCATCGACGTGCGCGGCTCCACGCGTACGACCCTGGCCAGGGTGTCGGGGCGGCCGGAGACGTCGCCGACCAGGGCCACCCGGTCGCCCACGACGATGCCCTTGCGACCCAGCTCGCGGGCCTTCATGGCCACCACGAGGCGTCTTTGCGGCGGCTTGCGCTTCTGCGCGGACCCCTTCGGGCGTTCCGGCTCGACCAGCGTCGTGTATCGGCCGCGGTCCACGGCCACCACGAAGCCTTCGACGGCGTCCTCGTGCGCAGGACGGATCCGGGTCCGTGGCCTGGAGCCTCTGCCCGGCCGAACCCGTACGTCGTCCTCGTCGTACTCCCGCTTCCTCAGCGGTCTGCTCCCATGCGTTGTCTCACTTTCCCTGGTCGCGGGCATGCGGGGACGGCGTCGTGCCGGTGGACCTCGCCAGACGGGCGGCCGATCCTCACGTGCCGCCCTTTTCCCGACGTGCCCGGCGTTTCCATCGCGAAACCCGCGGCTGTGGGGCGGCGGCCGGCCCGGGTCACCGCGCCTCCAGCATGCCGGCCCACATCTGGACGAACTCGGGAAGGGTCTTGGCCGTCGTCGCGATGTTCTCCACCTCCACGCCGGGCACCCTGAGGCCGATCACGGCTCCTGCCGTGGCCATGCGGTGGTCGTCGTAGCTGTGGAAGGTGCCGCCGTGCAGCGGGCGGGGGCGGATGATCAGGCCGTCCTCGGTCTCCTCCGCGTCACCGCCCAGGCGGTTGATCTCGGTGGCCAGCGCGGCCAGGCGGTCGGTCTCATGGCCGCGCAGGTGGGCCACGCCCCGGATGCGGCTCGGCGTGGTCGCGAGCGCGGCGAGGGCGGCGATCGTCGGCGTCAGCTCGCCCACCTCGTGCAGGTCGGTGTCGAGGCCGGTGATCTCGCCGGTCGGCCGCCCCGTGACCACCAGGTCGGAACCGTCCGGTGAGCGGGTGACCGCGCCGCCCATCGCGGTGAGCAGGCCGCGCAGGGCGTCGCCCGGCTGCGTGGTGCTGGCCGGCCAGGCGGGGACGGTGACCGTGCCGCCCGTGACCAGGGCGGCGGCCAGGAACGGGGCCGCGTTGGACAGATCGGGCTCCACCGTCATGTCCCTGGCCGCGATCGGGCCGGGCTCGACCCGCCACACGTCCCGCTCGCTGTCGTCGACCGTGACGCCCACCGCCCTGAGCATCTCCACGGTCATCTCGATGTGCGGCTGCGAGGGCACGGGCGGGCCGACGTGGCGGATCGTGATGCCCTTCGCGAACCGCGCCGCCGTCAGCATCAGCCCGGACACGAACTGCGACGATCCCGAGGCGTCCAGCGTGACCTCGCCGCCCGCCGGCGGCCCGCTGATCGTGAACGGGAGCGCGTCGTTGTCGACCCGCGCGCCCAGCGAGCGCAGGGCGTCGAGGATGGGGCCCATCGGGCGCTTGCGGGCGTGCGGGTCGCCGTCGAAGGAGACCGGGCCGTCGGCCAGGGCGGCCATCGGCGGGACGAAACGCATGACCGTGCCCGCCAGCCCGGCGTCGATGCTCGCGCCGCCCCGGATCGGGCCCGGCGTGACCCGCCAGTCGACCCCGGCGGCGCTCTCGCCGGTGGCCTCCAGGGTGGCGCCCAGGGCACGCAGGGCCGAGACCATCAGGTCCGCGTCGCGGCTGCGCAGCGCCCTGCGCACGACGCCCGGGCCGTCGGCGAGCGCGGCCAGGACGAGGGCGCGGTTGGTCACCGACTTGGAGCCGGGCAGCGAGACGGTGGCGGTCACCGGAGCGGTCGCCGTGGGTGCGGGCCAGTGCGGAGCGGGCATGGTCAAAGACTACCGGCCGTCACCGAGGCAAACATGCGAGCGAAAGCCGTACGTGGCAGTGTGGGGTTATGTGCGGTAGATACGCCTCGGCGCGCAAGAAGCACGAGCTGCTCGAGGAGTTCCAGGTCGAGCAGGACGGCGACCCCGACAAGGAGCTCGGCGCCGACTACAACGTCGCGCCGACCAAGAACGTCTACGCCGTGCTCAGCCGTGTCCCCCAGGAGGCCGAGCGGGCGGTGCGGCAGCTCAGGATCGTGAAGTGGGGCCTGGTGCCCGCCTGGGCGAAGGATCCGTCGATCGGGTCCCGGCTGATCAACGCCAGGATCGAGACGGTGGCCCAGAAGCCGTCGTTCCGCCAGGCGTTCGCCAAGCGCAGGTGCCTGCTCCCGGCAGACGGCTATTTCGAGTGGATGCCCGTCGAAGGCGAAAAGAAGAAGAAGCAGCCGTACTTCATCCATCCCGAGGACGGCGGTGTGCTGGCCATGGCGGGCCTGTACGAGTTCTGGAAGGACCCGTCGCGTGCCGACGACGACCCGCTCAAGTGGCTGGTGACCTGCACCGTCATCACCACGGACGCGGAGGACGAGCTCGGCCGCATCCACGACAGGATGCCCATGATGATCGAGCGGGAGCGCTGGGCGGAGTGGCTCGACCCCAAGTTCACCGACGTCGGTCAGGCCACGCGGCTGCTGGTGCCCGCCGACCAGGGGCGGCTCACGGCGTACCCGGTCTCCACTGATGTCAACAACGTCAGAAACAACGGCCCGGATCTCATCAAACCGCTACCGGAGGAGGAGGAAACCGCCCTTTTCTAAAGGTGTAAGAAGCCCTGTAAGTGGGCATCCGGTGAGGAAAGCGATGCATCCGTTCACTCGGTGTCACCGCCAAAAATGCCCCCTAATTGCACCGGGCGGGACAACCGGGGAGTCCTAGCCGCGGGTTGCCGTGATTCACCCGGAGGTGCGGATTCGTGGACGTCACGACCGCTCGTGAGCGGCTGGAAGGCATGCTCGCGGAACTGGACCGGTCGATCGGGGTCCTTCAGGGCGACCCCGTCGCCGTACGCGAGCACTCGGCGGCCGACGCAGGCTCAGACCTGACCGACGCCGACCGCGCGCAGGCCATGCTGACCGTGGCCACCGCGCAGCGTCGCGCCGTGATCGAGGCGATCAAGCGCCTGGACGAAGGCGTGTACGGCCAGTGCGTCGACTGTGCCAAGCCCGTGCCGGAAGGGCGGCTGGAGGCCCGCCCGGAGGCCGCGCGTTGCGTGCAGTGTCAAGGTAAGCAGGAGCGGCGCCGCTGAGTCCGCGGGGCCGCCGGCCACGAAGAACGGCGGCCGGGCTCAGGTGCTCAGGCCGGGTGGGACGGGCTCTTGCGGCAGCTGGCCACCAGGTGGATGCCGACCGTGTCGTCGTCGTCCGGATGGGCCTCCAGCTCCGTGCGTACCAGGTAGTTCAGCGAGCGCGCGTCGGAGCCGAGCACGTGGTCCACCGTGGACGGCGACAGCACCGTGCGCGGCCGCATCCACTCGACCTCGAGCCCCGCGCCCACCAGCAGCTCGCGCAACTGCCCGCTGCTGAAGCAGCGCGTGATGCTGCCGTCGGGCCACGGCACGAGCATGACCTCGCCGGTCTGCCGCAGATGTTGCCACTGCTCCTGCTCGGCCAGGATCGCCATGCCCAGCACCAGCGAGTCGACGCACACCAGCGCCCGACCGCCCGGCCGCAGCACCCTGGCCACGTCGTTCATCGCCGACTCCGCCATCAGCTCGATCGACAGCACGCGCTCCTCGGCGAGCACCGCGTCCACGCTCGCGTCGGGCAGGAACGCCAGATCGTCTGCGCGAACGTGACGAACCCGGTCGGCATCCCGCAACCGGGACTGACCGTCGACGGTACGGCGGAAGTCGAGCACCTCGATCACCTTGTGCCCTGCCCTGGCCGCCTGGCCGGACCAGCGCCCCCGGCCGCCGGAGAGATCGAGGATGACGGAGGGTTCGCCGGGGAGCCATCGGTTGAGTTGTTCGGCGGCTACGGCGCGGTAGAAGGTCCAGTACGGCCCGAGCGTCCCTGAGCCGTTCAGTTCCTCGGCCGGAATGGGCAGCACACGCGACTCCTGGGTTCCGGGTAAAGGGCTACCAGCCGGTACGTATGGACGTTCCCCGCACCGGGTCCTTCGTACCTTCTATCTTGCGGGAACAGACAAGGGCGCGGGTGTGTTGCGACGAGCATGCTCGCTGTTGTTGATGGTCGCGACCGCTTCGGCAGTCGTCGGCTCGTGCCTCGCTCACTCCCGCCGAGCTCCTTCGCTCGCATGGTCGAACCCCTCCCCGCTGGCCAGCGTGTCACCGGCCAGCGGGTATCCTCCCCTGAGTACGGTGTTCCGCAACAGCCGGCCACCGGTGATCTTAGGGGGGTGGGTCCGGTGCCCGCGACAGGCGCGGAGACGCTGGAGCAGCGAAGCGAGCGATTCGAGCGCGATGTCATGCCGTATCTCGAGCAGCTCTACTCCGCCGCGCTCCGGATGACCCGGAATCCCGCGGACGCGGAGGACCTGCTGCAGGAGACCTTCGCCAAGGCGTTCGCGTCGTTCCACCAGTTCCAGGAGGGCACCAACCTCAAGGCGTGGCTCTACCGGATCCTGACCAACACGTTCATCAACAGCTATCGCAAGAAGCAGCGTGAGCCCAAGCAGTCCGGCACGGAGGAGATCGAGGACTGGCAGCTCGCGCGGGCCGAGTCCCACACCTCGAGCGGCCTGAAGTCGGCGGAGGTCGAGGCGCTCGAGCACCTGCCCGACGGCGACATCAAGCAGGCGCTCGCGGCCCTGCCGGAGGAGTTCAGGATCGCGGTCTACCTGGCCGACGTCGAAGGCTTCCCCTACAAGGAGATCGCCGACATCATGGGCACTCCGATCGGCACTGTGATGTCGAGGCTGCACAGGGGACGCAGGCAGCTGCGGGGCCTCCTTGAGGACTATGCTCGCGAGCGTGGCCTGGTCCCGGCGGAGGGATCGAAATGAGCTGTGGCAACCCGCATGACACCGACTGTCGCGAGGTGCTCGACAAGGTCTACGCCTATCTTGACGGCGAGCTGACCGAGAGCGACATCGTGGACATCCGCGTGCATCTCGACGAATGCGGCCCGTGCCTGAAGGAATACGACCTGGACAAGGCGGTCAAGGCGCTCGTGCACAAGCACTGCGGCTGCGACCCGGTCCCCGCTGACCTGCGCTCCAAGGTTCTGGCCCGCATCGCACAGGTCAGGTCGGAGCTGTCCGACTAAGATTCACACCATGCGTGTGCTGGTCACCGGAGGCGCCGGGTTCATCGGGTCCAATCTTGTCGATCGCCTGCTCGCCGAGGGCCATGACGTCGACGTGGTCGACGATCTGTCGTCCGGCTCCAGGGACAACCTGGCCGCGGCCGCCGACAGTGACCGTTTCCGGCTGTATGTGCTCGACGTGCTCGACCCGGCGCTGACCGGCCTCGTGGCCGAGCTGCAGCCGGAGGTCGTCTGCCATCTGGCCGCGCAGATCAGCGTGCGC
Organism: Nonomuraea sp. NPDC049400; assembly: GCF_044466425.1. Taxonomy (NCBI): domain Bacteria; kingdom Bacillati; phylum Actinomycetota; class Actinomycetes; order Streptosporangiales; family Streptosporangiaceae; genus Nonomuraea; species Nonomuraea sp. NPDC049400. The sequence goes on from NZ_JBITMP010000063.1 coordinate 15,647, forward strand.
AAGAGCGTGGCCGACCCGAGGCGCGACGCCAGGGTCAACGTCGAGGGCACCGCCTCCGTGCTGGCCGCGGCCCACGAGGGACGCGCGCGCAAGGTGGTGTTCGCCTCCTCCGTGGCCGTCTACGGCAGGCCCGCCACCATTCCCGTGCCCGGTGACGCGCCCACCGACCCGCGCTCGCCGTACGCCGCCTCGAAGCTGGGCGGCGAGACCTACCTCGCCGCGTTCCGCGCGCTCTACGGCATCGAATACACCACGCTGGTGCTCTCCAACGTCTACGGCCCGCGCCAGTCGCCGGAGGGCGAGGCGGGCGTGGTCTCGATCTTCACCGACGCGCTGCTCAGCGCCACGCCCACGGTCGTCTACGGCGACGGCACCCAGACGCGCGACTACGTCTACGTCGACGACGTGGTCGACGGGTTCGTCACGGCGTGCGGGCAGCGGGGCGACGCCCAGAGGTTCAACCTCGGCACCGGCATCCAGACCACCGACCGCCGGCTCCACTCGCTGATCGCCGACGCTGCGGGCGCGCCGGACCACCCTGGGTTCGCGCCGCCGCGCCCGGGCGACCTGCCCGCCATGGCGGTCGATCCGGTGCCCGCCCACGAGGGGCTCGGCTGGCAGCCGCGTGTCGACCTTCCGACCGGGGTGAAGAAAACGGTCGAATGGGCGCGAAATCGTCGCAAGAAGTAGTTGCATGATTACGCTTTGCTTGCGATTTCCGACTCCGCCCTTGCGGTGACGTCCTCTTCTGTAGCGTGAACTCCAGAAGTCGACATGGAGGCATGTGGATGATGAAGGTTACGGTCGCCCGGCTGCTCACGGCCATCCTGTTGATCACTCCGGTGGTCATGCTGATCGGGGGAGCGGTTCCTCCCGGGGTGTCCTGGACCTGATCTCCGTAGGGGGCCGCAATGCGTGATCTGCCGTGGCCTGCAAGGGTCTATCTGGTTGCCGTGATCGGGGCGGCGGCCGTTCTCATCGTACGTAGCGTGATCGTCTCCGGCGCCCCCGTGGCGCCGGAGGACCTGGACGTCCTGCTGGTGCTCGCCCTGCTGTTCCTGGTGTGCGAGTCGATGCCGACGCTGCTCAACGTGGAGCAGTTCGCGGTGTCGGTCAGCTTCTCCGCCTCGCTGGCGGCGGTGGTGCTGATCGGGCCGGAGGGCGCGGCGCTGGTCGGGCTGACCGCGGTGCTGAGCGTGCGTCCCGGGCTCCCGCTGATCAAGCGGCTGTTCAACGGCGCGCAGTTCGCCATCTGCGGCTACGTGGCCGGGCGGGTCTACGAGGCACTCGACGGCCAGGTCGGCGTGCCCCAGGTCAACGCGTTCGACGAGCTCATCGGCCCCTACGCCGCGGCCACCGCCGTGTTCGTGCCGCTCAACATCGCGCTCACGCTCACCATGATCGGGCTGGCCACGCACGTGCGGGCCACCGAGGTGCCGATGCGCGGCATGGCCCAGTTCCTGCTGTCATACCTGGGCTACGGCACGTTCGGGCTGCTGGTGGCCGGGCTCTGGGCCACCGTGCAGTCGATCTCGGCGGTGCTGGTGCTGCTGCCGCTGTTCGTGGCGCGCTGGGCGTTCGGGCAATATCACGCGCAGCAGCGCTCCTACGACGCCACCATCGCCGCGCTCTGCCAGGCCGTGGAGACCAAGGACTACTACACCCGGGGCCACTGCACGCGGGTCTCGCTCGCCTCGTCCATGATCGCCGAGGAGATCGGCATGGGTCCCGAGCGCGTGCGGGCCATCCGCTACGCGGGCATGCTGCACGACGTGGGCAAGCTCGGGGTGCCGACCAAGGTGCTGCAGAAGGACGGGCCGCTCACCGAGGAGGAGTTCGCCGCGATCCAGCTCCACCCCATGCGCGGCCTGGAGATCGTCCGCGGCATCGGCTTCCTCGACGAGGCGTACGCCGGGATCATGCACCACCACGAGCGCCACGACGGCACCGGCTACCCCATGGGCCTGGCCGGTGACGAGATCCCCGAGTTCGCCAAGGTCATCGCGGTGGCCGACGCGTTCGACTCGATGACCTCCGACCGCTCCTACCGCGGCGCCAGGCCCGTCACGGAGGCGCTCGACGAGCTGCGCAAGACCGCGGGCACCCACTTCGACCCGGTCATGGTCGCGGCCTTCATCCGCGCGCTCGACCGGGAGCCGTGGCAGCCGCCGCGCAAGGTCGAGGCGCCGCCGCCCGACGAGACCCCGATCAAGGACCACGACGACCCGACCATGCCCATCGAGGTCGTGACCGGGCAATGATCACCACGGAGCGCCCGAGGCGTACAGAACGCTCGCTGAACACGGTCCTGCGCCGGCTCGACTCGGGCCAGCTGCTGCTCATCTGCGCGGCGGGGCTGGTCGCGATCGCGGGCGTCGCCCACACCGCCGCCGTCGGGCTCGACCGCGCGGAGATCGCGCTCGGCTTCGGCGCGTTGATCGCGGTGGGCGAGCTGGCCAGGCTCACCATGCCGGGCAACAGGGAGGTCGCGCCCATCGGCGCCGCCGCCGCCCTGGGCTACACGCTGCTGCTCGACCTCAGCCAGCACCCGCTCCGCCACTCCGCCCTGCAGGTCGTTGCCGTGATCGCGGTCGGGATGCTGGCCGGGGCGCTCCCGCACCTGGCGGTCGGCCGCCCGCCCCGGCTGGACGCGATGGCGCGGCGGCTGCTCACCGGCGCGCTGCTGGCCTTCGCGTTCCGGCCGCTGGCCGACCCGCTCTACGAGCTGACCAAGCCGCCGACCAGCACCTGGTGGCCCGCGCTCGTGGTGATGGTGACGCTCATCGCGATCACCCTGCTGATCGACGTGCTGATCGCCGCGCTGCTCCGGGCCGAGCAGTTGCGCACGGCGTTCAGGGTGGCCGTGCGCGACGAGATCAACATGGCCTTCCCGCTGGGCGCCGCCGTGGCCTCGTCGGGTGTGCTGCTCGCACTGGCCACGCACAGCATGGACCTGGTCGCGCTGCTGGTGTTCGCCGCGCCGCTGCTGGTCACGCAGGTGGCCTTCAGGAAGTACGCCGGGATCCGCGCGACCTACCTGCAGACCGTACGCGCGCTGTCGCGGGTCACGGAGGTCGGCGGCTACGTCGAGCCCGGCCATTCGCGCCGGGTGAGCCGGCTGGCCGTGGCGATCGGCAGAGAGCTGGGCATGGCCGAGCCCGAGCTGCTCGAGCTGGAGTACGCCTCGCTGATGCACGACATCGGCCAGCTCTCGCTGCGCGACCCGATCCCCGGCGGCGCCACCGTGCTGACCGAGCCCGAGCAGGCGCGGCGCATCGCCGAGCTGGGCGCCGAGGTGATCAGGCAGACCGGCGTGCTCGACCGGGTGGCCGACGTGGTCAGGCGGCAGTGCGACCCGATCACCGACGACCCGCCGCTGTCGAGCCGCATCATCAAGGTCGCCAACGCCTACGACGACCTCGTGGGTCCCTCGACCGACCGCGACCGTGCCGGGGCCGCGCTGGAGCGCATCCGGTTGTCGTCCGGCAGCGCGTACGATCCCCATGCGATCGAGGCGCTCACCCGGGTGATCGACCGCGGCCGCGGCTAGCCGTACAACTGCTGCCCCGTTTCGGGCCGCTCACATTTGTGGGGTTCCTACAGATCATGCTCTTCGGATCGGTGGTTTAGGGGGAAAGGAGACGGGCCGGTCGCGGCCATAGGCTGATCGGCGTGCTTACTGAGACGCTCGGACCCGTTCTGATCGCCAACCGAGGGGAGATCGCGCGGCGGATCATCCGCACGGTCAAGCGGCTGGGGCTGCGCGCCATCGCCGTACACTCGGAGGCCGACGGCGACCTGCCGTTCGTGCGAGAGGCCGACGAGGCCGTGCTGATCGGCCCGGCCAACCCCGCGCAGAGCTACCTCGACGCCGGCAAGGTGCTGGAGGCGGCCCGCGCGACCGGTGCCAAGGCGATTCACCCCGGTTACGGGTTTCTTGCGGAGAACGCCGCGTTCGCCAGGGCCGTGATCGACGCCGGGCTGGTGTGGATCGGGCCCGCGCCCGAGGCCATCGACAAGATGGGCGACAAGATCAACGCCAGGAATCTCATGGAGAGCGCCGGCGTGCCGGTCGCCGCGGGCACCCGCGAGCCGGTCACCGATCTGTCGCTGGCGCTCAAGGCCGCCGAGGCCATCGGCTACCCGGTCATGGTCAAGACCGCGGGCGGCGGCGGTGGCATCGGCATGAGCGTGGCCCACGACGACGAGGGCCTGGCCAAGGCGTTCGAGCAGGCGGCCAGGGCGGCGGCCAGGTTCGCGGGAGACGCGCTCGACGGGCCGGCCGTGCTGCTCGAGCGCTACATCGAGCGGGCCCGCCACGTCGAGGTGCAGATCCTCGGCCTGCCCGACGGCCGGGTCGTGGCGCTGGGCGAGCGCGACTGCTCGGTGCAGCGCCGCCACCAGAAGGTCGTCGAGGAGTCGCCGTCCCCGGGCATCACCCCCGAGCTGCGTGAGCGCATGCTGGCCGCCGCCGCGCGGGCCGGCGAGGCCGTCGGCTATCTCGGCGCGGGCACGGTCGAGTGCCTGGTCGACGCCGACAAGCAGGACTTCGTGTTCCTGGAGATGAACACCAGGCTGCAGGTGGAGCACCCGGTCACCGAGCTCGTCACCGGGCTCGACCTGGTCGAGCTGCAGTTGCGCGTCGCTGCGGGGGAGAGCCCCGAGGTGCGGCCCGCGACCACCGGGCACGCGATCGAGTTCAGGGTCTACGCGGAGGATCCCAAGCGGTTCTTCCCCGGACCCGGCACGATCACGGCGTGGGAGGAGCCGGAGGGCGAGGGCGTACGCGTGGACTCGGGCTACACCGCGGGCAACACGGTCACCCCGTTCTACGACCCCCTGATGGCCAAGCTCTGCGTCCACGGCGAGACCCGCGCCGACGCGCTGGAGCTGGGCCGCAAGGCGGTGGACGCGTTCGTCGTCGAGGGTCCCAAGAACAACCTGCCGTTCTGTGCGGAGCTGCTGGAGAACGAGGAGTTCGTCTCCGGCGACTACGACACGGGCCTGGTCACGCGGATGCGGGCCTAATGTGAATAGAGTGATGAAAGAGGGGAGTCCTGGTGGCTGAGGTACGCGCTGAGATGGTGGCGAACGTCTGGAAGGTCGTCGTCAGTGAGGGTGACACCGTCTCCGACGGCGACACGCTGGTCATCCTGGAGTCGATGAAGATGGAGATCCCTGTGATCGCCGAGGACGACGGCGTGGTGGCCCAGGTCAAGGTGGCCGAGGGCGACGTCATCCAGGAAGGCGACCTGATCGCCGTCATCGAGTAGCCCTCGTCATGAATTTGGCGCGGTCGACCACGATGCGTTCGATCGTGCCGCGGCCCACGACGGTGTGCTTGTCGTGGGCTTCGAAGGCGAAGACCAGCCGGCGCCCGTCCACCTCGGTGAGCTCGACGCCGATCTGCACGTGCGTGCCCAGCGGGCTGGCGGCCAGGTGCTCGAGCTCGACCCGGGTGCCCACCGACGTCTCGTCCGGCGCGAGGTGCTTCTCCACGGCTCGTACGGTCGCCGCCTCGGCCAGCGCGAGCAGCCGGGGCGTGGCGAGCACGGGCACGTCGCCGCTGCCGATCTTCTTGGCGGTGTCCTCCATCTCGACCATGATGAGCAGCTGGGCGCGGAGACCAGGAGCGAGCGTCATGCGAACAGACTATGGGGAGCCGCGTCCAGCAGCTCGCCGCACGTCCTCGCTAATGGGACGGCTGACTTCCGGGAAACGCGGACAAGTACCGTGATAAGGCCCCAGGATAGGGTTTGTACGGCTTAAGAACATTTGAGTGGCATGTGGGACAGGCGAGTCGTACACTCTCTGAGTTCCGTGACCACTGTGTTACCTGACCGCGACAAAAGTTCGCTTTGTTGGAGAGCCGCGGGGTGCGAAAGGTGTAGGGGGGTAGCGGGGGAGACATGGTGGCCCAAGGGACGACGCTGGCGGGGCGATATCGGCTGGATACCCGCATCGGCGCCGGTGGCATGGGCGAGGTGTGGCGGGGCGAGGACATCGTCCTGGCGCGCACCGTCGCTGTCAAGGTGCTGCTTCCCGGCCGTACGCAGGACCCCGGGTTCGTCGCTCGCTTTCAGGGGGAAGCGCGGGCGATGGCCACGATCAATCACGCCGGCGTCGTCTACGACTACGGCGTCAGCGGCGACACCGTCTACCTGGTGATGAAGTTCGTCGACGGCGAGCCGCTCGACCGGCTGCTGGCCAGGCTGGGCCGGATCCCGCCGCAGGCGGCCATGGAGCTGATCGCGCAGGCCGCGTCGGCGTTGCAGGCCGTCCATGACCAGGGGATCGTGCACCGTGACGTGAAGCCGGGCAACCTGCTCGTGCAGCGCGACGGCACGCTGGTGCTGACCGACTTCGGCATCGCGCGCTCCGACCTGGCCAACCGGCTCACCGACGCGGGCATGGTGCTGGGCACCGCTGCCTATTGCGCGCCGGAGCAGGCCGAGGGCGCCCCCGTCACGCCCGCGGTCGACATTTACGCCCTCGGCGTGGTCGCGTACGAGTGCCTGGTGGGCCAGCGGCCGTTCGACGGCGACAGTGCGGTCACGATCGCGCTCAAGCACATCCGCGAGGCGCCGCCGCCGCTGCCCGCCGAGATCCCGTCGGCGGTGCGCACGCTGGTCGAGGTCGCGCTGTCCAAGGACCCGGCCAGGCGTTACCCGACGGCCAAGGCGATGAGCGAGGCGGCCAAGGCCATCGCGAGCGGGCAGACGCCCGCGGTCCCCGAGCCGGTCGTGTCCACCGGAGCCACCATGGCGCCGCCGGTGGAGGCGTACCAGACAGGGGCGCATCAGGCGAGCCCTCAGGAGGAGACCACGACGGTGGCCGACCGGCGCGGGGGCAGCCGCCGGGCGGCCAAGGCCCCGCGCAGGACCGGGCTGATCGCCGGCATCGCCGCCGCGGTGGTGCTCGGCGCGGGCGCCACCGCGATCGCGCTGACGGGCATGGCCACCCCCGAGCCCTTGAGGAGCACCGCGTCCCCGGCCGACGACTCGAAGAACATCGCCAAGACGACGACCAAGCCGCCGCCCAAGCGAACCAGGACGGCGACGGCCGAGCCGCCGACGCCGGACCCCAAGCCCACGGTCCACAGGACGACGCCGCGGCACACGGAGGAGGAAGATGAGCCGAAGGAGACGCCCAGCAGCACGCCGAGCGTCACCAAGACCCCCACCAAGACCCCGACGACGAGCAGCCCCACGCCGAGCGTCAAGATGGTGGTCATGCCGAAGGTGGTCGGTCTCCCGTTCCTGAAGGGACAGGAGATGGTCCTGGCGGCGGGCTTCGAGGAAGTGATCCCCGACGACATGACCACCAGCTCCGACGGCATGCGCTGCGGCAAGATCTCGCAGACCGTGCCGGGCGCCGGGGTGAAGTGGCCGGTGAACAAGCCGGTCAAGCTTGTGGTCACGGACGGCGTCTGCCCCGAGAACAGCCCGACCCCCAGCGTCACCGCCACGACCAGGTAGCCGGGTCAGACCCCCGTGGTATTGCGGGGGTAGGCGATCTGCGGGTCTGTCGCGATGTTCACCATGTACGGGATGCCCGAGTCGAACGCCCTGCGCAGCGCCGGCCCGATCTCCGACGGCTTGGTGACCAGCTCGCCGCCTCCTCCCAGTGCGGTCACGACCTGGTCGTAACGGCACTGCGGCTGGAGCTCGGCGGCCACGTCGTAGCCGTACAGGAGCTGCATGGGGTGCTTCTCCAGGCCCCACATGCCGTTGTTGCCGCAGATCATGACGACCGGGAGCCTGTGGCGGACGAGGGTGTCGACGTCCATGAGCGAGAACCCGGCGGCGCCGTCGCCCAGCAGCAGCACCACCTGGGAGGACGGCCTGGCCAGGCGGGCGGCGATGGAGTAGCCGAGGCCGGTGCCGAGACAGCCGTACGGGCCCGGGTCGAGCCAGTTGCCCGGCTGCTTCGGCTCGACGTATTTGCCCGCGTAGGAGACGAAGTCACCGCCGTCGCCGATCACCACGGCGTCGTCGGCCAGGACCTTGCCCAGCTCGCCGTACACACGCATGGGGTGGATCGGGTCGGAGCCGGAGGCCAGCAGCTCGGCGTCGCCCGCGATGGCCGCGGCTGCCGCGTCGGACAGCTTCGACGCCCAGGGGGCGTACGCGTCGGGCTTGACCCCCGCGTCGCCGCAGGCCGCGCCGAGGCTCCAGAGCACCACCGACAGGTCGCCCGCGGCGGACGCGACCGGCTTCATGTGGGTGGCCAGCTGCGAGGGCGCGTCGGCGATGTGCACCACGCGGGCCAGCGGCGCGCCGTCCTTGCCGCCGAACCACCCGTAGCCCAGGCGGAAGTCGAGCGGGGTGCCGACCACGATGACCAGGTCGGCCTGGGCGAAGGCGAGGCCGCGCGCCCGCGTGACGAGCAGCTCGTGGCCCGAGGGCAGGATGCCGCGGCCCTGGCCGTTGAGGATGACCGGCAGCCGCCACGTCTCGGCGAAGTCGCGCGCGGCCTCCTCGGCCCGGTCCATCCACACGTCGGACCCGTACACCAGCACGGGCCGCTCCGCCTCGGCCAGCAGCCGCGCGATGGCGGCCAGGTCGTCGGGGTCGGGCTCGAGCGGTGACGGCGTCTGCGTCCGCACCTCGTGCGCCGGCGACGGCGAGAACAGGTGGTCCATGTAGAAGTCGAGGAAGACCGGGCCGCGGTGGGGCGCGACCGCCGTGCGGAAGGCCACCTCGACGTCCTGGCCGACGGACTCGGCGTCGGTCGCGGTGAACGACAGCTTGGTGATCGGCTTGAGCAGCGGCGGGTGGTCCATCTCCTGGAGCGCGCCGCTGCCCCAGCGCGACTGCGGCGCCCGGCCGCCCATGACGACCACGGGGGAGCCGTTGAAGTGAGCGGTCGCGACGCCGCTGACGCCGTTGGTGACGCCTGGGCCCGCGGTCAGCACGGCCAGCCCCGGTCTCCTGGTCAGCCTGGCCGTCGCCTCGGCGGCGAAGACCGCGCTCTGCTCGTGGCGTACGTCGAGGATGCGCATGCCCTCGTGCACCGCGCCGTCGTAGAGCGGGAAGACGTGACCTCCGGACAGGGTGAACATGGTCTCGACGCCATAGGCCTTGGACACGGCGACGGCGGCGTCACCGGCGTGCTTCGCAGACTCCATGCCCGGAACTTACCAACCAGTCAGCAGAGTAAACAGATCTTAAGGATCTTCAGTCGCAGCACACGGACACGGTGCCGCTCGGCGCCTTCACGACGATGTTCCGCGACGCCTGGGGGTTCTGCTCGACGTCGATGTCGCTCTCGACCGCTTCCGCCGTCACGCGGTAGGTGGCCCTCGGCACATTTACGCTGATGTTGCCCGTCGTCCTCACCACTGCCTTGACGTCCGTGGGCGCGCTGATGAATGACAGCTTCACCCTTCCCGAGCCGATCTCCACGTCGGCCTGCTCGACGTCGAGCCCGCGAGCGTCGACGTTGCCCGTGCCGGTCCTGGCCCAGATGATGCCGGAGATGTCGTTGATGTGAACGTTGCCGGAGACGGAGGACAGGCGCAGCTTGCCGAAGACGTCGTTGACGATGAGGTCACCGCCGTTCGTGGCGGCCTCGATGTCGGTCTCCGGCGGCACGAACACCATGAAGTCGGCCTGGCAGAGAGGGCCTTTCGGCTGGTCCGCGCCAGGGCAGACCGCGTCGAGCCGCAGGGTGCTGGAACGGGTGTCCCAGTCCTGGGTGACGGTCGGCCGATCCCTCGACCACCGCAGCGAACTCGCCACGAGCAGCTCACCGGCCCTGCCCGGGAAAACGGACAGGTGCACCTGGGTGCCCTTGCCCGTCTTGATGCGCACGTTCTTCTGCGCGAAGGGGATGGACCTCTGCGCGTCCTCCTCCGGCAACCTGGCCAGCGCGACCCCGCGCCAGAGCACCAGGGTGGAGATCAGCAGCGCGATCACGGTCGCCACGGCGCCGCCGGCCAGCCAGGCCACTCTCACGGCAGGCTCCTGATCTTGAGGAACTGCAGCACGGCCAGCACGCGCCGGTGGTCACCCTCGGCGGGCGACAGGTCGAGCTTGGTGAAGATGTTGCCGATGTGCTTGCCCACCGCCCCCTCGCTGAGCACCAGGGCCTGGCCGATGCCGGCGTTGGAACGGCCCTCCGCCATCAGCCTGAGCACCTCGTGCTCCCTGGGCGTCAGCCGTTCGAGCGGGTCGCTGTTGCCACGCAGCAGGAGCTGGGCCACCACTTCCGGGTCGAGCGCGGTGCCGCCCCCGGCCACCCGGCGCAGCGCGTCGATGAACTCGGACACGTCCGCCACCCGATCCTTGAGCAGATAGCCGACCCCGCCCGTCGCGGCGGAGGCGAGGAGCTGGGCGGCGTAGCGCTCCTCGACGTACTGCGAGAGCACCAGGACCGCCAGCCCCGGCTGCTGGCGGCGCAGCACGAGCGCGGCCCGCAGGCCCTCGTCGGTGTGCGTGGGCGGCATCCGGACGTCCGTGATGACCAGCTCGGGCTTGTGCTCCTCCGCCGCCCGCAGCAGCCCCTCGGCCTCGTCCACGGCCGCCACCACCTGCATGCCTGAGGCGTCCAGGAGCCGGATCAGCCCCTCGCGCAGCAGCACGGAGTCCTCGGCCAGCACTACTCGCACGGCAGCTCCACTTCGATCGTCGTCGGGCCGCCCAGCGGGCTGGACAGCCGGAGCGTCCCGTCCACCGAGTGGATCCGCTGGGCCAGTCCGCGCAGGCCCGTGCCGCCGTCCAGCCGGGCGCCGCCGCAGCCGTCGTCGTAAACGAGCACGTGCAGGCGGTCACGCTCGCGCCGCACGCCCACCTCGGCCTTGGTGGCCGCGGCGTGCTTGGCGATGTTGGTCAGTGCTTCGGACACGATGAAGAACGCCACCGCCTCGATGGTCGGAGTGGCACGCCGTTCGAGGTCGACGTGGAGTTTCACGGGGAACGGAGCACGGGCGGCCACACCGGACAGCGCCGCGTCCAGACCCTGGTCGTTCAGCACGGCCGGATGCAGGCCGCGGACGAAGTCACGCAGCTCCTTGAGCGCCTGCTTGGCCTCCTCGTGGGCCTGCGCGATGGCCTCGCGGGCGGGCTCCGGCAGATCGGTGAGGGTGGCCCTGGCCAGGCCGAGGTTCATGGCGAGGGAGACCAGCCGCTGCTGCGCGCCGTCGTGCAGGTCACGTTCGATCCTGCGCCGCTCGGCGTCGGCGGCGTCGATCACGCCTGCCCGGCTCTCGGTCAGCGTCTCGATCCGCTGGCCCAGCTCGGAACGGCTGGGGCCGAGCAACGTACGCGCCACCGACAGGTCCAGCGCCGCCATGCCGCGCGCCAGCACCGGCGCGAGCAGCAGCAGCGCGAACCCGATCACCATGAAGACGGCGACGACCTTGCCGTCCCTGAGGCCGAACTCGAACTCCATCGGCGGCGGCTGCAACGTCCGCGGCAGAAACGACAGCAGCCCCACGATCGCCCCTCCCCACGCCACCGCCACCAGGAACGCCGCCGCGAAGCCCACGAACGGCGACAGCAGGTGATAGCCGATCTGCCGCCACGTGGCCGGGCTGCGCCAGCTGCTCGGGGAGCGTACGGGCGGAATGTGCGCGTCGAGGAACGCCTCGAACCTGGAGCGCTGCACCCCGGTGAACCGCGGCACGCTCCGCATCAGCAGGGGCGGCCACACGGCCAGCACGAGGGTCAGCCCGCCGAGCAGCACGGCGACCGGCAGGCCGATCATCACGTGTGCCGTGTGCAGCCAGGCGCGCGCCGACCACGGGCGGGGGACCTTCATGAGTCAACGGTATTGAGCAGCGGCCGGGACGCGAAATGGGCCTGGTGTGCTGATGGATGGTGGGGTTTTCCCCACCTTGCCCCCACGAACAAATCCGCCGCCCGACCCATCTCACGGATGGGAGGTTTTCCGATGATTCAGACGGGGTTCGCCGTCGCGTTGGCGGCGACGATGATGTCCAGCGGGTTGCCTGACGGCATGTTGTTCATGGAGTCGCACCCGCCCGCGAAGGAGTGGGAGAGCTACGAGGTCGTCAACTCGAAGTCGCTGCCGCTCCAGCTCAATCCCTGCTTCTTCCGCCACCGCCGCGACGCCGGGCGGCTGGAGAACCGGGCCGTGCTCTACACGGGTGAAGCTGAGGTGAAGTACGAGCAACTGGTGGTCTACAAGGACGTCCGGCAGGCCGAGCGAGCGATGCGCCTGCTGCGCGCCGACCTCAGGAAGTGCGCGGACGTCGGCAAGGGGATCCACCGCTCCCGCTACTTCAGCAAGCCGCTCGACGTGGGGGACGACGGCCTGCGGGCGGGGGGTCGTTTCTTCGAGGGTGGCGAGCAGGCGGTGGCGGTACGGCGCGGTGCCGCCGTCTACATCGTGGGCGAGACGGCCTGGCCCTCGAAGAGCCTGCCGCTCAGCCGTTTCCGCGGCCTGATCGCCCAGGCGGAGCGCATGACCGTCAAGGTCTGCGACCTGCCGGAGGCATCCTGCTAGAGCACTGCCCGGCCAGGTCGCCGACGCTTCTCCCGCTGGCCCGGCACCCTCGTTTTCTCGTGATCTATCCGGACAGGAGCTTCCGAAGTACCGTTCGGTTGTCGTGTACCAGACCGTCGCTTCGCCGTACCTCCACCGACGTGTGCCCGGGGGGCGAGCCGGGGCGCCGAGGAGGCCATCGTGGTATCAATGCAGGAAATCGCCAAGGAGGTCAAGGCGACCGCCGAGATCATCGATACGGTGTCCCGTATCCTGGAGGATGCATCGCGCTCGGCGGTGATCGAGGTGAACAACGCGACGAGCCGCACGCTCCGCCGGTTACGCAGCTCCCACGCGCACGGCGCGTTCGCGAAGCTGCCCGCCGACTCCATCGGCCCCTTCCAGTCCGACGTCTTCGGCTCCAAAAGCAGCACAGGGGGCATCATGACGGGGACGACCGGGCTCGTCGTCTACGGCCTCGACGACGAGGGCACGGCGCTCAAGATCTCATGGGTGGTCCCGTTCATCGGCGGCAACGAGGCCAGAGCCGAGGTGACGGGGCCGAACGCCGGCTTCTACGTGTGCCGGGGTGATATCCCGGGGGTAGCAAGAAAGTGGCCGCCCGCTTCGCGATAGGGGAGAACGCGGCCCTCAGCCCACGTGTCTCGGACTGGCGCACCTGCGGAGAGTGCAAGGCACTGTTCTTCGCGCTCGACGCTGGCCTCTGCCCAGGCAACGTGACGCGGGGCCAGCGGCGTCCGGTCGTCATACGCGAGGGCGGGCAGCTGCTGAACGAGCCCCGGTACGGCGCCCACCAGGCCGCGGGCCTCATCTTCCGATTGCCGTTCGGCGTTCCGGGGCCGAACCGCGAGTCCGGATGGCGCAAGTGCACCCGGTGCAAGGCGATCTTCTTCGACGGGTGGGAGGACAAGAAGGGTGTCTGCCCGAAGTGGTCGGCGCCCCGGCCCGGTCACGTGGCGGAGGCCGGTGGGCACGACTTCTTCCTGCCGTTCGACATGCCCCTCAGGCCGGGGCAGCAGAACGACTGGCGCTTCTGCGACCGGTGCTTCGTGCTGTTCTACTGGCCGCACAACGCTGACGGCGACTGCGCGGCCGGGGGGAAACACCACCCGCATCCCTTTAACTACGTGCTCGACCATCTGTGAACTCTCGGTTGCATCGTCGGTGAGGTCCAACGCGCCATGCCATGTGCTCCATCAGGGCTGGACGGACCTCGCAGGAGAGCCCTCGATCTCATGACCTGAACCGCGAACAGGCCCTGGCCGGGTGGCCTTTCAGTGGGCCGGCCTGAAGCCGGCGGGGTCGAACGTGCCGCCGAGCGTGGCTGCCAGTCCTCTGCGCGCCGCCTCGGCGAACGCGTCCCTGTCGAGGTTCCCCGCCCCTTCTGGCAGCACCCCGGCCAGCGGCCGGGCGGCCAGCATCTCCAGGTCGCACACGCAACTGCGCTCGACGATCCCGGGCTCTTCCGGCCAGCGCCCGATGACGACCCCGGCCGGCTCGAGCCCCCGATGGGCCAGCGCCTCCAGGGTGAGCGCGGCATGATTGACCGCCCCCCGCCCGACCCCGGCCACGACAAGCACCTGCGCGCTCAAGGAGCGGGCGAGATCGGCGATGGTCCCGCCGTCCTCGTCGTACCGCTCGAGCAGCCCTCCGGTCCCGTCCACGACGACCAGCCGGTTGCTCTCGGCCAGCTCCCGCACGAGCTGAGCGACCACGGCCAGCGACACGGGCGGCATCCCGGCGACGCGGGCGGCGGCGGCAGGGGAGAGCGGCTCGGCGAACCGGCCCAGCTCGAAGGTGGTGGTGACTCCGGACAGCCGGATCACCTGGTCCACGTCCCCGGCCTCACCCGGCGCCACGCCGGTCTGCGCCGGCTTGACCACGGCGACGGAGGACCCGCGCCGCAACGCCAGCGCCGCCAATGCCGCCGCCACCACGCTCTTGCCCACCCCGGCATCGGTGCCGGTGACGACGATGACGCTCATGTCACCAGCCTAGGGCCGCCCACCCGTACGACGGCGCAGGTCACGCTCACCCGAAGCGTCGGGACTGCTCCTGCGCGACCGCCGGCGAGACCTTCTCCGGGGTACGGCCGAGCTCCTCCTCCAGCTCCCTGATCACCTTGGCCGCCTGCGTCCTGAGCCGCTGCCGCTGACGGCTCAGCTCCTCACCGAACCGCCTCGCCGCCGGCCCCACCCACACCGCCGACCCGGTGAACTGCCGGTACGGCTCGTCCAGCGCCGCCTCGAGCTGCGCCACCTGCTGCCGAACCCTGGCGAGCGCCTGCCGCAACGCCTGATGGCGCGGGTTCTCCACGGGGGTCTCAATCATTTCCGGCCTACCTATCTCCGTGATACCCGTACGGCGCAGGCGGGGTAGTTGCACTATGAGAGCGACGAGGGCTCGACGTGTGAACGGAGGCGGTCCCATGACACCTGTACGCCTCGGCGTGCTCGCCATGGCGGCTCTCGCTCTCGCCACTTCCTGCTCCACGCCGGACACCGGGCCTACGGCGGCGCAGGCAGGCGAAACCCTCAAAGCACACATCACTCAGCTGATGAGGGAGACGGGTCTGCGGAATGTCGAGGTCACCGATCCTGGGGGCAAGGACGTTTCGTGCGGGGAAGGCAGGACCAAGCGGACCTATGGCGCCAAGTCGACGTTCGACGGCAACGGCGAGGTCCTGATCAACCAGTTGACGGGAACACTTACCGGGACATGGGGCTATAAGGTCGACCGGGTATTCATCCCTGATTCGGCGAAGACCATTCTCAAGCTCGCGCCGTCGCGCACCGTGGTCACGCTCGATCTGCCCACCGAGCATGAGGTCGCCGTGGTCGGGGAGACCGACTGCGTCAAGTCGGAGCCGTAGAGAGGCCATCAGCTCAGTCGCTCCCTGCCACTATCTCCCGGAGGCGTGGATCGACCGAAGCGTAGTAATCCTCCAGGCGGCTTCTGCCTCCGCTGAACGCCGTCACCGCGCCTGCGGTCACCTTCCCAAAGGTGCGGCGGTCCGCGTCGCTGTCGATGCTGCCGTTCTCCTTCAGCCACCGCAGAAACGCCTCAGTCTTCTTCGGATCCCGGTTGATCTCCGCGAACGGCCGCAGTCTCCCTTCCCCGTCAACGATGAGCGGATCAGTCGGCGGCCTGAACGACACCGGCGCACCCTTCGTCGTGTATCCGCTGGCCAGAAGCCCGGACGCGATCTCGTGAAGCACCATCCGCGACTGTGCCAGCTCCTTCTCATTCACCTTCGGCAACCGGCTCTCGGGCTCCAGGGCGGCCCCGAGCCCATCCTTGATCGCCCAGCTGAGCGCCATCCAGCCCACCGCCGCCGGAGCACCCCCGGCGGTGGGGAGGAACAGCATCGCGGTGTCCATGCCCTTGTCGAGGGCCTGCTCGAAGGCGTCGAAAGCCGCCCGGTCCGACAGGTCGGCGGTGCCGCGCACCACCTTCATGGCCGCGAACTGCATGCCCGACACCATGCCCAACCGCGAGAAGAGCTGCTCGACCTCCGTCTCCCGCTGGAGCCCCTTCGGCGGTGGATGGGCTATGAGGTCCTTGTCGATGCGCACGCCCTCCGCGAACAGCCGTTGGGTGAGCGCCGCCATGCCGCGGTCGAACGGCTCCATGTGCTCGTTCGTGTCGGCGAAGGTCTGCAGGAAGCGGTAACCGTCGCCGAGGGACAGGCGAAATGCTGGTTTCGTCCCGGCAAGCTCATCGTCGAACCCGCCGAACCTGCTCGGCTTGCCGGAGTCGGGATCCAGGGATTCCGCGCTGGCCGCAAACTCGGTGGCGTACGAGCCGCCGACCTCCGCCAGCCGCAGCCTCATGGCGTCGGTCAGCGCGAAGCGGGGCGCGGCGGTGATCACGCCGAAGGCGAACCTGGCGGCGTCCTTGCTGTGCGCCCCGTCCTTCTCGTCGTAGACGCCGGACGCGGAGGCCAGCAGGTGCGCGAAGCTCTCACGGGTCCGCAGGAAGACCCCAGGGTTGCCGCGTAGCTCCACCCGGGCCAAAAACAGGTCCATCCCGGCCAGCACGCCCGACAGCTTGGCTTTGGGCAGGGTGAGAGGCAGCGGCCCCGGCACGGGAGAGCCGGGCGCCCAGTCGCTCGAGAGGGAGCCGAGGGCCAGGCGGGCGGCCGCGGGGGCGGCGCCGAGCGCGTCCAGGAAACGTGCTGTGGTGCCCAGCGCGATGGTCTCCGGCGTCAGGGAGCCGTTCAGCATGGGTATGACCGTGTTGTTCCTGCCCACGGCGGCCAGCCACTCGGTCGGGAAGTGCCCCTTGCTGACCAGCCACGACAGCGCGTCCCTGGCGAGTCCGTCGCCGCCCCGCTCGAGATCCTTCATGACCTTGGCCATGCCGGGAACCCGGGCGGCGGCGCTCGTGGCCGTGCCGAACATCCTGCTCAGCTCGCCCAGCGCCGCCTCTCTGGAGTTCGCCGCGTCGCTCACCGGCAACGTCCGGCCGTGCTCGAAGAACTCCTTGATGTGGCCGGGCAGCGCCAGGGTGCCCGCCGTGCCGAGCCCGGCGAAGAAGGCGGCCGCGAAGTCGGCGTCGTCCCTGTGCTGCAGCAGCTGCGCGAGCAGGTCCCGGTGGCGTTTCTTGAGCTCGTCGGTGATGACCTTGCCCGTGGTGTCCTTGACGTACTGCTTGTAGAGCTCGCTCAGCGCGGTTCCCGCGCGGCGGGCCTCCTCTGGTGAGGCGAACGGCACCGTGGATTCGTCGTAGCGTACGAGGCCGGCGGCCCAGCCGGGCATCCAGCCGGGGACCTGCTTGCGGATCAGCTCGTTGCGGACGCGAAGCGGCGGCACCTGAGAGCCGACCCAGTCCTCGATCTGCTTGAGCGGGGTCAGCGTGGCGGCGCCGACGCCCACCCGGCTCAGCTCCATGCGGATCAGCTCGGCCTGCTCGCCGATCGACGCGTGCGCTCGGACCATGGCGGCGATGAAGGTGTCCATCAGGCCGGGATCGATCCCCTGCAGCTGGGGATCCCACGGACCGGTCCCAGGTGGCGTGGCCACGAGTCGCCCTCCTCCTGCCCGGCCATACGACCACGTGGGCCCAACTGTCCCACAGGCCGCTCCGCCCAGCCAGCGGAACAACCCCGTCGGCATGGCCGAGGGCCGAGGGGCGCTACGGCCTGCGGAGGCGGGTGACGAACTTGTAGCGGTCGCCCCGGTAGAGGGACTGCGCCCACTCGACGGGGTTGCCGTCGGCGTCGAAGGCGTGGCGGGTGAGGAGGAGCATGGGGAGGCCGACGTCGACGCCGAGGGCCTTGGCGTCGTACGGGGTGGCCAGCACGGTTTCGATGATCTCTTCGGCGTCCGTGAGCCGCACGTTGTACGCGTTGTGCAGCGTCTCGTACAGCGACGCGTGCACCTCCAGCTCCCGCCGCAGCCGGGGGAAGCGGCGCGCGGACAGGTGCGTGGTGTCGATCGAGACCGGCTCGCCGTTGGCCAGCCGGAGGCGGTGGATGCGCAGCACGCGGCCGCCAGGGTTGATGGCCAGGCGCCTGGCCAGGGTCTCGTCGGCGGTGATGTAGCCGATCTCCAGGATCTTGGTGTCCGGCTCCAGGCCCGCGGTGCGCAGGTCGCCGATGTACGAGGTCAGCTGCAGCACCTGCGCCACCTTCGGCTGGGCCACGAACGTGCCCTTGCCCTGGATGCGCAGCAGCCTGCCCTCCACCACCAGCTCAGTCAGCGCCTGCCTCACCGTGGTGCGCGAGGTCTCGAACCGCACGGCGAGCGTGCGCTCCGGCGGCAGCGCCGTGCCCGCCGGCAGCGTCTTGGTGAGCTCGAGCAGGCTGCGTTTCACGTCGTAGTACTTCGGTACGCGGGGGCTGTCGTCTGTCACGCTCTCACCTTCACTTCTGCCACAGCGGTGAGGGCGTGTCTGGTCACCGCGAGATCATCGGAACTCACATCGGCCCGAGCGGTCAACCACGGCCTGTGGCGGCCGACCGGCACCGGGCGGGCACGGCGACTGGCACGCACGGATCCGGGCAGCTCAGGCTGATTGTGAAGGATATCCACAGCAGCGCGCGCGATCGCAACCGAGGCCGGTACGTGAACCGTGTCGCGGTGGAACCACCTGCCCGTTTCGATCACCTCCGTACTGCTTTGTCCTGGTGTCTGCACGGGTTTGGCAGTGTGACGGTTCTCACAATATGAGATTCCCGATAGGTCCAGTTGCGCGGCACGATGCCGTATCTGCGCTCACTATGCGAGTGAGCGGCCGTGCGAACGTGCCGTGCGGAGTCCTGCCCGCGTAGCGGCGTGCGCATTCAAGCAGGGAGTCGGTTTGGTTGTTGCGGCGGAAAGCACGCATGATGCATCTGTGCCGACTCTCAGCGACCTCGTAGCCCGTCACACCGCCCTCGACGAGGCGGATCTCGACTGGCTGCACTCGCTGGTCTCCGACTGGCAGCTGCTGGCCGATCTGTCCTTCGCCGACCTCATCCTGTGGGCGCCGCTCCTGGGCGGGAGCGGCTGGATCGCGATCGCCCAGATGCGCCCCACCACGGGCCCCACCGTCTACCACGACGACATCGTCGGCACCGTCGCCGCGAAGGGCGAGCGCTACCTCATCGACACCGCGTGGAACGAGCGCCGGATCTGCCGCGAGGGCGACCCCGACTGGTCCACGGGGGTCCCGGTGCGGGAGGAGACCATCCCCGTGCGGCGGACCGTCGAGGGTGGTGAAGGGCGCTTCCTGGCGGTGATCCAGCGCTCCACTAACCTCTCCTCCGCCCGCACCCCGTCCCGCCTGGAGCTGACCTACCTCCAGAGCGCGTCCGACCTGGCGCAGATGGTGGCCGAGGGCCGGTTCCCGTTCTCGGGCGAGGAGCCGATCCTGGTTCGCTCGCCGCGCGTCGGCGACGGACTGCTCAGGCTCGACCGGGCGGGGCGCGTCACGTACGCCTCGCCGAACGCCCTGTCCGCCTACCGGCGGCTCGGCCTGCACGCCGACCTGGTCGGGGCCGAGCTGGGCCGGGTCACCGCGGGGCTCTGCTACTCCGACGAGCCGATCAACGAAGACCTCATGATCGTGGCCAGCGGGCGCGCGGCCAAGGAGACCGAGGTGGAGTCGGGCGGCACGATCGTGCAGCTCAGAGCCATCCCGCTGGTCGTCGGCGGCGGCCGCATCGGCGCGCTGGTGCTCATCAGGGACGTGACCGAGCTGCGGCGGCGCGAGCGCGAGCTGATGACCAAGGACGCCACCATCCGCGAGATCCACCACCGGGTGAAGAACAACCTGCAGACCGTGGCCGCGCTGCTCCGCCTACAGGCCAGGCGGCTGCAGGTGCCCGAGGGCCGGGAGGCGCTGGAGGAGGCGGTACGCCGGGTCGGGTCGATCGCGATCGTGCACGAGACGTTGTCTCACGCGCCAGAGGAGTTCGTGGACTTCGACGAGATCGCCGACCGGGTGATAGCGATGACGGGGGAGGTGTCGGCGGCGGAGGTGGCCGTCATGCCCAGGAGAGTCGGGGGGTTCGGCGTGCTGCCCTCGCTCATCGCCACGCCGCTGGCCATGGCGCTGACCGAGCTGTTGCAGAACGCGATGCAGCACGGGCGGCCCAAGCGGCTCGAGGTGGTCGTCGAGCCCGCGCTCGACCGGCTCAACGTCACGGTCTGGGACGACGGCCGCGGGCTTCCCGCCGGCTTCGACCTCGAGGGCTCCACCAGCCTGGGGCTGCAGATCGTCCGTACGCTGGTCGAGGGGGAGTTGTCGGGCCGGCTGTCCATCCAGCCACGGCTCGAAGGGGGCACGGAGGTCACGCTCTCGATCCCGCTCCCAGCGGCCTGAGGTGACCACGCGCCAACGGCGGCGCGTGAGCCTGTCGCGGCTCAAGCGCCGATGTCAGGTTGGCGGTGTCAGGCGGTCGGTGGCTCGGATGAGCAGGTCAGGCGGTGAGGCGGGCGCGCTGGCGAGCGGTGCGGCGCTTGAGGGCGCGACGCTCGTCCTCGCTCAGACCGCCCCAGACACCGGCGTCCTGCCCGGACTCCAGCGCCCACTTCAGGCAGGCGTCGATGGCCGAGCAGGACCGGCAGACCTGCTTGGCCTCCTCGATCTGCATGAGTGCCGGGCCGGTGTTGCCGATCGGGAAGAACAGCTCGGGGTCCACGTCACGGCAGGCAGCTCGGTGGCGCCAGTCCATGCGTCCACTCCTTAGTAGATGAAGCCTTGGTCGGCTCCGTGCGGCCACTACTTTGTGAAGAGTTTCACTAACTTGCGCGCACAATCACCCAGACCTGCGAGGGATCCGGGATTGCCCGCTGACGCCTGGAGAACCTTTGGGGTTGTTAAAGGTCCTACGTTCCGACGTCAGTCTTGAGACTGTCAGCCACGCTGAGTGCACGCAAGGGGGTTGGCGTGAAGTTTTGGCTGTTATGGATGTCGGATGCGTCACACAATGACCGATTGTAACCATCTAGACCAAAACTTGTAACGCGTACGGTGTAGACCGAAATGTTACGCTTTCCCGTTCTCCCAGGTAGTCCCCGTCCAGCTGGAAGGCCACGGGCCGGTCCGCGGTCAGCGTGAACTCGGCCTCGTCATGGAGTTGTACGAGGTGCCGGCCGCCCGGAAGGGCGTCACTCTCCGTGAGCATCTGCCGGATCAGTGGCGCGAGCGTGAGCGGTCCCATGCGTCGCAGGCCCAACAGGTCCAGACCCGTGTCGAAACCGGCCCACGGGGTCGGGTGCACGGGCTTGCTGCCGACGTACGTCCAGGGCGAGGTGTTCGAGATGATCGCCATGAACAGTCCCTCGGCGGCCGGTATCCCGGGACCGGTCAGCGTCATCGCTGGATGCCGCTTGTCCGTGGCCAGATAGTGCCGTAGAGCGGTGTTCACATACCGCGCCGGTGACGCTTTACGCCCGGCCCCTCTCAGGCCCTCCACGGCCCGTACAACCTCTGCGTCGTAACCCATCCCCGAACAGAAGGTGAAGTAACGGCTCTGGCCCTCCCAGAGTGCCTGGCCGAGGCCCACGGTCCTGCGCCGGCCCTCCCGCAGCGCCTCCAGCACGGCGCCCGTGGACTCCACCGGGTCGTTGGGCAGCCCCAGCGCTCGGGCGAACACGTTCGCGCTGCCACCGGGGATGACGATGAGCGCGGGGCGTCCGGCGCTGGGATCGTCTGACGGGACCTCGTGGCCGTTGACCGGGTTCAGCAGGCCGTTGACGGCCTCGTTGATCGTCCCGTCGCCCCCGAGCACCGCGACCACGTCGTACCCCTTGGCCCGCGCGGTCGAGGCGAGCGCCGCGGCGTGCCCCCGATAGCGGGTCTCCTCGACCGCCAGCTCCACGGCTGCGCCGAGCGCGCGGATCAGCACGTCACGCGTACGCGCGTTCGTGGTCGTGGCCTTGGGATTCACCAGCAGCATGGCGCGCATAGCGCCAGCGTATCCGCTGGCAATGCGCGCTTTATCGGCCGAACGTCCCATTTCTCGGACCGAAGGATCCGAGGGGTAGGGTACGGGCGTGAGCAGTCGTCCGGTCACCCTGGTCATCGCCGCCGCCATCGTCGCCCTCGAGGGCCTGGCCGCGTTCGGGCTCGGGATCTACGTCGCGGTGGAGACCCTGGTCAGCACCCCGGACAACCTCACCACCGCCATCGCGGAGTCGGCGTTCGGCGTGCTGATCGGGGCAGGGCTGCTCTGGGTGGCGTGGGGCGGGCTGTTCAGGATGGAGCGGTGGGGCAGGTCGCCCGGCGTGCTGGCCCAGATCTTCGTGCTGCCGGTCTCCGTCACGCTCATCCAGTCGGGCCAGCCGCAGCTCGGGATCCCGCTGATCGTGATCGCCGTGGCCGGGCTGGCGACGCTGCTCGCGCCGCCCACCACCCACGCCCTCTACGGGGACGGTTAGTCTTCGGCGGTCAGGCCCTCGCGCAGCTGCGCGAGCGTGCGGGCCAGCAGGCGCGAGACGTGCATCTGTGAGATGCCCAGCTCCGTGGCGATCTGCGACTGCGTCATGTTGCCGAAGAAGCGCAACAGCAGGATGCGCTTCTCCCGTGGCGGCAGCCGCTCGAGCAGCGGTTTGAGCGACTCGCGGTATTCGACGCCCTCGAGCGACTCGTCCACGATGCCGAGCGAGTCGGACACCGCGGGGGCGTCGTCGTCGCCGGAGTCGGGCGCGTCGAGCGACACCGTCGAGTACGCGTTGGCCGACTCGAGGCCCTCGAGCACCTCCTCCTCGGTCATCTTGAGGTAGGAGGCCAGCTCGGCCACAGTCGGCGCGCGGCCCTCGCGCTGCGACAGATCGCTTATCGCCTTGGTCAGCGAGAGCTTCAGCTCCTGCAGGCGGCGCGGCACGCGCACCGCCCAGCCCTTGTCGCGGAAGTGGCGCTTGATCTCGCCGACGATGGTGGGCGTGGCGTACGTGGAGAACTCCACGCCGCGGTTGAGGTCGAAGCGGTCGATGGACTTGATCAGGCCGATGGTGGCGACCTGGGTCAGGTCGTCGAGCCACTCGCCCCTGTTCCGAAAGCGGCGAGCCAGGTATTCGACCAGAGGAAGGTGAAGCTCGACCAGCTCATCTCTGATGCGCTGGCGGCGCGGCTCCTCGGGGCCCAACTCGGCCAGTTCGGCGAAGAGCATGCGGGCACGGACCCGGTCGGGCACGGCGTGTTCGCTGGTGGCCATGGCTCCAGTCCTTTCCGTCACGCCGGCCTCGCCGCGCCTCGGCGCTTACGCAGGACGATCGCCATCGTGTCGGGGGAGCCTTGAGCGGGCGCCACCGCGTCCACCTCGTCCGCCAGAGCGGTCAACACCATCCAGGCGAAGTCGTCGCGCTTGGGCGCGGAGCTGCCGACGGTCGCGACCTCGACCCTCACCTGCATCTCCTGCCCGGTCAGCTCGAACTCGGCGGTGAGGTCGGTGCCCGGCACCGCCTCGCTCAGCAGCATGGCGCACGCCTCGTCGACCGCGATCCGCAGATCCTCGATCTCGTCGAGGGTGAAGTCAAGCCGCGCCGCCAGCCCGGCGGTAGCCGTACGCAGCACAGACAGGTAAGCACTCGCGGCGGGGAGCCTGATGCTCACCACGTCGCGGATGCCGGCCACGCCCTCCGCGCGCGTCTCGGTTTCCTCGGTCACGTTCCTCCTCGCGTTTCCGACGCCAACTGCAACTTACCGCCCCTGGGAGGTGCTTGGACGATTCAGACTCGCCATCAACGGAAAAGGCTCTGCGCGGACGCCGCCGCACAGAGCCTTATGTGCCGTTTTAGGCGGCCTTGGTCTCCCAGAAGATCTTCGCGATTTCGTCGATCTTGCCCAGCAGGTCCTCGGCCTTGGCGACGTCGACCGTGCCCTTGGCGCCGGCGGCGCCCGCGAGCTTCGTGGCGTCCCAGAAGAGCTGGTGAAGCTGAGGGTACTGCTCGAGGTGCGGCGGCTTGAAGTAGTCGGTCCACAGCACCCACAGGTGGTGCTTGACCAGCTCGGCGCGCTCCTCCTTGATGGTCAGCGCGCGGGCGCGGAAGACCGGGTCCTCGTTGCCGGCGTACTTCTCCATGATCGCCTTGACCGACTCGGCCTCGATGCGGGCCTGAGCGGGGTCGTAGACCCCACACGGCAGGTCGCAGTGCGCGGAGGCGACCTGCTTGGGTCGTAGCAGTCGTGCGAGCATCAGAAAGTCCTTCCTTGATGCTGAATCAGCTTGGTCCATAACTGACCTTACTCGGGTCACGAACGCCCGCGGAGGAGGGGGGATTCCCCTGTCGCTCACGGGTCTTACGCTTGTTCCGCGGCAGGTCCGGGCGGAGACCCCCGCCCGGCGCCGAGCACGTCCTTGAGGAGACCATGAGAGTGCGTGTCGAGGGCGATTCGATGCGTCCCGCGCTGGTTCCAGGAGACTGGCTCCTGGTACGCAGGAACGCCGCCGTCCGCCCGGGCGATCTCGTCGTCGCCAGGCTCCCCGGCGACCCGGATCGGCTGATCGTGAAACGGGCCCAGTGGCACGGGCCCGGCGGCTGGTGGCTGGAGAGCGACAACCAGCGGGCCGGCGGGCGCCGCGACAGCTGGGACTTCGGCCCCGTCCACGACATCGTGGGACGGGTCGTGCTGCGCTACTGGCCCCTCCTGCGACGACGGCGCTAGGATCCGTCCCGCTGCCGGGCACGGAAGGCGGCCACGTTCGCGCGGCTGGCGCAGCGGGGTGAGCAGTAGCGGCGGGAGCGGTTGGACGAGGTGTCCAGGAACGCCTGCCGGCAGCGCGGCTCCTGGCACCTGCCGAGCCGGTCCACGCCCAGCTCCGCCACTGCCGCGGCCAGGCCCATCACGGCGCCGGCCGCGTCGTCGTCGGCCAGGTGGAGGTGCCAGCCCCGGCCGTCGTGGTCGGTGAGCTGGGGACGTACGGGGTAGCGCACGAGCAGGGCGTTCAACCGCTGGACCGCGGCCTGCTCGTCGTCGGCCGCGTCGAACACGGCGGCGAGCTCGTCCCGCAGCCCTCTCAGCTCAGGCGGCGGGTCCGGGTCGTTGACCAGGCGGAGGGCCCACTCGGCGTAAGAGGTGAGGTCCATGCCGGAGTATTACACGATCAGCCCGCCGGCCGCTGGCCGAGGAAGCGCGCCCCGCGTGGGCGGGGCGCGCTGCCGGGCTTGCTGGGGCTCACCCCTCCGGGCTTACCCCTCCGGGCTTACTCCTCCGGGTGGAGGACGCGGCGCAGGAAGGTACGGGTGCGTTCCTGCTGCGGGTCGCCGATGACCTGCTCAGGCTCGCCGTCCTCGACGATCACGCCGCCGTCCATGAACACCACCCGGTCGGCCACCTCGCGGGCGAAGCCCATCTCGTGGGTGACCACGAGCATGGTCATCCCCTCCTCCGCCAGCTTCCGCATGACGGTGAGCACGTCCCCCACCAGCTCGGGGTCGAGCGCCGAGGTGGGCTCGTCGAACAGCATCAGGTCCGGGTTCATGGCCAGCGCCCTGGCGATCGCCACCCGCTGTTGCTGACCGCCCGACAACTGCGCCGGGTAGGCGTCGCACTTGGCGCCGACACCCACCTTGTCCAGGTTCTCCCTGGCGACGACCTCGGCTTCCTTCTTGCTCCGCTTCAGCACCCGCTGCTGGGCGATCATCACGTTCTGCAGCGCGGTCATGTGCGGGAACAGGTTGAACTGCTGGAAGACCATGCCGATGCGGCGGCGTACGGCGTCGATGTCCACATCGGGGTCGGTGAGCTCGACGCCCTCCACGAACACCTTGCCCTTGGTGGGCGCCTCCAGCAGGTTCACGCAGCGCAGCAGCGTGGACTTGCCGGATCCCGACGGGCCGATGACGCAGACCACCTGGCCCTGACCGATGGTGAAGTCGATGCCCTTGAGCACCTCGTTGGCGCCGAAGTACTTGTGCAGGTCCCTGATCTCGACGGCGTGCGTCATCGCGCCCTCCCCGCTCGTGCCTCCAGCCGCCGCACGAGGTAGCCCAGCGGGATCGTGACAATGAGGTACGTCACGCCGGCGACCATGATGGGCGTGGCGTTGGACTGCTCGGAGGACAGGTCGTTGCCGAACTTGGCCAGCTCGACGTACTCGCCCGAGACCCCCAGGAAGAGGATCAGCGACGAGTCCTTGAGCAACGCGATGAACTGGTTGGTGGTCGGCGGGATCACGATGCGGACCGCCTGGGGGATCACCACGGTGAACAGCGCCCTGCCCGCGGACATGCCGAGCGATCTGGCCGCCTCGGTCTGTCCCTTGGGCACGGCCAGCAGACCGGCGCGGAAGACCTCCGCCTGGTAGGCCGAGCCGACCAGGGTGAGTCCCAGGATGCCCTCACCGTACTTGCCCCCGGGCACCTCGAATCCGGGCAGCGCGATGGGGAGGAAGAGGATCAGCAGGAAGATCAGCAGTGCGGGAAGCCCGCGGAAGATCTCGATGTAGACGCCGGCGATCCAGCGGTAGGGGCGGACCTGCGACAGCCGCATGAGCGCGAGAACGAGGCCGAACACGAAGGAGAAGACGAACCCGCCCACCGAGTAGATGATCGTGTTCTTCAGCGCGATCGTGAACAGCTCGGGCAGGGCCTTCTGCGCGATGTCCGGCCTGGCGAAGTTCTCGGCCAGGCTCGACCAGTCCGCGTACAGGACGAGCCCGACGACGGCGATGATCAGAACCGCGTACTGGACGCCGCGGATGATGCGTTGTCTCTTCCGAGGGCTGAGCCTGGCGCGCGCAGGCTCAGCCGTCTTCGGCTGGTCAGCCATGGATCAGCCCAGCTCGCCGGGCTTCTTGCCGAACCACTTCACGTAGATCTTCTCGTAGGTGCCGTCCTGCTTGGACTTGGTGATCTCTTCGTTGATCGTCTTGAGCAGCACCGGGTCGGCGTTCTTCTTCAGGCCGAAGCCGTACTGCTCGCCGGTGTCCAGGCTGCCGATCAGCTCGAACTTCGCGGCGATCTCCGGCTTCTTCAGCCAGGTGAGCACCACGGGCAGGTCCTGGACGATCACGTCGGCCTGCCCGGCCTGCAGGGCCAGCAGTTCCTTGGCCGAGTCGGCGTACTCGGTCGGGTCGAAGCCCTGCTTCTTGACGTAGTCGAGACCCGTGGTGCTGGCCTGGGCGCCCAGCTTGAGGCCCTTGGCCTTGACGTCGGCCAGCGACTTCGCCCCGGTGCCCTTCTTGGCGAGCAGCGCCTGGGTGGCGTCGAAGTACGGCTCGGAGAAGTCGATGTTCGCCTTGCGCTCGGGGGTGATCGTCATGCCGGCGGCGGCCAGGTCGCACTTCTTCGCCGCCATGGCGGCGCCGCTCTTGATCACCGCGAAGTCGATGTCCACGATCTCCTGGGTCACGCCCAGCTTCTTCGCGACAAGGTCGACCATGTCCACGTCGAACCCGACGATCTTGCCGCTGGCGTCCTTGAACTGGAACGGCTCGTACGGGATGTTCGTGCAGACCGTGAGCTTGCCGGGCTGTACCAACTGGACACCGCCCGCCGCGGAGGCGCTCGCGCCGGTCGTGCTGCCGGAGCCCGAGCTGGAGCCGCCGCCGCACGCGGACAGCGTGAGAGCAGCGATCAGGGCGAGCGCGCCGGCGGCGTAGCCACGGCGGCCCTTAGGACTGAGGGCCATGTACGGCCTCCTCGAAGTGAAATGCCACGAAGCTTGCTTTTTGTGCAGTTTAAATGGGGTTTAGCAGCGGTCCGTCATCAAGGATTTAACGATGCGTCAACGGAACGGCGTCGGCGCCGACACCGAGACCATCTCACCATGTGGCACGATAGTGAGACGGGTGACCCCCGTACCCCTCTGAGAAGATCGACGAGGGGATCCTGGCAGCTACCGAAGCCAGCCCGCTCCCGCTCGTCCGCCGAAGGTTTCTTCCGCTCCCGATGACTACAGGGGTCGCTGTGGCTGTCACGCCCGCTTCTGCTTCCGTTGCCAAACTCGATCTCGATCCGGCCTTCGCGCTGCACCGCGGCGGCAAGCTCGAGGTCCGCTCGACCGTTCCCGTCCGCGACGCGGACGACCTCTCGCTCGCCTACACGCCCGGCGTCGCCCGGGTCTGCACCGCCATCGCCGACACGCCCTCGCTGGTCAACGACTACACGTGGGTCTCCAACGTGGTCGCCGTCGTCTCCGACGGCACCGCCGTGCTCGGGCTGGGCGACATAGGCCCCGCGGCGGCCATGCCGGTCATGGAGGGCAAGGCGCTGCTGTTCAAGCAGTTCGCGAACGTCGACGCCGTCCCGCTCTGCCTCGACTGCACCGACGTCGACGAGCTCGTCGAGACCGTCGCGCGCCTCGCGCCGTCGTTCGGCGGCATCAACCTGGAGGACATCAGCGCCCCGCGCTGCTTCGAGGTCGAAGACCGCCTGCGCGAGCGGCTCGACATCCCCGTCTTCCACGACGACCAGCACGGCACCGCCATCGTGGCGCTGGCCGCGCTCCAGAACGCCGCCCGCCTGACCGGGCGCTCGCTGGGCGACCTGCGCGCCGTCGTGGCCGGAGCGGGCGCGTCCGGCGTCGCGGTAACCCGCATCCTCCTGGAGGCGGGCATCGGCGACATCGCGGTCTCCGACTCCAAGGGCATGATTTATCAGGGCAGAGAGGGACTCAACCCCGTCAAGGAGGCCCTCGCCCGCGACACCAACCGCGCGGGCCACACCGGCTCGACGGAGGACGCGCTGGCCGGCGCGGACGTGTTCCTCGGGCTGTCCGGATCCACCGTGTCAGAGCAGGCCATCGCCTCCATGGCGCCCGACGCCATCGTCTTCGCCCTCTCCAACCCCACGCCCGAGGTCCATCCCGACGTGGCCGCCAGGCACGCCGGGGTCGTGGCCACCGGGCGCTCCGACTTCCCCAACCAGATCAACAACGTGCTCGCGTTCCCCGGCGTGTTCAGGGGCGCCCTGGACGTGCGCGCGTCCTCCATCACCGAGAACATGAAGGTGGCCGCGGCCAGCGCGCTGGCGGGCGTCGTCGGCGACGACCTCTCGCCGACCTACATCATCCCGAGCCCCTTCGACGAGCGCGTGGCGCCCGCCGTGACGGCCGCGGTCGCGGCCCAGGCCAGAGCCGACGGCGTCGCCCGCCTCTGACCTGCTCTTACGGGGGCCTCCTGATTACGTGACCCAGTCATGGGTAGGGGAGGCCCCCGTTTGTTGTCGACTTGGACTGTCCTTTGAGAAACACCCTTAAACCTTTACCCAAGGTGATATAACAATAGCTCTCTGTAAGGATGCGGGCGCCCACTCCTGCGACGAGGAGAGTGATGGAACGCGAGCCGAACCGACTGCTGCAACAGCTCATCTCGGAGGCGGGGTTCTCCCACAAGGGTCTGGCCAGGTGCCTCAACGATTGGGGAGCGGCGCGTGGCACTCCGGGTCTCAAGTACGACCACAGTTCGGTGCTGCGCTGGATCGGCGGTCAGAGGCCACGCGATCCCGTGCCGGGCCTGCTCACGGAGATATTCGCGATGCGGCTGGGCCGACCGGTTACCTCGGAAGACCTGGGCATGCCCGCCATTCTCACGCCCCTCGATCTCGGACAAGAGTTCACGCACACGTGGCAGGAGGGG
This sequence comes from Nonomuraea sp. NPDC049400, assembly GCF_044466425.1. Lineage (NCBI taxonomy): Bacteria > Bacillati > Actinomycetota > Actinomycetes > Streptosporangiales > Streptosporangiaceae > Nonomuraea > Nonomuraea sp. NPDC049400. The sequence continues at coordinate 45,129 of NZ_JBITMP010000063.1, forward strand.
GTCGCGACCGTGACGGCGCTTTGGCGGGCCGACGTGGAGAGACGGAGGTTTCTCATCGACTCGACGTTCGCGATAGGAGCAGGCTCCGTGGGAGCCATCCGCTGGCTGACGTCCCCGACCGGGGGACACCTGAGCGGCACGGGCGCGCGGCGGGTGGGCCGCGCCGACATCGCCGCCATCCATGAGGTCACCCGATCGTTCGGCGAGCTGGACAACCGCTTCGGCAGCGGCCGCGTCCGCTCATCCGTGGTCAAATACCTCGACACCGCCGTCTCGCCGCTACTCAAAGACGGCCTGTACGGCGAGGCCACCGGCAGGCAACTGGCCGCCGCGGCCGCCGAGCTGACCCGCCTGGCCGGCTGGATGGCCTACGACATGGAGCAGCACGGCCTCGCCCAGCGCTACCTCATCCAGGCGCTCCGCCTGGCCAGGGGCGCCGACGACCACACCCTGGGCGGCGAGATCCTGGCCGGCATGGCACACCAGGCCATCTACATGGGCCAGCCCGCCCACGCCCTCGACCTGGCCAGGGCCGCCCAGCTGGCCGCCCGCCGCGCCGGCGTGCACACGCTGCTGGCCTCCGCCCACGTCCTGGAGGCCCACGCCCAAGCGGGCCTGGGCGACAGCCGCTCCTGCGGCGCCTCCCTGCACGAGGCGGAGTCCGCCTTCGACGCCCGCAAGCCCGCCGACGAGCCCGCGTGGCTGAGCTACTTCGACGAGGCCTACCTGTCCGCCAAGTTCGCCCACTGCTTCCGCGACCTGGGGGACGGGGAGCGGGCCGTGCGGCAGGCGCGGCGGTCGCTCGACATGGACTCCCGGTACGTCCGCGGGCGCATGTTCAACCTGTCGCTGCTGGCCGCGGGGTTGTTGCAGTGCGGGGAGCTGGAGGAGGCGTGCTCCGCCGCGGCCAGTGCCTTTGCGCTGGCGGGGGAGCTGCAGTCGGCTCGGACGCGGTCGTACGCGGCGGATCTGCGGCGGCGGCTGGAGCCGTACAAGAACGAGCGTGCCGTGCTGGCGCTGCGGGAGCGGTCGCGCGAGCTCGCGGCGGTGTAGGAGCTCCGGCCTGGAACACAGAACGAGCCTGGTGATCTCTTGAAGCTTCGTCAGGCTTCAAGAGATCACCAGGCTCGAGGACTTGTGCAGTGACTACTTGAGCAGCTCGCCGTTGGGGCCGACGATCCCCTTGGTCGCCGCGAACTGGGCCTTCGCGTAGACGTCGGCCACCTCACCGTCGAAGAGCGCCGAGCTGATGTAGTCGATCCGGCCGTTGCGGTCGTTGTCGTGGAACATGCTCGTCACGCCGTTGACGTAGCCGGTGCGCTTGGCGTTGTCGTACTTCATGAGCCACGGGCCGCCGTCGGCACCCGGGGTCATGGAGCACTTGAGCAGCTGGTGCGTCTCGACCTTGAACGTGTTGATCTGGTAGCTCTTGGTGGCGGTCTTGCCGGCGCACCACTTCGGCGTCACGCCGGAGAACGGCCGGTCGCCGTCGGGGTGCGGGGCGGCGGGGTAGCCGAACGCCGTCACCTGCTGGCCCAGCGGCTGGTTCCAGGCCACACCCTGGCCACCGACCACGTCACCGAGGCGGCCCATGTCCTTGGCGATGCCGATCATGTAATGGGCCTCGTAGAACTTACGAGAGGTGCCGGGCTTCACCCACTTCTGGGTGAAGTAGTGGGTGATGGTGTAGTTGCCGAACTGGTCCGCCCCGGCGCCCCTGTCGCCGGGCCCCTTGTACGCGTCCCAGGTGGCCTTGTCGACCTGCTCCACGACCGGCTCGCCGAACTTGAAGCCCTGGCCCCTGCCGGTCTTCGCGTCCTTGTACGCGGCGGGGGTGACCTCCACCTTCTCGAGGACGGCGCCGACGAAGTCGGGGCCCACGAGGTCGGACGGCTTGTCCTCCCCCTCAGACCAGCAGTCGCCGAGGGTGAGCTGGCACTTGAGGAACTCCGTGAGGCCGATCTCGCGCGGCTTGATCCACTTGTCACCGGCCCACGCCTTGAACTGACTGCGCGAGACCTCCTTCTCGCCCGCCAGCGAGAAGCCGTTGTGCACCGCCACGAAGGCGAAGTCGCCGTCGTAGTCGTCGTAGGTGTCCAGGTCGTACGCCGTGAACGCGTAAGCGCCCACGTAGACGCCGAAGGGAGCCTTGCCCTCGAAGTAGCCCGGCACGAAGATCCACTTGTCGTAGACGTCGTCCTTGCCGTTCGCGAAGACGCAGTGGCCGGCGGTGGCGACCAGGTTGCGGTTCCTGGCCTGGACGGACGTCGCCGAGCACCAGCGGTAGCGACCTGCCTTGTCAAGGAAGAAGACCTTGCCGATGGTCTTGGGCAGGTTGACGTTCTTGGACTGCGCGGGCTTGGTGGGGGTGGTCGGGCCGGCCATGCCGGGCTTCCCGTCAGTGGCGCCGTTGCTCCCGGACGACACGATCTTGGGCACGACCTTGGTGTCCAGGCGGTACTCGGTGGCCTTGCGCAGGGCGGCGCCATTGGAGTCCAGCCAGAAGTAGGCGGCGCCGTACGCGTCGGCAGGCTTGGGCTGGAGATTGTCAGTGGACCAGCTCGGGGCGGCGCTGGCGGGTATGGCGAGGGCGGCGGCGCTCAGGCAGGCGGTTGCTAGGGGGATGAGCAGGCGCTTCACGGGAGGCTCCACGGTTGTCAAAAAGGGTGTAAAGACCCTATCGACCCTTCAGTCACTCTGGTAAGGGAAATTGCCAGATTCCTCACCAAAAAGGCCGAAGGGCCCGGCAGGATGCCGAGCCCTTCGGTATTGCTACTGAACGACGAACAAGTCTTCGTTCCGATCCGCAGCGAACTACGGGATGAGCTTGCCGCTCCAGGACTTCGCAGCAGCCTGGTAGACGACGTTGGTCTCACCGTCGAAGTAAGCCGAGGTGATCGTGTCGTAGCGCTTGTTGCCGTCGACGTCCGCGATGAGGCTGGTCACACCGTTGACGTAGCCGAGACGCTTGGCGTTGCTGTACTTGTACAGCCACGGGCCACCGTCGAAGCCGGCGGTCACGGTGCACTTCATCGACAGCTGCTCTTCGACCTTCTTCGAGGGGATGAGCAGAGCCTTCTTGGCGGTCGGGCCGTAGCACCACTTCGGCGTCACACCGGTGAACGGCTTGTTGCCGTCCAGGTGCGGGCCGTAGGGGTAGCCGAAGGCACGGATGGCCTTACCGGCCGGCTGGTTCCACGCGAAGCCCTGGCCGCCAACGTTGTCGCCGAGGCGACCAACGCTCTTGACGTGGTGGCTGAACACGTAGTAGTCGACACGGTAGTACTTGGTGTCCTGACCGGGGACGTACCAGTCCTGCACGTAGTAGTGCGTGATGGTGTAGTTCCCGAACTTGTCAGGGCCTGCCTTGGTGCCAGGACCGCTGTACGCCTTGAACGTGGCCTCGTCGACCTGCTCGACAACCGGCTCGCCGTAGATGAAGTCCGTGCCCTTGCCGACCTTGCCGGCCTTCTCCTGGGCCTCGTAGAACTTCTGGTCGACTTCGCGCTTGTCGACGACCGCGCCGGGGAAGTCCGGACCGGTGACCTTCTTCGCCGTACCAGGCTTGATGTCGTAGTACGGGAGCTTGGTCGGGTCCTTGATGGCCGAGAAGTACTCCTTGTCGCTGACCTCGGTCAGCTTCTTGTCAGTCTTCTGGCCCTTGGCGGACGCGGCGTTGTACTCGTCGAACGTGACCTTGGTCGCGTTGTTGAGCACACCGCCAATGCCGTCGTAGACGGTGACGAACGCGTAGTCGCGGTCGAAGTCCTCGTAGATGTCGAAGTCGTAGTGGGTGAAGGCCTGCTTACCCACGTAGACGCCGAACGGAGCCTTCTTCTGGTAGTAGCCGGGGACGAAGACCCAGCGGGACACGACCTCGTCGTTGCCGCCGATGTCGTACACGCAGTGAGCAGCCGTGGCGACCAGGTTGCGGTACTGCGACTGGATCGACGTACCGGAGCACCAGTACAGCTTGCCGTCGCGGCCCTCGAAGAAGACCTTACCGATGGTCTTCGGCAGGTTCACGTTCTGGACCTTGGCGGCGACCTTCTTCTCCTCGCCGATGGGAGCGGTGGAACCCGGCTTGGTGTCCGAGGTATAGCCGCCACCGGAGGAGATCTTCGAAACCTCGAGCGCGTCGGGGTTGAAGGCCACGGCCTTGTCCATCGCCGCGTTGTTGGAGGCCGTCCAGAAGCTCAGGACGTCAGCCGCCTTGTCCTGGGCAGCCAGGACGTCGGCGGAGACGGTGCTGTCAGCCTGGGCGGTGCTGGCCAGACCAGCAGCCAGCAGACCGGTAGCCAGAATGGCGCCACCGGCCGGGAGGAGGATGCGCTTCACGGTAACTCCTTGCGCTGTCGTGGAACGCCTCTTGCGTCCCATGCGTCAGTAAAGGGATAGCCAGGAACATACAGTGTCGATCTTGCTAACCGGTAGCCGCTTTGGCGGGAAAAGATGCGACAAGCCGGGCGTGATCGTTCTGTGATGTTTAAGCGGCTGATGTCCGTGAGGCGAGGAAAGCTGATCTTGCGCCCGTTTGCCCTGATCAACATAAGGAAGTTGTCAGTGTGTCTCGCGGGGCTCCTGCGTCCCGGCGATCTTGCGTCGGTTCGCTATGTGATGCAGATCACATTGGATTGATGGCACCGTCTGGGCGCCCCATGCGTCCAAGGCGCCATCACTTTCGCCGGGAACGCCGAAGGGCCCGGCAGGATGCCGGGCCCTTCGGTTGCAACGGTTATACGAACGGTCTATGACCGGTCGCTATCCGTTACTTCAGACAATCTTGCCGGACCACGAAACCGCGGCGGCCCGGTAGACGGTGTTGGTCTCGCCGTCGAAGTACGGCGACGAGATGTAGTCCACGCGGCCGTTGCCGTCCTGGTCGTTGAAGGTGCTGGTCACACCGTTCACGTAACCGAGACGCTTGGCGTTGCTGTACTTGTACAGCCACGGGCCACCGTCGGCGCCCTCGGTGAAGGCGCACTTGAGGGCGATGTGCTCCTCGATCTTCTTGGCAGCCGAACCGACCAGCTTCGCCGAGGTCTTGCCGTAGCACCACTTCGGAGTAACGCCGGTGTAGTTCTTGTTGCCGTCGGGGTGAGGAGCGGCCGGGTAGCCGAACACGCGAACGTACTTGCCGGTGGGCTGGTTCCAGGCGAAGCCCTGGCCGCCGACGTTGTCGCCGAGGCGACCGGCGTCCTTGGCGAAGCCCTCGACCACATAGTAGTCGACCCGGTAGTACTTGGTGCTCGTGCCGGGGACGTACCAGTCCTGCAGGTAGTAGTGCGTGATCAGGTAGTTCCCGAACTTGTCCGGGCCATCACCCTTCTCGCCCGGGCCCTTGTAGGCCTCCCAGGTGGCCTTGTCCACGTTCTCGACGATCGGGTCGCCGTAGACGAAGTCCTGGCCACGACCGATCTTCTTCGCGTCGACGGCAGCCTGGTAGTCAGACTTGCTGACTTCCTTCTTGTCGACGATGGCGCCGGGGTGGTCCGGACCGGCGACCTTCTTCGCCGTACCCGGCTTGATGTCGTAGTACAGGAACCTGTTCGGGTCCTTGATGCCCGCCAGGTACTCCTTCTCGTCGACCTCGGTCGTCTTGTAGTCGGTCGCCAGACCCTTGGCCTGAGCGGCCTTGTACTCGTTGAGGGTGACCTTCTTGGCCGTCCCGGCATCGAGCTTCACGCCGTTGTACACGGTCACGAACGCGTAGTCGCGGTCGTAGTCCTCGTACACGTCGAAGTCGTAGTGGGTGAAGGCCTGCTTACCCACGTAGATGCCCCAAGGAGCCCTGCCCTGGTAGTAACCGGGGACGAAGACCCACTTGGACATGACGTCCGAGTTAGTCGCCGTGTCGTACACGCAGTGAGCGGCCGTGGCGACCAGGTTGCGGTACTGCGACTGGATCGAAGAAGCGGAGCACCACTTCTTCTCACCCTTGCTGTTGACGAAGAACACCTTGCCGATGGTCTTCGGCATGTTGACGTTCTGGACCTTGGCGGTGGTCTTCTTCTCCTGGCCGATCGGAGCCGTCGAGCCGGGCTTGGTGTCGGCGCTGTAGCCGCCCTTGCTCTGCAGCTTGGCAACGTCGCCCTTGTCCCAGACGTTGGACTCCTTGGCGGCGCGGAGAGCAGCGCCGTTGTTGTCGGCCCAGAACTCAGCAATGGCCTTGGCGTTAGCCGCACTCGCCGCCATCGGGTCGCTGGCAACGTCGCTGTCGGCCTGGGCGCTGCCGGCCAGGCCGGCAGCCAGAAGGCCGGTAGCCAGGATGGCGCCACCGGCGGGGATGAGGATGCGCTTCAAGGGAACTGCTCCTTGCTCTGTCGTGGGTCGCAACTTGCGTCCCATGCGTCAGTAAAGGGATAGCAAGGAACATAGCGTGGTGATCTCCGCAGGTGGAACCCGGTTTGGGCGATCCGGTAGTCGGCCTTACCGCCGTTACCGTGCTGTTATCTGTCAGTGATCTTCGCGCGGAGTGATTGGATAGTCACGTTTTCGCAGGGTATTGGGGGGTTGTGGCTGATGGGACTGCAGTGCCGTTAATGACCCGTCACGACGTGTAGTCGGCAAAACGTGACTCAGATCACAGGAACCGGATTGGAACCTGATCCGTCTAAGTTGCCCGATCGCTCACAGGTGATCTTCAGATTGGCGCCTGGAGCACCCTCCGCGACGCCACTCGGGGCCAGAAGTCGCGGGTTCGCGGCCTACCTATAGAGGCCTAGAGACGCCTATATATAGGTCGTCCTCGGATTGGTGCCGTCCTCGCCGGGAGGGAGGGGTCGGCGAGGACGGCCGCCAGTTGGCAGGCGGGTCGAGGAGGGGCGACCCGCAGCCCGTTCTTATTGGAACTGGGCGCCAGAGGCGCCTCAGTGGGCGACACCTTCTGCGGCTTCGTGTCACCGGCCATAAGGGGAGTGGCTGTCTGGCGGAAGCGGCAGTTCGTTGAACCTTGGCTGCATCCAGATCGAAATGATCTAGAGGTCTCTCTGTCTGACTATCGCCGTCAGGTGCGCGCGGAGGCTGACCAGCACTGGATCGCCAGTGGTCCGCTTGTGTCGCGGATGCTGTGCTACCTCCGGAGCCGCGTCCTGACCTGTCGTGGCGTCGTTACCGGCTCGGGCGACATTCTTCTGAGCCGTTTCGACCGCTGCCAGCAGCTGCCGCCAGGTGCCATCGGCTGTCCAGTGACGGTGGTGCCGGTAGACGGTCACCCAGCAACCGAACCGCTCGGGGAGATGACGCCACCGCAACCCGGTGCGGGCCTGGTAGAGCACGCCGTTGATCATCATCCGGTGCTCATCCCATCGATCTCCGCGCTTGTCGCCTTGGGGCAGCAGGGACGCCAGTCGCTCCCACTCGGCGTTCGTCAGATCGCCTCGATGCATACGCTCATCGTGACAAGGTAAACACGCTGCGTCAGCGAATTCAAAAAAGATCTTCGTGGAAGTTTTCTTGATCACGATGTCCAGGCACCCGCAATGCGGCGCTGACCAGCGCTTCCTTTCGGGGGGAGGGGTGGTTGGCCGGAGCGGGGTCGTTGAACTGGTGATCCCCGTGCTTGTTGGCGCATCTGACGAAGTCGACGTCCAGGTCAGAGAGAGACAGGGAGCGATTGATGAGGCGCTATGTCCTCACCGGCGCCATCGGAGCCGGCAAGACGGCGATCCTGCGTTGGCTGGAGTCGACGGCTACACCGTCGTAGAGGACGCGGCGACCGATGTCATCGCCCTGCAGCAGGCTCAAGGCGAGCCCGAGCCGTGGACGAGGCCGTCCTTCCTGGGGGGCGATCATCACCTTGCAGCGCCAGCGGCAGGAACCGGCTGAAGGCTTCCCTGGCGGTGTACATATCTACGATCGATCGCCTGTCTGCACCTATGCCTTGGCTACTTGCCTGGGCCATCCCGTCTCGCCGGTCCTCTCCTGCGAGTTGGAGCGCATCCAAGCCCGGCAGATCTACGAGAAGAAGGTCTGCCTGGTACAGAACCTCGGGTTCGTCACGCCGACCGACTTGCGGCAGATCACCTTCGAGGAGTCGCTGCGATTTGAGCAGGTCCACCGGGACGCCTACACCTCACTCGGCTTTGAGTGTGTGCCGATCGCCCCAGGCGCGCTGCCAGACCGGGTGACAGTGGTCAAGAAGCAACTCGAGCTGCACCCTGCCAACGAACCAAATCGGAGGCACTTGCATTCACTGTTCGTCAACCCATTCCATCGGGCAGCGTCAATCGCGGCCGGCGTACCCATCGACGCACCGGGGTCTCGGTCTTGTCGAAGTCCTCGGCCACCCCGACGGTCACCGCGTCGCCGCGGGTGTAGGCGGCGTTCGCGGGCGGGTCGTCGCCGACTCCGGCGATCTGTGCCTCGTACGCCATGAGCCCGGCCAGCCGGAACCCGGGGCGCTTGGCGATGGCGGCGGCCAGGTCGGCGGCCTCCTCCGGCTCGCGGATGGGCGAGCGGAGAGCCCCAGCCCGAAACTTCCCGCCCAAGGCGACATATCCGGCGTCGATGTCGATACATATCCGGATCTCGGCCCGAGGGTGGACCTCCGCCACGGCCGCCTCGGTGAAGTCCAGGTGGGCGGCCGAGTCGATGGTGACGGTGATGTGCCTGGCCGCGTCGGCGTTCGCGGCGAGCTCGGCGAGCGCGTGCCGGTCGGCCGTCGGGTACGCCACCAGGATGTCGGTGAAGCCGTGGGAGGCGAGCCACAGGGCCTCGGGGAGGGTGAAGGCCATGATGCCCTGGAAGCCGTCCATGGCCAAAATGCGCTCGAGCACGGGGCGGCTGCGTACCGACTTGCTCGCCACCCGGATCGGCTTGCCCGCCGCCCGCCGTACCAGCTCCGCCGCGTTGGCGCGCATGGCCGCCAGATCGAGGATCGCGAGCGGCGGTTCGAGAACCGCTGTGGCACGGTCGTAGCGCTGGCGATCGTCCATATGAGCAGGCTAAGCCATCTCAGTCGGGCAAGGTCGGCGGGAGTCGGTCACAAGGGCGTCTAGCTGCGGCTTCGGTCGAGTGACGGCGGACTGCATCGAGGGGAGTCGGCGTACGCTGGCTCCCCTCTTTGGCTCCCCTCAAGCTGAAAGGGCTCCAGGGAGTTGCCCCTGGCCCGGGCAGATCGAGCCGCTGCCCAGATCCCACCATGCCCCGGCACGCGGGCTTCGGCCCCAATCAACAACCGACGCTGCTATAGAACCCCATGGCAACCGGATCAGCCCAGCTCGAGGTGACCAGGGCGTCGACATCCAGGTCGAACACCCCGGCGGATTCGCCATCAGCATCGTGATTCGTGACCTGGCCCTGCGCAGGGCCTGATCGGCCCTTTCGACCGCAACGCCTCCAGCCATCCGGCCTGCCAGGCCCGATACCAGGCATAGGCAGGCTTCCGTGAGATTCTCAGCCAGTTGGCCACCTGCGCCGGTGCCACGCCGACAGCGAATAACTCCCCGGCCTGCATGCGCGCCTGCTCGCGCTGGCTCTGGCGGCCGGGCCAGTCCACCACCGTCCGGATATCGCATCCCACCGACATAGTCATCGCCCAGCAGAAAGACATGCAACCACGCCGAGATAGCTCAACCTTTCAACCTCTGAAGTGATGCGAGCCGTTCCTCTATCGTCTTAAAACCGTCGAGATATTCGTTGACTCTGATATACCACTGAGTGCTGTCCATACCTTCGATCGCCACGAAAAGTTCCGGATCGGACTCCACTTCGATAAGGCGCCGGGATAGTTGGCTAGGTGATCTAGCCGCCACGATAAGGCACTCATGGACCTGCTCCAGATCTGCAGCGCAACTCACCAAATCGCCCCAGCTCAACGGATATCCATTATCGGAGGACGCGATAAGGTCTTCGAATGACTGCATTGTCATCCCTTGCGGCGCAACACCTGTACCCCAGAGTTCCAGAATGCTCCAGGCCCAAGAGTTCTCGGGGATCGCGCCGAGAATCTGCTTGAGCTCGACAACGACTCCGGATGCGCCGTGCATGGGAATTACAACGGCGTGCATGTCACCACCCCCAAGGCTCCGCCGGCCCGCGCTTTTTGTACCCGCCCGTCGGATTTTCTTCGTATCGATGCTGATGGGGATTCTCATGGCCGGGAACCTCGGGTCGACCATGGTCAGAGAAGTCATAGTCGCGCATAACCTCACCATCATAGCCGAATTCGCGCGCCTGCGGATACTTATCGCGCCTCCCCTTCTTCCACCCGAGTTGCGTGTGCGGATAATCGGAATCAGCCTTCGGGCCGCCGTGTTCATCACGCGGGAGCGGCCGATCGGGGAAATTTTTCCCGTCCGTCTTGGGCCGCGGCCCCAGGCGGCCTATGCCACCCGGCCCCTCTATTGAGCCCAGCATTTCGCCTGCGCATAGCGCAGAGTCGACTGGATGTTCGCGATCTAAGGCGCATGGGTCTGGGGCGCCGAAGTCGTAGCCTGATTTCCACGCGCTGCTGTTGGGATCTCCAATAAGCGGATCCGTGCAGGTTGGCTCGACTAATTCCCCCGTATCCATGTCCCCCGTCATATAGGGCGACTCGCCGTGAGTGCACACCGGCAACTGGGGCGTGCCCATCACTCCGTTGATGACGCCGGTTAGCCAATCGATCGGCGTTCCCTCAGGGGATGGCGGTGGCGGCGACCCGCCGCTTATTTCGGGTAGGTCGACGGGGGTGACGGTGGGTGTGCTGCCGGTGGGTGTGCCTCCGACAGGGAGGACGGTGTTGGATGTAGTGGGGCCGCCTGAGCCGATAGGGGCGATGCCGCCGTCGTGGACTTCGATGACGTCGGGACCGGCGGGGCGGTGGGTGCCCTTCTTCGGCTTCTTCGGGCCGCCCTTCTTCGGGTCGCCCTGGTTGGGGTTCTTTGAGCCGTCGCTCCTCTTCCTTTTCGGGACGCTTGGTCCTTCGGCGCTTGCTGTTGCGGAGCCGCTGGCAGGCTGACCGGTGCCGCGGCCGCGACCGCGCCCACGGCCGTGGGCGGGGTTCGGCACATGTCGTTCAGTCTTTTCGACATCGATATCGGACCCACCTGGCCTGTTGAGGTCGCGGGCGCCCGTGTCGCCATCGCTGCTGTTGCAACCACCGGAACCGGGGGAACCGCCGCGGCGGGCGGAGGTTTGCTGGTAGTACCAGTCGTTCGTTGAGCAGCCAGGACCGCTGGGGATGTGGCCGGTGGGGTCGCGGTAGATGAGGGGGCTGGCGTTGCCGTAGGTGTAGCGGTTGGCCTGCGCAGAAGGGTTGGAGGGCAGGGTCCAGTCGTCGCGGCTGGTGAAGGCGCCGGTGCCGGGTTGGTACCAGCGGGCGTGCATGTTGACGGTGCCGGTGTCGGGGTCGGTGTATTCGCTTTGGTAGCCGAGGCTGGTCTTGGTGCCGGTTTGGGCGGTGACCTCGCCGAACGGGGTGTAGGCGGTGCTGGCGGCCAGGGCGGTGCCGGAGAAGGTGCCGATCAGGTCCTGGTGGAGGTCGGTGAGGGCGCCGAGGGCGGGGTTGGCGCCGTCCTTGACGCTGACCAGGGATCCGAACGGGTCGCGGCCGTAGCTGGATTGGACGGCTCCGTTTTGGTCGGTGATGGCGATGATGTCGTTGTCGAGCCCGGCGTAGACGAAGCGCTGCCGACCAGACGCGGTTTGGCGGCTGCTCAGCCGGTCGAAGGCGTCGTAGGTGTAGGTGGCGTCGCCGTCGTTGAGGAGCCGGTCGAAGGTGTCGAAGGTCAGGTGGCGGGTGGTGCCGTTCTTGGTCTGGGACGCGAGGGTGCCCCGTGGGGTGTAGGTGTAGTCGGCACCGTCACCTGAGGTGAGGCGGTTGCGTTCATCGTAGGAGTAGGCCTTGTCGCCTACCTTGGTGCGATTGCCGGAGTCGTCCCATTCGTAGCTGGTGGTGGTGCTGTTCGGGGCAGTCCAGGAGGTGAGGCGGCCGGCGTGGTCGTAGCCGTAGGTGTTGGTGCCGGCGCCTGCCAGTCCGCTGGTGGTTTTGGTGGTGAGATTGTCGTCCTTGTCCCAGCCGTAGGTGATCTTGGCGAGTTCGCCGCTGCTGCTGTTCTTCAGGGTCTGGGTGAGGGGCCGGTCGAGGGCGTCGTAGGTGTAGGCCTGGGTGTTGGCCGGGTTGGCGGAGGTGATGGTGGTGAGCCGGTTGGCCTTGTCGTAGTCGTAGGTGTTGGTGCGGCCGCTGACCGGGTCGGCCACGGTCCTGAGCCGGTTGGCGTTGTCCCAGGTGTAGGTGGTGGTGCCGGTCATGTCGATGCGCTGGGTGGGATTGCCGAGCGCGTCGTAGGCGAAGCTGGTGCTGGGACCGGACGGGGTGGAGACCTTAGCCAGCAGGCTGCGGTCGTTGTATTCCAGTGTGTGGTCGCCCACCGTGGTGGCGCGATCGGCCAGGTCGTAGCCGTAGGTCTTGTCCTCGGCGACGATGCCTGCCCCGGAACCGCTCACTTTGGTGAGCCGGTTGAGGGCGTCGTACTGCCGGTCTAGCCGTACCCCGCCGGGCTTGATGAGTGCTGTCTCGTTGCTGGCCGCGTCGTAGATGTGGGTCCAGGTGCGGTCCGCGAGGTTGGGGTGGGCGGTGGTGGCCGGCTCGGTGAGGGTCTCGATCAGGCCGAGGGCGTTGTAGCTGGTCCAGGTGGCGTTGCCGCGGCCGTCGGTGAACCGGGTGCGGGCCCCGGTTGCGTCGTAGCCGAAACTGGTGGTGATCGATTTGGTGGCGGAGACCGGTTCGATGAGTTCGGTCAGCAGGTCGCTGGCATCGAAGGTGCGCCGGGTGATGTGACCCTCGCCGGAGGTGATCTGGGTGAGGTTGTCGGCGGCGTCGTAGCCGTAGCCGACGGTGCGCACGGTGGTACCGGTTTTGTCCAGATTCTTCAGGCTGGTCAGGCGGCCGGCCGGGTCGTAGTCGGCGGCGGTGCCGTTGCCCTCGGCGTCGGTGACCTTGGCCGGGCGACCCGCGATGTCGTAGCCGTACGTTGTGGTGTTGCTCATCGGGTCGGTCTCGGCGGTGACCTCGCCCGCGGCGTTGACCGTGTAGGCGGTGGCCTTATTGCCGGGCAGGATCACCTTGGTCAGGTCGCCGGCGTCGTTGTACTGCAGGTTCGTGGTGTAGGCCGCGGCGGTGGGCTTGCGCTCGACGATGGTGCGGGTGATCTGCCGCCCTAGGTCGTCGTAGGTGGCCTCGCTGCGGGCCCCGGTCGGGTCGACGGTGGCCAGTTCCTCACCCAGCAGATCGAACTCGGTGACCCACTGCCCGGCTGGCTGCCCTGGGCTGGCGGGTGGGTCGGTGACGCGTACCGCGTTGTCCAGCGCGTCATATTCGATGCTGGTGGCATTGCCGCGCCCGTCGGTGGTCTTGATCAGACGTCCCGCAGCGTCGTAAGCGTGCGACGTCTTGGGGGTGACGGCAGTCCCGCCCGGCGGAGTGTAAGGCGTGCCGGTCACCGAGGCCAGTCGGCCGGCCCGGTCGAAGCTCGAGGTGGTCAGCCGTTCTTCGGCATCGACCGTCTGGGTCTGGTGCCCCACCGTGTCGTAACCGAAGCGGGTGGTCGGGCGTCCAGCTTGGGCGGTTCCGTTCTTCTCGATCTGTACGGTCGGCGCTTTTCGCTCCACCAAGCGCCCGGCGGTGTCATACCGGTAGCTGGTGGTGTAGGCGTTCGGGTCGGCGCCGGTAAGGTTGCCGCGCGGGTCGACCAGGCTCTCTACCAGGCCACGATCGTCTATGGTCCAGGAGCGCGTGAGGTCCTGTCCGTCGTTCTTGACCGTGCTCTGTGTGAGGATGTTCTGCTTGTTGTAGGCGTACGCGGTGGTTTCGGTACGGCTGCTACCGGCCGCAGACCGGGTAGTCGTGGCGATGTTGTTGTTGGCGTCGTAGGTGTAGGCGGTCTTGCGGGCCAGCTTGGCCGGATCGAACGTCTCCGACGCGAGCCGGTTGGCGGCGTCGTAGACGTAAGCCGTGGTCGCGATGCCTGCGCCGGTGATGATGTCGGCCCCGATCACCCGCTGGGTGAGGTTGCCGGCCGCGTCGTAGGTGTTGGCCGCCAGCACGACGTCCTTGGCGGTCGCGGAGCCGTTCAGCTTGACGTCGTCGCCGATCACCTGGGAGAGCAGGTTGTCGGTGTAGTAGGTGTAAGAGGTCTTGCGTCCCATCGCATCGACCTGGGCGGACAGGCGGCCGGCGGGGTCGTAGGAGTACGACTCCAACGTGATCTCTTTGGCCGGTTGCGGGTTGACCGGGCTGCCGGTCCAGTTCTTCAGCGTCTTGGCGGCCAGCTGTCCGCGTTCGGTGTAGGCGTAGCCGAACACCGAACCGAGCTGATCGGCGACCGTCGCCTGTAGCCCGAGCTTGTTCCAGGTGGTGCGGATCACGCCGCCCTCAGGATCGGTGACGGATTCCTGGTAGCCGTAGACGTCGTAGGTGTACGTGGTGGTCCGCTCGGGGTCACCGCCGGTCAGGTCCGTGACAGTCGCGGTGAGCGTGTTGCCATCGGCATCATAGGTATAAGACGTCTTGGCTGTGTGGACGACACCGGTGATCTCGTTCTTCACACCCGGAGTCGTCTCCGTAGCCACCCGGCCGAGCTCATCATAAGTGAGCATGATCTTCACGCCGCCCGGCTCGGCGTCAGAGACCTGGGTGCGAGCAGTCACACGGCCTAGCGCATCATGCTCGAGCTTGGTGACCAATCCGGCTGGATCGGTCTGCTCGGCAAGATCGCCCGCAGCGTTGTAGCCGAAGCTGGTGGTATTGCCCTTGGCATCGGTACGCGTCTTCACCAGCCCGGCCGGCGTGCTACCACCGCCTATGGCGGGCTCACTGCCGTCGGTGTAGGCGACGGTGGCCGAGCGGCCGTTGGGGAAGTCGGACGTGGCCGGCGTGGTCTGCTTGGTCTGCTCGCCGTAGGAGTCGTACTCGAAGCTGGTGGCGTAGGTGTTGTCGGTGGCACTGGCCGAACGGGCGTCGCGGACCTTGAGCACGCGGTCGTTGCGCTGATCGAACAAATCGTTGCTGTTGAGGTAGTACTCGGTCCGTACGGTCTGGCAGCTGCTGGTGGTGCGGCAGGTTCTGCGCTGGATCACGTTGCCGCGGGCATCGTTGTAGGTGGTGACGGTGTTGAGGTTCGGGTCCGTGATGGTTTGCAGGAAGCCGCCGGTGTCGTAGCTGTAGGTCATCTTCTTGCCGAGTTGATCGGTGTGGGAGACCAGGTGGTAGCCGCGCCATGCGTCATGCACCGACGACAGGGAGGCGTTGTTGGGATCGGTGACCGTGACGGTGGACATGCCCGTCGTGCTGTCGTAGGTCAGATCGCCGAGTTGCCAGGTGCCGCCGTCGCTGTCGGTGTGGGCTTTGATCCGGTCGGTGGACGTGTCGTAGGTGTTGGCTGCCCAGATGCGGCCTGACGGCAGGGTGATCTTCGTGAGCTTGTGCAGCGCTTCAGCCCGGGCCGCGTAGTGGCGGGCGACCTCGGCGGGCGACAACGGGCGGTCGTAGACGGCGACCTCATCGATCGTCCCGGAAACGCCCCCAAGGTAGATGTGGTCGGCGTACAGCGGAGTGGTGTTGGGGATCGTTCCGGCAAAGGTTCCGGCGGCGACACCGTCCACATACAGCGTTTGCCGGTCGCCCGCAGCGGTCAGCACGGCATGGTGCCACGCATCGTCTTTGACCACAGCCGTGGTGACAATCCGGGACGCGGCGTCGTAGCCGGCCGCCAGCTTGCCGTCCGCGGTCACCTGCAACATGGGGAAAGTAATGTACGAGTACTCGCCCTGGACCGTCATGACGGTTCCGCTTGCGCCGGTCTTGAACCAGGCCTCTATCGAGGCCCAGGCACCGGCACGCGGAATGATCCCGTTGGGCAGGTGAATCGCGCTCGTGCTGGAGGCGGGAATGCCGACCGCGGTGTCCGGCGTCCCGGCCAGCGCGCCCGGCTGGCCCAACGTGATACCGCTGTAGCTGGCGTTACCGAGCCACCCCAGGCCCTTGGCGCTCGTGCCAGAGGTCTCCCCCAACCGCCAATACCCCATCGGGTCGGAGTCCAGCACGGTGCTGCGATACAGCGACCCCGGATTATGACTGTAGACAGTGCATTCCTGCGCCGGGTTGCACACCTTCTCCAGCACGTCGCCGTTGTAGCTGTAGCTCCACGTCAACGCCTTGCCATCGACCGGGTCCGTCATCACCGTTTCGACGTGCGCGCCGGACCAGGTGAAGGTGAGCGACCGGCCTCCAGGCGCGATGGCCTTGGCGAGCTTGCCGTCGCTGCCGTACTCCAGGTTCTGGCTGCGGCCACGCTGGTCGGTCACCTTCAGCAACCGGCCACTGCTGTCGAACACATACGAGGTGGAGGACTTGTCCCAAGACCACTTAGTTAGCGATTTCGTGGTGTCGTCAAATCGGCGGAAACAGCAACAGAGCCCCTGCTAGAACAGTGTCGACCAAGATCACA
>NZ_JBITMP010000064.1:0-60529 GCF_044466425.1 Nonomuraea sp. NPDC049400
GCCTCCTTCGACCTGCTGCGCCTACAGATTCTCCATGCGGACTGAAGGAGGCTCGTAACTCTCGCGAACAGATCACAGTAAGTGGATCAGAACCGCACTAATGGCCATTGACAGGCGGCGGTACCACAATTGCCCGGCAGCCCTTCGCGATATCCCCTATTGCGGTCGCATGAGGTCGAGATCCTCGCCCCATGCGTCCAGCACCGCGCCGTGTCCGGAGCGCCGGACCGCTGCCTCTACACGGGCGAAGAGGCGCCGTTGCAAGGGGGTGTCGCCCATTCCTGAGATGCGATACACGGCGTCGAGCAGCATGCCTGTGTCCCAGCCGGGCAACGGGTATCGGGCGAGTTCCCACTCCAAGTACTTGTTGTAGGGGCGCGGGCGACGGTCGAGAGCGAAGAGCAGCTCAAGGAGAAACCGGATGCTGTCAGCCGCATCGAGGCGGGCGGCGAGTGCATGCCCGTCACGGTCGTTCTTGATGGAGCGGTAGAGGGAGTTGGCGTAGGCGTCGAGCCATTGACCGGAGTTCCGGAATGCTTCATCGGCGTCGAGCCGTGCCTTGGCGGCCAGGATGTGGGCGATGCCTCCGTCGAGCCGGTCGAGGACGACCCTGGCGCGGGCGAGGGCGTAGCGCTCGAAGCCGGGCATTCCGGCCGCGCGGAACTCTGCGAGCGAGAGGATCACCAAGTCGAGTTCGGGGGTGCGGTGGCCCGTAAACCGGGTGAGATCCGTTGCGGCGCCGTCGGCAAGGACGACGCACAAGTCGTAGTCCGAGTGCTCGGTGATCATGCCGTCGTGGGCGTGGGAACCCTTGAGGACGAGTCCGGAAACGGCTGGATCGGCGACGGCGATTTCGACGAACGCATGGTAGGTGAGGGGCTGCTGAGTGGGCATCGTGTGATCTCCGGTGGGATGGTGCCGGCTATGCCTGTCGGGGCGGCCTCGCCTGTGGGGGCCACCCGCACCGTCTGCGGCGGCACTGAGCCGCTGCCCCGAGATCAACGCACGTGTGGACGCTATCACCCCGAACCGTCGAAGAGATGGCTCTCTGAGTAGCTAGCCACACCAACCAGGTAGAGGAGCGGCGAAACATGCCAGATAGGTGAGACGCACGCCAGATCTCATGAGAGACAAGAAGCCTATGATTCCAAAGTTTGATGTTGTTTTGGTCCAGGGTCGTCGGCGGAACTGGAGGCCGCGTTATGCCGATGTGTCGGTGATCCTAGAAAGGATCCAGTGAACGAATCGCGTGACCTCGCGTGGGTCGAGCTCGGCAGCGGGTAGGCATCGCTGGTGATCGAGGGCTGACTGGACCAACTCATGGCCCATGGTCGACAGGCGGTGGAGCGCCCACTGTCCACCGTCGATTTTGGACACGAGTGTGGCATCTGCTGCGAACCGCCAGGCACGACATGCATTGAGCACTGCGTATTCACCAGGCGCGTGCTCTGCGGCCCAGCGCAACTCGGGCACCAGTCGGGCCATGATCAAATCATGGGCGACTGGAGCGAATACCTCGGCCGGGACGCGGCCGGGACCGACGAGGCGACCAGCCTGGTGGCATACGGCAAAGTGCAACACCAAGTCCGGGTCTCCCTCGTGCTCATGACCATCGACGACCTTGGTGTCGTCGGGAGCTGTAGTGACATGGAGCTCGAAGGGCGGCTGTGCCGTGGGGTGCCGGGTGACCGGGAGGGTAACGACGCTCAGTTCCAGCCCGTGAGCAGGGCAAGGTAGGCGGTCGGTGCTTAGCCGTTCTGCGGCGGCTGCCTGCTCATCTGCCGTCATGGGGTGCTCGCAGACGGCAAGGACGTCGATGTCGCTGCGCCGGGCGTCGAAGCCGCCGAGCACTGCGGACCCATGTAGGTAGACGCCCACCAGGCGTGAGCCAAGCACTGCGGCCATCGCGGATGCGACGTTGCTGATGTAGTGGCCTGATAGAGAGTCCATGATCCGGACTATAGGGATGCCGTAAGGCCATGAGTGAGATGGGTGACACGAAGCGGGGTGAAGTCGGTATTGGACATGATTGTGAAACTACCGACAAGGTCGACATCACGTCTGCTCGCCCAGGCGGTGAGCTTCTCGCGGAATGGCGGCCCGGATGGGCGTAACAGCTTCCCAGGGTCGTAGTCCCTCTCCGGCCAGCAGCAGCGCGGCCTCGGGTAGGTCTAGGTCTTCGGCGGTTTCAGGTGAGTGCAGGTGGTGAGGCTGGCCGGGTTCCCAGAGGGAGCGGTTTGAGCTGTCGGGTCGACGTTTCTGATCTTGGGGTGGTTGAGGACCCGGTTGGTGACGGCGGTGGGGTGGTAGTCGTCGCAGTATTCGTGCAGAGGGTGCCGGCCCAGGGGTCGTAGCGGCGTTGGTTCATGAAGTAGCGCAGCGCGTCCAGCATGCTGCCGGTGAAGTTGAGTTCGTCGATGATGAGCATCGCAGCGGCGCTGAGCAGTGGCCCGGGCTGGTAGTGGAGCAGGTCGCCGCAGCGTTCGCGGGCGGTGGGTCCGGCGGTGAGGGCGAGTTGGTCGCGCAGGTGGCAGAACTCGTGGAAGGTCCACCAGAGGTAGGCGTCGGTGCCGGTGGGGAGCATCTCCGGGGTGCCGAAGTAGATCGCCAGGCGGAACAGCAGCTCATAGAGATCCCAGAACGCCTTGGTGGGTTCGATGGGGCCATCGCGTGGGCGGCGTAGCCGGGCCAGGAGGTCCTGCTGGATGCGCAGCAATTTCTCGTTTCCGGCAGGCTGGCTGGAGAGCCGGGCGAGTTGTTGCCGGCAGTTGCGGGTGCCGATGATGCGCCCCTGCGGGCCGAACGGTCCGTTGCATTCACGCCGGTAGCGGGGGTGTCGCCGACGCTGATCCGGGTGTGGCAGCTCAGGCACCAGCCGGTCAGATAAACGCGGTGGATCGGGCAGACCACGCAGGGCAGCAGGTGCCAGGAGATGCGCCGGATCGGGTCGGGGCCGGCCAGGCAGCGGGGACAGACGGCCGCGGTCTCGGCGCGCCAGCGCCCCGAACCCGGCCGGCCCGGCCGCCAGCGCTTTCAGCAGCTGTCCCTGCAAGCCCAGCGGGTCTTGCAGCGGGCGGCGCTGCGCGGACATCGCGTCGATCACGACAGCACGTGAGGGCGCCACCCCGCCACCACCGCATATCGCCACCCGACCGCCCACGCCACCTCCCGCGCCGCGGCGAAGGCGACGTCATCCCGATCTCGGATCAACGAAGCGGGCCGGACATCGAACAGCCACGCTGATCCGTCTCGCAGCACCGCCAAGAAATCCGGGACGTGCTCGCGGAAGCCGTTGTCGGCCTCGAACCGCAGCCGAAACGGCTGCGGCAGGACCTCCATCACGGCGCCGGCGAAGTCCAGTGCCAGCAGCAGCTTCTGCTCCGCCAGCGACTCGAACCCGTGCATCCGACCGGTCGACACCATGAATTGCAGGCCTGGGCGGTGGCGCTGGTTTGTTCGCCAGGAGAACCGTCGAACCGGTACGCACTCCAACGCCGGCACGGCCGCCAGGTCCCGGGCCGGGCATACCAGCTCACCTGCCGGCGTCCGCCACGTCCCTCTCCATCGGCGTGGCCACTGCGGGCCCAGTAACAGCGAACCCCGCGACTGCTCACTGAAGGTGTGAGCGCAGAACAGCTCCTCCAACCCGCAGGACTCCGACCGCACCTCCGGAGCGTCGCGTACTGTCATCACTCAACCACAGCACTCCTGAAGCAGACGTACCACCGATTCCGCCAAGAACAGGACCTGTGGAGGGCCTTCCCTGCCGTGACTGAGCGCTTCAGTTCGGGAATCGCCCGCTGAAAACGCTCAGTCACCACGATTGATCGTTACGAGGCGCCTAGCTGGCTTCGAGAACGAAGAACAAGAAGCACAGGAACCTCGTGCGGGTGGGCTCGATCTCGCGGAGCTCCTCGGGGAACAGTTCGCGGGCTTCCGGCACAAACGGCGGTTCGCTGATGACGCTGATGCGAAAGCCAGCCGCGGTGAAGGCTTCGGTCATCGCGTGCAGCGGCCGGTCCCAGAACTTCATCTGGGCGGTCTGCCCACCCATGGTCCATTCATCGATCCGGATACGGGTCTCGAAGTACTTGGGCTTTTCCCCGGCCATGTGCTGAAAGAGAGCGACGGAGAAAGGATGGTCGACCGAGACGAGCAGTCTGCCACCAGGCTTCAGCACGCGTCTCAGCTCGGCCAGTGTCGGTCCCCAGTCTTCCAGGTAGTGCAGCACCAGGGACGCGGTGACGTCGTCAAACGCCTCGTCGGGGAAGGGCAGTGGGCCAGCCAGGTCGGCGACCCGCAGATCCGCGTCGGCGCCCAGCCGGCGTCGGGCCTGCTCCAGCATCCCGGCACTCGCGTCGATGCCGGTGACGATGGCGCCTCGATCGCGCAGCTCGGCGAACAGGGGGCCCGAGCCGCAGCCGGCGTCGAGGATGCGCCGGCCGGTCACGTCCCCGGCGAGCTCCAGCATCGCTGGCCGCTCGTAGTACGCGTTCAGGAGGCTCGTCTCGTTCTCGGCCGTGTACCCATCGGCGATCATGTCATAGGCGTTGAGTGCGGAGGGGTTTGCGGTCTCAGCGTGATCTTCGGGCATGGTAGGCATGCGGGCCATTGTGGCCCAGCAGTCTCGGCGGCACAGACATACGACAGATCCGGATCAAGCATGCAAACGGCCTAACATCCCTCTCGCCAGCGAAGACAGCAGATCGAGCCGGACCGAAGCAGCCTCTCCTCGCTCCTCGTATGCGCGGAACTCGCTAACTCAAGCGCACATCCGCCGACTCAGGCGCTCAGTCAGACCTGCCTGGCGGAAACGCGGGGCCAACTATCGCTCCCAGATGGGCCACCTATTGCCCCCGTGGGCCAACTAGTGCCCCCAACGTCACCCGGGCCGAACCTCCTGCCTTACACGCGCCTGATGACATCTCCGATGGCCTGCTGCCAGGTCCGCTGACATCCCCGATGCCTTTCTGACATCTGCAAGCGCGTCAGACACGGATGGCGCCGCGATTCTCCTTGACATATCAAATGAACGGTTTTTTGATATCGCTCATGGGGGCGACATCGTAGGCGTCACTCCCGCGGAACCGGCACCTTCACGGAACGGAGACCACCGGACAGTCAGGCAGGAACCAGACAGGAACGAGGCAATGAGAGTACTGATCGACTCCGAACGTTGTCACGGGCACGGCCGCTGCTACGACCTCGCCCCCGACCTGTTCGGCGAGGACGACGAAGGCTACGGGACGGTCCTCGGCGACGGCTCGGTCTCGCCGGGCGAGGAGCCGCGCGCGCGTCTGGCTGCGGCCAACTGTCCCGAACGGGCGATCGACCTCGAAGGAGCCGGGCGATGACGGTGGACGACCGCTTCGGCGAAGACCTTAAGAGGTCGCGCGACGAACGGTTCCGCAACGGCTACCAGAGCGAGATCGTCACGGATCCCGTCTCGGACTGGGCGACCGACTTCTCCCACGTCGATCCGCAGTGGGCGGCCGATCCGTACCCGATCCAGGACGACTTAAGGCAGCGCTGCCCGATCGCGCACACCGAACGGTTCGGCGGCGCGTGGCTACCCACCCGCTACGAGGACGTGGCGGCCATCGCGTACGACACCGATCACTTCAGCTCCCGGGCGATCGTCGTGGGCAACGTCAGGCCGCCCAGGGATCTGGCGCCGGTGGGCGCCGTGCCGCCGATCTCCTCCGACCCGCCCTTCCACCACGACGCGCGCAAGCTGCTGCTGCCCGCCTTCACCAAGAACGCCGTCGCCAAGCTGGAGCCGGCGACCAGGGCGTTCTGCCACCAGCTCATCGACGCGTTCGCGGGACGGGACGTCGTCGACGCCGCTCGTGACTACGCCCAGCACATCCCGACGCGGGTCATCGCCGACATGCTCGGCTTCCCTCAGGAGGACACGCCGATGTTCGGCGAGTTCGTCGAGAGCGCGCTCGAAAGCATCAACCGGCCGCAGGAAGAGCGCATCGAGCGGTTCACCCGGCTGTCGGACTACCTGCTGGCCCAGATCCGCGACCACGTCGCCAACCCCCGCGACGACCTGACGAGCTACCTCCTCGACGCCGAGTTGCTCGGCCAGAAACTCGACCCCAACCACGTCCTTGGCACGATCAACCTGCTGCTCATCGCCGGCATCGACACCACCTGGAGCGCCATCGGCGCCTCCCTGTGGCACCTGGCCAAGACCCCGGCCGACCGCGAGCGGCTGGCCGCCGAGCCCGCCCTGCTGCCCACGGCGATGGAGGAGTTCCTGCGGGCCTACGCGCCCGTCACCATGGCCCGCCTGGTCAAGGAGGACATGCACTGGAACGGCGTGGACATGAAGGCCGACGACTGGGTCCTCCTGCCGTTCCCTGCGGCCAACCGCGACCCGGCCCAGTTCGAGCGGGCGGGCGAGGTCGTCATCGACCGCGAGGTCAACCGGCACGCCGCCTTCGGCCTGGGCATCCACCGCTGTGTCGGCTCCCACCTGGCCCGCATGGAGCTCCGCGTGGCTCTGGAGGTCTGGCTGGAGCGCGTCCCGGACTTCACGCTCGCGGATCCCTCGGCCGTGACCTGGGCCGCCAGCCAGGTCCGCGGTCCCCGTACACTCCCGATCAGGATCGGCTGATCCGAGCGGGACAGTTCTGACACCGCCGTGCCTCCCGCGAGCCGGCCTCGCGATCCGGAAGTCGAACGTCCGGAACGGGTCCTAGCATGCCGGGCATGACAGAGGACACCGCTCCGGACACCACGCTTCCTGCACCGTCGCTGACGGCCGGGCAGCTGACCATCGTCCCCGCCAACGAGGCGTCCTGGGACGACCTTGCCGCGATCTTCGGCACCGACGCGGGCCGGTGCCAGTGCCAGAGGTTCAAGGTCGTCGGCTGGATCTGGCGCGACTCCACGCAGGAGCAGCGGACCGCGATGCGCCGGGCGCAGACCGCCTGCGGCGAGCCGGACTCCGCGGCCACCAGCGGCCTGGTGGCCTACGTCGGGGACGAGCCGGCGGGGTGGGTCGCGGTCGAGCCGCGGACGGCCTACCCCAAGCTGCGCACCTCCCGGGTCCCGTGGGCCGGCCGCGCCGAGGACAAGGACGACGACGGCGTCTGGGCGGTGACCTGCTTCGTGATCCGGAAGGGCTACCGCGGCCGCGGGCTGACCTATCCCCTCGCCCTGGCCGCGATCGGCTTCGCCCGCGAACGCGGCGCCCGGGCGCTCGAGGCGTACCCGATGATCACTCAGCCCGGCAAGGAGATCACCTGGGGCGAACTGCACGTGGGCGCCCGTCAGGTCTTCGAGGACGCCGGGTTCGAGGAGGTCAGCCACCCCACCGTCCGGCGGGTGGTGATGCGGGTCGACTTCTGACGACAGGGCGGTGCGCGTTGCATGGCCATGCATTGGTGTGTATATACTTCTACTCGTGTCCAAGATGCTCACCTCCCTGCCTGTCGGCGAACGCGTCGGGATCGCCTTCTCCGGCGGCCTCGACACCTCGGTAGCGGTCGCGTGGATGCGCGAGAAGGGTGCGGTGCCGTGCACCTATACCGCTGACATCGGCCAGTACGACGAGCCCGACATCGGCTCGGTGCCCGGTCGCGCCAAGGCGTACGGCGCGGAGGTCGCCCGGTTGGTCGACTGCCGGGCCGCCCTCGTGGAGGAGGGGCTCGCGGCCCTGGCCTGCGGGGCGTTCCACATCCGCTCCGGCGGCCGTACGTACTTCAACACCACCCCGCTCGGCCGGGCCGTCACGGGCACCCTGCTGGTGCGCGCGATGCTCGAGGACGGCGTGCTGATCTGGGGCGACGGCTCCACCTTCAAGGGCAACGACATCGAGCGGTTCTACCGGTACGGCCTGCTCGCCAACCCCTCCCTGCGGATCTACAAGCCGTGGCTGGACGCCGACTTCGTCAGCGAGCTCGGCGGCCGCAAGGAGATGTCCGAGTGGCTGCTCGCCCACGGCCTGCCCTACCGGGACAGCACGGAGAAGGCCTACTCCACCGACGCGAACATCTGGGGCGCGACCCACGAGGCCAAGGCGCTCGAGCACCTCGACGCGGGCATCGAGATCGTCGAGCCGATCATGGGCGTGCGGTTCTGGGACCCTGCCGTCGAGATCGCCACCGAGGACGTCACGATCGGCTTCGAGCAGGGACGGCCGGTCACCATCAACGGCAAGGAGTTCCCCTCCGCCGTCGACCTGGTGCTGGAGGCCAACGCCATCGGCGGCCGGCACGGCATGGGCATGTCCGACCAGATCGAGAACCGCGTCATCGAGGCCAAGAGCCGGGGCATCTACGAGGCGCCCGGCATGGCGTTGCTGCACGCGGCGTACGAGCGGCTAGTCAACGCGATTCACAACGAGGACACCCTCGCCAGCTACCACAACGAGGGACGGCGGCTGGGCAGGCTGATGTACGAAGGCCGCTGGCTGGACCCGCAGGCGCTCATGCTGCGCGAGTCGCTGCAGCGCTGGGTCGGGGCGGCGGTCACCGGCGAGGTGACCCTGCGGCTGCGGCGCGGCGAGGACTACTCCATCCTGAACACGTCCGGGCCGGCCTTCAGCTACCACCCGGACAAGCTCTCCATGGAGCGCACCGAGGACTCCGCCTTCGGGCCGCTCGACCGCATCGGCCAGCTGACCATGCGTAACCTCGACATCGCCGACTCCCGCGCCAAGCTGGAGCAGTACGCCAGGCTCGGCCTGGTCGGCAGCGGGCAGCCGACGTTGATCGGCGCCGCGCAGGCGGCGGCCACCGGGCTGATCGGGGCGATGCCTGAGGGCGGGGCCGAGGCGATCGCCTCGCGCGGCGAGGTCGGCGAGGTCCCCGACGACGACGTGCTGCTCGACCACGCCGCGATGGAGTCCGGCACCGACTGACCGGGCACGACGGAGAAGGCCGCAGCCGGCGGCGGACAGCGGGTCCGCCGCCGGCTCTTCTTTGGAGTCACCGGCTCTGGACAACGCGGCACTTACGTGATCTGACGGAGTAAGAGCGCCGACGATCACGAACAGGAGTACCTGGACATGAGCGATACGCCGCGACTGCACACCGCCGGCACCGCGCCGCTGGAGCGGGCCCGTGACCTGCGCCCGCTGATCGAGCGCGACGCCGACGCCGCCGAGGCGCAGGGCAGGCTCACCACGCCCGTCGTGGACGCCCTGCATGAGGCAGGACTTTTCGGCATATGGGTCCCGACGCCGCTCGGCGGTGCCGAGCTGTCCCCCAGGGAACTCATCGCCGTCTTGGAGGAGCTCTCGTACGCCGACCCCTCGACGGGCTGGGTGGTCATGGCCACCACACTGGAGAACGGCACGGCCGGTGCCTACCTGGGCGACGACGCCGTCGAGCGGATCTTCAAGGGGCCGCGGATGCCGCTCTTCGCCGGCCAGGGCACAAGGCCCGGC
This sequence comes from Nonomuraea sp. NPDC049400, assembly GCF_044466425.1. Lineage (NCBI taxonomy): Bacteria > Bacillati > Actinomycetota > Actinomycetes > Streptosporangiales > Streptosporangiaceae > Nonomuraea > Nonomuraea sp. NPDC049400. Next base: position 9,404 of record NZ_JBITMP010000064.1, read on the forward strand.
ACCGCCGTACGCGAGAACGGCGGTTTCCGTCTCAGCGGGCAGTGGAGCTTCGCCTCGGCCATGCTGCACGCCCAGTACGTCCACAGCCTGGGCGCCATCGAGGGCACCGACGAGGTCCGGATCTTCATCACCCCGATCGAGGACGCCAAGATGCTCGGCAACTGGGACGTCCTGGGCCTGCGCGCGACAGGCAGCATCGACTACGCCATCGAGGGCGCCTTCGTGCCGGAGTCGCAGACGCACGTCTTCGACCAGAACGAGCCGCTGCGCGGCGGCGCGATCTACCGGCTCGGCCTGGTCAACCAGGCGCTGATCTGCCACTCCGCCTGGGCACTCGGCGTCGGCCGCCGGCTGCTCGACGAGCTGATCGGCTACGTCGCGGCGCGGACCGGGCGGACCGGCCAGATCGCCGGGAGCGACGCCTTCCACGCCGACTTCGCACGCGCCGAGGCGAAGTTCCGCGCGGCGAAGGCCCTGGTGCACGAGACGTGGGACGACGTGGAACGCGCCCTGGACTCGGGCCGCCACCTCGACGTACGCCAGGACACGATGGTGCGGCTCGCGCTCAACCACATCACGTGGACGGTCGCCGAGGTGGCCCGGTTCGTCTACGCGTCGGGCGGTACGACTGCCGTGCGCGACGGGCTGATCCAGCGGCTGTTCAGGGACGTAAACACCGGCACCGCGCACATCACCTCGAGCCCGCAGGCGCTGCAGGAGTGCGGCCGCGAGCTGGCGGGGCTGGCCGCGGGCCAGTCGTGGGCGCTCATGGCCCTGGAGTGATCCACTGTTGACACTTCCTCGCTGCGGCCGTCGCCGAGGTGGCGGCGGCTCAGCGGCTGGTGCTGTCCCCGGTGGTCGAGATGACGCCGCTGGGGTTCGGCCGCAGCCCGTCGCTGATGAAGGCGCTGGCCGAGCGCACCGGGCTGCACGTGATCGCGGTGACCGGCTGGGTTGAGGTCCACGCCGGCCCGCCAGACCACCCTGGGGCACCCCGCCGGGCAGCGGAACCGGCCCATCCGTGTGGCACTCGAGCACGACCGGGCCGTCGGCGGGCCCGGCCACATGCCCGTCGCCGTAGCGGTACCGGTAGCGGTCCGGAAAGAGGCAAAGCCCTGCCGACGCGCCGACTCGATCAGCGCCAGGGGCTGCGGCAGGGCGGCGAGGTGGTGACGTCACCGAGACGGATCTTGACCGGCTCACCACCGGACAGCGTCACGGTGACCTCCTCGCCGTCGACCTGTATCGCAGGCGCGGGCGGCTCCTGCCCGGCTCCCGTGAGCAGGACCAGGCTGGCGTACACGGCGGTGCCGCCGGGATGGGCGTCGCAGGTCACGTACGGCGTGGCGGAGTCCCGGCCGAAGGCGTTGACACCGTCCGCGGTCGACACGCCCGCCCCGGTGTAGCCGTGCAGCCCGCGCACCACGCTGGTCAGGCCGTCCGCGCGCCGGGCCTGCGCCAGGACGCCCTCGGACCGGGTCGCGGGCGGCTGCCGGTCGGCGAGCGCGTGGCCGCCGTCCCGCACCTGGTGCCCGGCGGGCGCCGTGACCTGGTGGAGGCGTATCTCGGCCGGGCCGTCGATCAGGGAGGCGGTCACCACGCGGACCGGGCCGTCCTCGTAGGCCGAGGCGGCGAAGCACTCCCCCACGGTGAGGCGCTCGATGCGGCGGCGCCGGGAGGTGACTCCTTGCGGTGAGAGCACGGCGAGCTGCCCGTCGATCGCCTCGTCGCCGATGTCCGGGCCGGTGTGGCTGGTGTAGGCGAGCCTGAGGTAGTGGGGGTCGGGCGGACCCTGGGGATCCTGCACGCGATCGCGGTCGCTGCCGTGGTTGACGATCCGGACGACGCCGTCCTCGCGGGTGGCGTGCAGCAGCCAGCCGGGCGCGGGCATCGCCACGACCTGGTCGGCGAGGTCGACGGGCGCGGCCTCTTCGGCGTCCGTCCAGACCGGGTGCCCCGGTGGCAGCAGCAGGCCGAGGAAGGCCTTGCTGGCCCAGTACGGCGAGGCGGGGCCGGAGTAGTCCTGTTTGCCGGGCGGGAAGTCGTCGTACCAGCCGCACGTGAGCAAGCCACGGCCGTCGGGGGCGCCGCGCTCGGCGAAGTGGCGCAGCACGCCGCTCGCGATCCGCCTGGTCCGCCCCGGCGGAAGAGGCGAGGCCCCGGTCAGCGCGCCCAGCCAGAGCGGTGCCACCGTGGCGAACCGGTAGATGAGCGAGCGTCCCTGGTGCAGCGGCCCGCCGTCGGCGGCGAAGAAATGCTGGTACTGCTCCAGGAACCGGCTCAGGCGATCCGCGTAGAGCTGCCGGCGGGCGGTGTCGCCGGCCATCCTGGCCCACAGCGACGGATACAGGTGCATCGCCCAGCCGGAGTAGTAGTCGAAGTTCTTGCCCTTGCCGTCGGAGTACCAGCCGTCGCCGACGTACCAGTCCTCGATCCGCTCCAGCCCGCCGGTGATCTCGGCGGGGTCGTGCGGCCCGCCGACCTCGGCCAGGAACTGCTCCACGACCACCTGGAAGAGCACCCAGTTGTTGGCCGGCGTGCGCCGCCCGACGAACCCGGCCAGCCACGCCACCACCCGTTCCTGCTGCGCCGGAGAGAGCCGGTCATACAGCCACGGGCGGGTCTCGTGCAGGGCGAGCGCCACGGACGCGGCTTCGACGAGCGGCTGGGACATGTCGGCCAGGGGCGGCCAGGCATACCGGTGCGCGGGGTCGGTGCCGGCCACCAGCCCCGCTGCGTAGCGCTCCAGCAGGGCGGGCGGTACGGCGCCGCCTGCCCCGGCGATGCGGAAGGCCGCGAGCAGGAACGTGCGGGCGAACCCTTCAAGCCCGTCGCTCACCGGACCTGACCGGCTCGCCGGACCGGGCAGGCGGAACTGGGCGAAGCCGTCCGTGGCGTACGGCACCACGGCGTCCAGCAGGTGGTCCGCCATGCTCTCCCAGTGAGCGCGGGTCCAGCCGGTGTGCGGGGACAGTCGAGGATCGGTTGGCGGCAGCATCAGAGTGACAGCGGTTCTTCCAGGTTGGGGCGTACCGAATCGCGGACGACGATGTGGGTGCCGAGCATGACGTGCTGGGCGGTGCCCGCGGCGTCGCTCTCCAGAGCCAGCCGTACGGCGGTGCGGCCCAGCTCCTCGTGCGGCACGTGAACGGTGGTGAGGTCGATGTCGGCCGCCGGGGGAAGATCGTCGAAGCCGACCAGCGAGACGTCATCCGGGATCCGCAGCCCGCGCTCGCGCAGCGCCTCGCGCGCGCCCGCGGCCATCAGGTCGTTCCCGGCGAAGACGGCGGTGAAGTCTCGTGGCCCCGCGTCGAGCCGCTCACGCATCATGCGGTAGCCGTCGCGCCGGTCCATGACCACGCTGTCGACCTCCAAGCCGGGGTCGTGCGGGACGCGGTGCGCGGCCAGCGCCGAGCGGTAGCCGGCGATCCGGCTCTCTGGCGTGGTGTAACCGGCCCGCCGCCCCAGGAACAGGACGCGTTTGTGGCCGGCGGAGAGCAGGTGGCTGGTGATCGCGTAGGCGCCGCCGGTGTTGTCGTACTCGACCACGATGGCCGGCACGTCGTCGCCCAGCGGGGGCCGGCCGCACAGCACGAGCCGCGAGCCGGCCACGGCCAGCGCGCGGGCGTAGTCGGCCATGCGCTCGCGGTAGGCGTCGTCGACCGGCATGTTGCCGACGAGGATGACGGCTTCCGCGTGCTCCTCCCGCAGCAGCTGGACCGTGGCGAGCTCCCGCTCGGGGTCGCCGCCGGTGGTGCCGACGATGCACAACCGGCCTTCGCGCGCGGCCTGGTCCTGCACTCCCTGCGCGACATGGGCGTAGTGCGGGGAGACGACGGAGGTGACCACGATGGCCACACTCTTGGGGCGTACGCCCGCCAGCCCTCGGGCATGGGCGTTGGCCACGTAGTCCAGCTCGCGCACGGCGCGCATGACCTTGCCGCGCGTGGCGGGAGCGCTGGGATAGGTGCCGGACAGGATCCGGGAGACGGTGGCGACCGAGACGCCGGCGTGCCTGGCCACGTCCCGGATCGTCGTGGGGCGGGGCCGTCCGTCTTCGGGCATGGCCCGACGAGGCATCCGACCTCCCTCTGTCCCGGTAAGCCCATGTAACCGCTTGAACGGATGATGGCGCAGGCAAATCGGGCACGTCAACTCGGGACTCGGCCGCCCGTACGTGTAAACGGTTAAACAGCCGTCGCGGTAGCGATCGTTCAGCTGGTGACGCCGAGCTGGGCGCGCACCTTGGCGACGAGGTCGGGCGGGAGCGGGGCGTAGCCGTGCAGGGCGAGGGAGGACTGGCCGGCGTTGCCCGCGGTGTAGGTCAGGAAGGCCCGCGCGACGGAGTCGGTGTTCTTCGCACAGGTGATCTCGTAGGTGACCAGGACGATGGGGTAGGCGTCCCTGCTCTTGGTCAGGTGGTCGTACTTCACCACCAGATCACCGTTCGCGCCGCCGACCCGGGCGTCCGCCAGGGCAATGGTGGCGCTCTCTGGCGAAATCGCAACGAACTGCCCGGAGGCGTTGCGCACCTTGGCGGTGGGCAGGCTGGCGTTGCTGGCGAACCCGTACTCCACGTATCCGATGGAGTCCTTGGTGTGCTGGACGGCCTCCGTGATCCCCGTGGAGCCCGTGGCGCCCTGCCCGGAGCCGCTCCACTTCCTGGACGGCTGGTGCGGCCAGCGGCCCGCCGCCTTGAGATAGGTGGTGAAGTTGTGGGTCGTGCCCGAGTCGTCGGAGCGGTGGAAGACCCGGATGCCGGTGTGCGGCAGGCGCGTGCCGCGGTTGTCGGCGGCGATCTCCGGGGCGTCCCACCTGGTGATCCGCCCGCTGAAGATACCGGCCAGGGTGGCGGGCGAAAGCTTCAGAGCCGGCACGCCCGGCTGGTTGTAGGTCACCGCGATGGGGCCGACCACCATGGGCAGGCGCACCGCCTTGCCGCCGCAGCGCCTGTCGGCCTGCGCCTGTTCGCAGGGGCGCATCGCGACGTCTGAGCCGGCGAACGCGGTCTTGCCCTGGATGAACTCGCGGATCCCGGCCCCCGATCCGTTGGCCCGGTAGTCCACCCGCAGGTCGGGGCGCATCCGGTAGAAGTCGGCACGCCAGGCGTCCATCGCGCCCTTCTGCGCGGTCGAGCCCGAGCCGGAGACCGACGCCGTGACCGGAGGCCTCTCAGGCTCATCGTCGGCGGTCAAGAGAGCGGTCCCGCTCAGGCCGGCGGCGCAGGCCACCAAGGTGAGGGCGGCGAGCATGCCCGGCCCGGCGGCTTCTGTCAGCTTTGCCATCCCCTCAAGGCTATGAATCGGCCATGATGGTTACGTGAACGAGCCGTCAAGCTCCCCGCCATAAATGGTCACTTATCCGTCAAATCGCCCGACGGGGCCGGAGACCTGTATGTCCAGGTGCCGCCGCCGGCGAGCTCGGAGATCAGGTGGTGGTCCGGTGACAGCGCGCACGCCGGGTCGGTACGCCCGGCGTCGCCGGTGATCTCGTAGGCCTGGCAGCGGCAACCGCCGAAGTCGAGCTCCCTGCGCGGGCAGCCGGCGCAGGGCCCGCTCATCCAGGCGGTCCCCCGGTAGGCGTTGAACGCGGGCGAGTGCTCCCAGATCCAGCCGAGCGAGCGGTCACGGGCGTTCGGCAGCTCCAGCGGCAGGTCGTAGGCGGCCGGGCAGGGCAGCACCCTGCCGTCGGGCGCAACGGTGATCGAGATCGCGCCCCATCCGCCCATGCAGGGCTTGGGCACGCCGTCGAAGTAATCGGGAACCACCCAGATCAGCTCGACATCCGTTTTCTCGCGATATTTCCGTACGACGGCCTCCGCGCGGGCCAGCTGCTCCCTGGTGGGCAGCAACGCCGCCCTGTTGAGCAGGCCCCACCCGTAGAACTGGGTGTTGGCCAGCTCGATGCGCTCCGCGCCCCACGCCAGCCCGAGCTCGATGATCTCGCCCACGGCGTCGAGGTTCGCCCGGTGCAGCACGACGTTGAGCCCGAGCGGCAGCCCGCTCGCCGTCACGACGGCGGCCGCCCGCTCCTTGCGCGCGAACGAGCTGACCCCGGCGATCCGGTCCGACTCCCCCTCGGTGGCCGACTGGACCGACAGCTGCACGCTGCGCAGCCCCGCCTCGGCCAGCTCCCCGAGCCGGCGCTCCGTCAGCCCGACGCCGCTGGTGACAAGCTGCGTGTAGACGCCTTCCCGGTCGGCCGTGGCCACGATCGGCGTCAGGTCGCGCCTGAGCAGCGGCTCGCCGCCGGATAGGTGGGCGTGCACCACGCCGAGCGCCGCCGCCTCCCGGATGATCCGCTGCCACTCCCCCGTGCCGAGCTCGCTCGACCTGGCCGCGAGCTCGGCCGGGTTCGAGCAGTACGGGCAGCGCAGCGGGCACGCGTGCGTGAGCTCGGCCAGCATGGCCCACGGCGGGTTCACCGCAGCCATCCCTCGGCGCGCACGCGGTCGAGGAACTCCACCACGTCGGCCTCGACGCCCCCGGGGAACTCCGCCGCGATCTCCGCCACGATGTCGGCCACGGTGCGCCGCCCGTCGCAGAGCCCGACGATGGCCGCCGCCTCCTCGTTCAGCACGACGATCCGTTCGGGCACGATGAGCAGATCCGCCTGCCGTACCGGATCATGACGGAGCAGGGCCGAGCGGGACAGCACCGGACGCCACCCCGCGGGCGCCGTCACCGGTACGCCCCGTCCACCGCGTCGAGCAGCGCCCACAGCACGTCGCACTTGTAGGCGAGCGCCGCTACGGCCTTGTCCTGGTCGGTGCGGCTGCGCGCCCAGTTGAGGACCAGGCTCAAGGCCTCGCCGCTGTCCCGGCGGCCCTGGGAGACGCGGATCTGGAAGTAGCGCAGCCCTTCCGGGTCGATCCACGGATAGTGCCGTTCGAAGGCGGCGATCCTCGTACGCATCAGGTCGGGTGCGAACAGCTCGGTCAGCGAGGCGGCCACGGCCTCCAGCACGGAGCCGTTGCGGCACAGGTTGACGTAGCCGTCGACCGCGAGCCGCACCCCCGGCAGCACGCCCTCGCCCGACAGCAGCAGGTCGCGATCCAGCCCGGCGGCCTCGCCGAGGCGCAGCCACCGCTCGATGCCGCCCTCCCCCGGCGTCGTGCCGTCGTGGTCCTGGATCCGGCGCAGCCACATCCGGCGCAGCTCCGGCGTGGCCAGCTTGCCGACGATGAACGCGTCCTTGATCGGGATGTGCCGCTGGTAGTGGAAGCGGTTGAGTATCCAGCCCCGCAGCTCGTCGCGGCTCAGCTCGCCCGCGTGCATGCGCTGGTTGAACGGGTGCAGGTGGTGGTAATGCTTTTCCGGCACGGCGCGCAGCTCCGCCTCGAAGCCGTTCACAGGTCGATCACCGTCCCGTCGGCGGCCACCTCGACGCCCAGCTCGGCCAGCACCTTGTGCTGTTCGGCCGCCGGGTCCACGAGGGGGTTGGTGTTGTTGAAGTGGGTGTAGAGGCAGCGGCCCGGCAGCCGGGACAGGCGCTCCATGGTGGCCGTGATCGGCAGATGGCCCATCTGGGTGGCGGTCCTGGCGGAGATCCCGGTGCGCCGGGGTTCGTCGTCGTCCCAGAACGTGCCGTCGACGATCACGCAGTCGGCCGCGGCGAACGCCTCGTCCAGCTCGTCAGGCCATACCCCCATGGCGGGAGCGTAGATCAGCGTGGCGGAGCCGTCGGTGAGGCGCAGCGCGGACACCCAGCCCGGGGAATCGGGGGCGCCGGCGGCGTAGCGGGGACGCTTGCCTGAGACCGGGATGGCGTCGGCGTCGGCCCAGGTGAGCTGGAGGTAGGGCCGGAGGATGTCGGCGAAGGGCCGCAGCGCCTGCCGTACCGCGGGGGTGGAGTGCACCTCCAGTGTGTCGGCCTCTCTCAGCCGCAGCAGGCCGATCGTGTGGTCGAGCTCGGCGTCGGTGAGGATCACGCCCTTCAGCGGCGACTGCCGCGGGCCCGGGCCGGGGCGCAGCCATGCGCACGCCTCGATCTGGTCGGCGATGTCGGGCGTGGCGTTGACGACGTAGCAGCCGTCGGCCCGCTGGACGGCGAGGCTGGCGTGGCGCCGCCGCCGGCCCGGGTGGGCGCGCGCCCCGGAGCATCCAGGGCACGCGCAGTTCCACTGGGGCACGCCGCCACCGGCCGCGGTGCCGAGCACCTGCAGTCGCACGGCGATCCCCGGCTTACCTGGTGGCCAGGAAGTACGCGGACATCTCCATCGACGCCTCGACGACCTGGTAGTCGGGCTTGTGCCAGGTCGTCTCCTCGCCGCGGGTCCTGACCTTCTTCTCGTGGATCCTGCGTGGTTGCTTCTTGCCCTGATCCTTCGGCTGGGACATACGCGTGCACCTGCCTCTCGTAGGCTGTTACACACGACATGACCATCTGAAGGCGTCGCCGTCAATCCGGCATCCGGGGCCTCCGGGCGATCAGCGCCCCCGGCAGGTGCGGAGCATGTTGAGCAGGGCCACCTTCTCCTTCTTGGTCACGAAGAGCCGGTAGTGGTGCTTCACGGTGATCCACGAGGTCGCGTACCGGCACCAGTAGGCGCGGCGCGGCGGGCGCCAGCTCTGCGGCCCCTTGCCGCCTTTGGCGACGTTGGCGGAGTGGCTGACCACGAGCAGCTCCGGGCGGGTGAGGTCGTTGGCGAAGGCGCGCCGGCGCGCCTGGCTCCACTTGCTGGCGCCGGAGCGCCAGGCATACGACAGCGGCACGACATGGTCGACGTCGACCTGCTTCTCGCTTTTCAGCCACTTGCCGTCGTACGGGCTGTACCAGAGGCCCTTGACGGGGTGACAGTCCGCGTTCTTGCGCACGCGTCGCCCGTCGCGGGCCAGGACCATCTCCCGCGAATTGCACTTGCCTTTGTGATGAGCCCATCGAGGCATGAACCGCCGGTGGCTGTAGCCGCGGATCGATAATGCCTTGGCGACTTTCAACTGGGCCAGCATGCGGCGGGCCAGCGCCCCGGCCTCGGCTTCTGACCGCTTGCGCGCGTCGGCTGTCGCGGGCGGGACGGCGATGATCGAGATGGTCAGAACAGAGAGTACGGCGACTGGGATCGCCCGCCTGAAAAAGATCATGGTTCCACCCATACCCGGTAAGTCCCCGGCGCGCGCAGCGATACTCGAGCGATGACGGATACAGGCGTGTTTCCCGATGATTTCAGGGGAAGATGAGCTGGTACTCCACTTGCGCGATCGGGTTGCCGTCACCGAAGTCGTGATCGCGGACCGCGCCGGATTCGGTGAAGCCGCTCTTGGCGTAGAAGCGGCGCGACTGAGGCGTGTCGCGAAGGGTCCACAGATGGACCCGTTTGAAGCCCGTCTCGCGGATCCTGTCCAGTGAGGCGGTCATCAGGGTCTGCGCGATGCCGCTCCCCCAGCCATCCGGGTGACCGTAGAAGCCGAAGATCTCCGCCGATTCGGGTTGTTCGGGCGAGGAGCCGAAGTAGGAGAAGGCCAGCGGTCGCCCGTCCAACGCGGCCAGCAGGATGGTGTCCTTGCCCTCGGCGAGCACGCCATGCCATTTGCCGCGCCGATGGCTCACCGCCGCATCACCGAACTCCGGGCTGAAGAAGCCGGTATAAGCAGCTTTCCAGGACTCCGCGTGGATCACACCGACCGCATCCCCATCGTCGGGAGAAGCGTGAAAAACCTTGAAAACTCCGGCCACGTGATCACAGTACTAGAAGCGTTTCCCGCGCCTCACCTGCGCGCGGCGCGCGCAGGTGAGGCGCCGGCGCGTCAGGTGCCGATGTTGGCCTGAGGGCCCGCGTACGTCCTGAGCAGGGACGGCACGTCGGCGGCCGGGTCAAGGCTGTAGGAGTAGAACGAGCTCGGGGTGAAGGCCGAGCCGCTGGTGGTCTGCTTGCCGGTGCAGTTGACCAGGATGCTGCCGCTCTGGCGGAGCTGGGCGGTGGGGTCGGGGTAGAAGGGGTCCTTGACCGTGTCGTAGTAGCTGTTCTCGATCACCATCTTGGTGGCGCCGCGCGAGTAGTTGCCGTAGCCGGTGACGTTCTGCAGGTAGTTGTTGTAGAGGTGGGCGTAGGCGACGTTGTCGGTGCTGGGGTTGCGCTGGTTGGTGTCGCGGATCCAGTTGTGGTGGATCGTCATCCGCGCCGTGACGTTCTCGGTCCAGCCGATGCCGAAGGCCTTGTTGTTCTCCGCCAGGACGTTCCAGGACACGGTGAGGTAGCTGGTGTCCTTGCGGCTGTCGATCAACCCGTCATTCATGCGGGTGATGGTGTTGTGGTCGATCCAGACGTGGTGGGCGGTGTCCATCTGGATGCCGTCGTAGTCGTAGACCTTGTCGTCGGGGTCGTCGTCCGCCATGCGGGTGTCGCGGATGGTCAGGTTGCGGATGATGACGTTGCTGACGCCGGTGCGGAGGAAGAAGCCGCCGTTGACGATGTGGCCCTTGGTGCCGACGCCGACGATGGTCTTGTTGGAGGCGACCTTGATCTCGGTGCCGTACGGCGTGACGGTGATGGCGCCGTTGACCTTGATGACGTACGGCTCGGCGGCGGTGGCGTACTTGACGAGGTCGGCGTAGGTGGTGACGGTGACCGTGGCCCCGGCGGCGCCGCCGGTGGTGGTCGTCAGCCCGTTGCCGCTGGTGGCGGCGAACCCGTCGGCGGCGTTGGACCAGGCGCGCCCGCCGGCGGAGGTGAACAGCCACTGCTTGTTGGTGTTGGCCGTGCAGGTCTCCTGGATGATCGCGGCTCCGGCGGCGGTGGAGGCCCCCTGGTCGCTCATGCACAGGCCGCTGGCCACGTTGACGATCTGGTACGTGCCGCTGCCGGACGCGGTCAGGCGCCACTGCTGGTTGGCCTTGGTGCCGTCGCCGCATCCCCACTGCTGCAGGCGCACCCCGGAGGTGGTGGAGCCGCTCGGGACGTCGACGCAGCGCCCGCTGTTGACGTTGACCAGGTTGTAGGCGCCCGAGCCCGAGGACCGGAGGGTGAACTGCTGCGAGGTGTCCGGGGTGCAGCCCCACTGCTGCAGCAGCGCGCCGTTGTCCTGTGACCCGCCCACCACGTCCAGGCACATGCCGCTCTTGCTCACCTTGAGCTGGTAGACACCGCCCGCCGCGGGCGTGTCCGCTCGGGCGGGAGAGGACACGATCCCGAGTGACGTCAGCACAGCGAGGACGGCGAGGGCCGTGCGCGTGCGGATGTTCATGAAACGCATGGTTGTCCTTCCGAAGGCGCGGGGTCAGCCGATGGGGTTCCAGCCGTCGGCCCCGGCGAGGTACTTCTGCGGGGTGTAGTTCGCGGCCTGGGCGTCGGTGAGCTGCGGCCGGTTGGCGTTCGTCCCGGCTCCCGCCCCGCTGTTCCGGTACTCGAAGAAGCGGGCGTTCTTCCAGGAATTGGAGGACATGTCGGTCCACGGCTGAGCGGTGTTGATCACAGATCCGAGCGTGGACTCCCGGTAGAGCACCTGGGCGGCGGGGCGCCAGGGACGGCCCAGGCTGGTGGTGCCGGACGCGGCCGCTCCGGCGATCCTGGACCGGTAGAACAGGAAGCCGTAGGTCTTGGCGGCGTCCGTGCTGGCGGCGGTGAGCGGACCGCCGGTGGCGCGCTTCTCGTAGATGTCGCAGTTGTCGAAGACGATGGTGCCGCCGCCGAAGATGAAGTCGACGGTGCCCTCCACGTACGAGTTCGAGACGTAGGCCCGGGCCGAGTTGTTGACCAGGAAGGTGTCCTGGTCGCCGAGCAGGCGCACGTTGGACAGCCGGGACCGGTCGGCGTTCAGGTTGAGCGCCACCGCCTGGTGGCCGCTGGAGGCCGAGCTCTCGTCGAAGTCGTTGGAGATCGTCAGGTTCGTGGCGATGAAGTCGTGGCCGTCGACGAACGCGGTCGCGCTGCCGGACGTCCCGTACTCGCCCGCGGAGTGGTTGTTGACGATGACGACGCCGCCCGCGGAGGAGCCGAGGCCCTGGAGCGTGATGTACGGCTTGGTCGAGGGGATCCGGACGATCTCGCGGTACGTCCCCGGCGCGATGGTGATCGTGACCCGGGCGGCGTTGCCCGCGGGCACGGCGTCGACGGCGGCCTGCACCGTCCGGTACGTGCCGGAGCCGTCCGCCGCGACCGTGGGTCTGGCGTTCGAGACAGGGCTGAAGGCCCATTGCTTGTTGGTGTTGGCGGTGCAGGTCTCCTGGATGACGGCGGCTCCGGCGGCGGTGGAAGCGCCCTCGTCGCTCATGCACAGCCCGGTGGCGGCGCTGACGACCTGGTACGTACCGCTGCCCGAGGCGACGAAGCGCCACAACTGGTTGCTCTTGGCGCCGTCGCCGCACCCCCACTGCTGCAGCCGCAGCCCGCTGGTGGCCGCCCCGTTCGGCACATCGAGGCACCGGCCGCTGTTCACGTTGCGGATGGTGTAGACGCCCGGTCCGGCGGACACGACGGTGAACTGCTGCCAGGCGTCAGGGGTGCAGCCCCACTGCTGCAACTGCGCGCCGTTGTCCTGTGACCCGCCCACCACGTCCAGGCACATGCCGCTCTTGGTCACCTTGAGCTGGTAGACACCACCGGCCACGGGCTCGGCGGCCGCCTGCGCGGGCTGGGACAGTGCCCCGCAGACGATCGCCGCCGCCGTGAGGAGGGCGGCGCCTGCGCGTTTGCGCACGACCATTTCCTGTTCTCCTTCCTCGTAGCCACCGAGGAAGAAGCACCCGCCGGGTTATGTCAACCCAAGAAACTAAACCGGGGCGAAAAGCGGAGGTCGCGCATGAAACTTTCATGCGGGAGCGGTACTGGAGCGCACGACGAGAGTGGTCGGCACCTCCACCCGCTCCGGCGGCCTGCTGGACAGCAGTGCGGTGAGCCCGGCCGCGCCCAGTTCCGGCCACGAATGGCGGACGGTCGTCAGCCCGGGCACGGCGTACAGCGCCGCCAGCGAGTCGTCGAAACCGACCACGCTCACGTCGCCGGGCACCTGGAGCCCGAACTCGCCGAGCGCCTGGTAGACCCCGAGCGCCATGACGTCGGAGCAGGCGAAGACGGCGGTCGGCGGCTCGGGCAGCGAGGCGAGCATCTCCCTGGTGGCGGCGCGCGCGTTGTCCATCTGGAAATAGCCGCACACCTCCCATCGCGGGTCCGGCTTCAGCCCCGCCGCGGTCATGGCCCGGCGGTAGCCGGCCCGCCGTTCCCTGGCGCACGGCACCCCCGGGCGCCCGGTCACGATGGCGATGCGCTCGTGGCCCAGGCCGATGAGGTGCTCGGTGGCGGCGCGGGCGCCGGCCAGGTTCGTCGAGGAGACGACGGGCATGCTCCGCGGGGCGTCGCGGCGCGGTTCGACGATCACCGCGGGAATGCCGTGGTCGGCCATCCAGGCCCGCTGCGCGGCGGTCGGCATCGTACGTACGAGCAGGACTCCGGCGCTGTCACGCGCGCTGATCCGGTCCAGCCAGGCGGTCGGCGGCTGGCCGTGCTTGGTGCGGTCGACCACGGCGGAGACGACCAGGTCCACGCCCAGCCGCCAGGCCGCCTCCTCCACGCCCTCGAGGATCGCCAGCGCGAACGGCGAGCCCAGCCCCTGGAGAACGACGTCGACCATGCTGCCCTTGGCAGGCTTGAGGCGCTGCGCGGGATAGCCGAGCCGCTCCAGCACCTCGGCGATCAGACGGCGGGTGTGGGCGGAGACGTCCGGCCTGCCGTTGAGCGCCTTGGAAACGGTTGCCACGGAAACGCCTGCCTCACGGGCGATCCGCGCGAGCTTGGGCAACGTCGTGGTCGGGTCTTCGCCGGTCATCCTCACACTTTGCTCCGTGAAGTCCGCAGGCCACCAGACCGTCGCACCGAAAAATTTCGGGATTGCGGAGATTTCGCCTGCTCAGCGACCTCTCACGCGGTCACGGGCCATTGACGTTGCGTCCGTGCTACCGCAACGTTTCCTGCAACCGCTTGCAGTACCCGGCATAACGGCCGGAACCGTAACAAAGGAGTCACATACGTGGCCGCCGTTCCAGCGACCCGTCGCCCTCGGCGGGGAACGCTGACGCCCTACCTGCTGATCGCCCCGTCGTTGGTCGCGATGCTCGGGTTCCTCGTCTACCCGATGGCCAGCGTGATCTACTACAGCCTCCAGCGGTACAACGTGACCAAGCCCTGGGACAACGGCTTCGCCGGGCTCGACAACTTCCGCCGCCTGCTGTTCGAGGACCCGATCTTCTGGCAGAGCCTCGGCTTCACCGCCCGCTGGGTGGTCGTCGAGGTCGCGCTCCAGTTCGTGCTCGGGCTCGCGCTCGCGCTGATCGTCAACGAGAGCTTCGTGGGCCGGGCCCTGTCGCGGGCCCTGGTCTTCTCACCGTGGGCCGTCTCCGGCGTGCTGACCACCGCCATCTGGGTCCTGCTCTACAACCCACTCACCGGAGTGTCGCGCTACCTGGCCGACATGGGGCTCATGGAGTACGGCGCGGCGCCGCTGGCCAACCCGGACACCGTGTTCTGGTCGGCCGTGGTGGCCGAGCTGTGGCGCGGGGTGCCGTTCTTCGCGATCCTGCTCCTGGCCGACCTGCAGTCGGTGTCGAAGGAGCTCTACGAGGCCGCCGCCGTGGACGGCGCGAGCCGGATGCGCAGGTTCTTCCACATCACGCTGCCGCACCTGAGGGACGCGATCATCCTGTCCACACTGCTGCGCTCGGTGTGGGAGTTCAACAACGTCGACCTCCTGTACACGCTGACCGGCGGCGGCCCGGCCCACCAGACCACCACGCTGCCGCTGTACGTCGCCGGGCTGGCCGCCCAGTCGCACGACTTCGGCTACGCCACGGCGCTGACCACGGTCGCGTTCCTGATCCTCACCTTCTTCTCCATCGTCTACCTGCGTCTGAGCAAGTTCGGGGCGAAGTCATGACCCTGGTGTCCGAGCGTCCGCGCGTCCTGTCCGCCCCTGCGCCGGCCCGGGCGAACCGGGTGTCCCGCTGGCAGATCTACCTCCCGCTCGCCCTGTACCTGCTGTTCACGCTGGTGCCGTTCTACTGGATGCTGGTCTTCGCGTTCCGCCCGGCGGGATCGATGTCGATGGTGCCGTGGCCGATCACGTTCGAGCACTTCGACACGGTCTGGAATGGGATGGGGTTCGCCGTCTTCTTCCAGAACAGCCTGCTCGTCGGCCTCGCCTCCCTGATCGCCACCACGGTCGTGGCCCTGGCCGGCGGGTACGCCCTGGCCCGCTACGACTTCCGCGGCAAGGGCGCGTTCATGGTCGGGATGCTGTGCACGCAGTTCATCCCGGGCGCCCTGATGATCATCCCGCTGTTCGAGATCTTCCGGACCCTGGCGCTGACCAACTCCCTGTGGAGCCTCGTCATCGCGGAGACGGTCTTCCAGCTGCCGCTCTCCCTGATCCTCATCAGCGGCTTCATCAGGAACATCCCGTACGAGCTGGAGCAGGCGGCCTGGGTGGACGGCTGCTCGCGGCTACGCGCCTTCCTGGCCGTCGTGCTGCCGCTGCTGCGCCCCGCGCTGGTGGCGGTCGGCTCGTTCGCCTTCATCCACAGCTGGAACAACTTCCTTTTCGCCCTCATGTTCATCAACGACCAGGAGAAGTTCACCGTGCCCGTGGGCCTGGCCTACAACCTCGGCGAGAACAGCGTCGACCTCGGCGCCCTCGCCGCCGGCGGCGTCGTCGCCGCGCTACCCGTCGTCATCGTCTTCGCCTTCATCCAGCGCTACCTCGTCCAGGGGCTGTCGGCCGGGGCGGTGAAGGGATGACCGCGACCTACCGCAACCCCGTACTGAACGCCGACTGGTCCGACCCCGACGTGATCCGCGTCGGCGCGGACTTCTACCTGACGGCCTCCACCTTCACCAAGGTGCCCGGGCTGCCGATCCTGCACTCGCGTGACCTGGTCAACTGGACGATCATCGGGCATGCCGTGACCAGCGGCTATGACGATGTGCGGCCAGGGTGCGGGGTGTGGGCTCCGTCGCTGCGCCATCACGACGGCCGGTTCTGGATCTTCTACGGCGACCCGGACGTGGGCATCTGCCAGGTCAACGCCACCGACCCCCGGGGCCCGTGGAGCGCGCCGCACGTCGTCAAGCCGGGCAAGGGGCTCATCGACCCGTGCCCGCTGTGGGACGACGACGGCCAGGCCTACTTCGTGCACGGCTGGGCCAAGAGCCGCGCCGGCGTCAACAACCGGCTCACCCTGCACCGCATGACGCCGGACGCCCGCCAGGTGCTGGACGAGGGCACGCTGGTCATCGACGCCGACCTGCTGCCCGGCTACCGGACGCTGGAGGGTCCCAAGCTCTACAAGCGCGACGGCACGTACTGGATCTTCGCCCCGGCCGGCGGCGTGGAGCAGGGCTGGCAGTCGGTGTTCCGCGCCGAGTCCATCTTCGGCCCGTACCAGGACCGGATCGTGCTCGAGCAGGGCGACACCGACGTCAACGGGCCGCACCAGGGCGGCTGGGTGGACACCCCGTCCGGCGGGCACTGGTTCATGCACTTCCAGGACCGCGGCCCCTACGGCCGGGTCGTGCACCTGCAGCCCATGAGCTGGGAAGAGGACGGCTGGCCGGCGATGGGCGACAACGGCGAGCCGGTGGCCGAGGCTCCCGTGCCCGTCGAAGGCGGCGCCCCGAGCACCCCGGCGACCTCGGACGACTTCACCGGAGCGGCGCTCGGGCTGCAGTGGAGCTGGCAGGCCAACCCCGATCCCTCCTGGTGGGAGCTGCGGGACGGCACGCTGCGCCTGGCCTGTGTGCCGGGGCCCGAGGACCTGAGGCAGCGGCCGTCCGTGCTCGGGCAGCGGCTGCCCGGCGACCCCTGCACCGTCACCACCACCGTCACTCTCGACGGCGAAGGCAAGGCAGGTCTGGTCGTGCTCGGCCACACCTACGCCTCCATCGGGGTGGAGAGCACGCCGGACGGGCCGGTGCTGGTGTGCGGCGACATGGAGCCGGTGCCGGTACGCGACGACGTCGTCATCGGAGCGCGCGTCGAAGAGGGCGCGCTCGTCACCTTCCTGGCCGACACCGGCGACGGGCTGTGCGAGGTCGGCGCACCCTTCCAGGCCACCCAGGGGCTCTGGGTGGGGGCGGTGCTCGGCCTGTTCGCCGCGGGGGACGGCACCGGCCAGGCGATCTTCGGGGCGTTCACCGTGGACATCGAAAGGTAGAGGGCAATGAGACGACACGCGCCGATCGCCGCGCTCGCGCTGGCCGCCACCCTGCTGGCCGGATGCGGCTCGGACACGGGCTCCGACGGCAAGACCAAGATCACCTTCTGGGACACCAACGCGGGTCCCGCCCGCACGCCGATCTGGCAGCACGCCATCGCCGAGTTCGAGAAGGCCAACCCCACCATCGACGTCAACTACGTGGGGGTGCCGATCGCCCAGGCGCCACAGAAGATCGACACCGCCATCGCCGGCGGCGGCGTGCCGGACGTGGCCGACATCTCCACCTCGGGGCTGGGCAACCTCGTCGCGCAGAAGGCGCTGGAGCCCGTGGACGAGCGCATCGCCGCCAACCCGGCGCTGAACGGCAAGTTCAACGAGGCGCTGGTGACGACGGTCAAGAACATCGTGCCGGACCACAAGACGTACATCATCCCGCTGTCCACCAACGCCGGGGCGTTCTGGTACCGCAAGGACTGGTTCAAGGAGGCGGGGCTCGAGCCGCCGAAGACGTGGAACGAGTTCTTCACGGCGGTGGACAAGCTGACCAAGCCGAGCGAGAACAGGTTCGGCTTCACCATCCGCGGCGGCGCCGGCTCCATCGCCCAGATGCTGGAGGTCGTCTACGGCCAGTCGGGGATCACGGAGTTCTTCGACGCCTCGGGCAAGGCCACGCTCAACGACCCGCGCAACGTGACGGCGCTGGAGAAGTACGCCGGGCTCTACAAGAAGAACACGCCCGAGGGCGACCTGCAGAACGACTACGTCAAGATGGTCGCCCAGTTCGACACGGCGGGCAGCATCGCCGTCATGCAGCACAACCTGGGCTCCTACCAGGACCACATCAAGGCGCTGGGCCCCGAGAAGGTGGCCTCCTTCTCCGTGCCCAAGTCCGACTCCGGGGTCCAGTCGGTGCTGTCCAACCCGGTCGGCGGCGTCGGCGTCTTCTCCGGCTCCGAGAACAAGGAGGCCGCGTTCAAGCTGGCGGAGTTCTTCGCCGCCAAGGACATGGGCGGCTACATCGCCGAGAAGAGCGGCGTCATCCCGGCCAACACCGACGTGCCGCCGTCCAAGGCCGCCCACATCACCGAGGCGCAGCGGGTGATGAACGACCCGGCGACCAAGGTCGTGCAGATGCCCTACCACCTGCCGGAGTTCAACGAGATCACCAAGACGTGGGCGGAGCCGCTGTTCCAGAAGGTGCTGCTCGGCCAGCTCACCGCCAAGGACTTCCTGGACCAGTTCGCGGCCAAGCTGACCACGGCGCAGGCCGGCTACAAGCAGCGCAACGGAGGGTCCTGATGAGGCTGCTCCTCTCATCCCTGCTCGTGGCGGCGGCGCTGACGGCGGCCGCCCCCGCCCCGGCGTCGGCGGCCACGGGGTGGTCTGAGCGGGCCGACGGGTTCGCCTCGCTGAACGCCCTCGGCGTGGACGGCACCACCGGCGGCGCCGCCGGGCCCACCGTGACCGTGGACAACCAGGCCGACCTGGAGCGGTACGCCACCGCGGCGGAGCCGTACGTCATCAAGGTCAAGGGCTCCATCCGGATGGAGCCGTACGGCAAGGAGATCGCGGTCGCCTCCGGCAAGAGCATCGTCGGCGACGGCGCGGGCGCCGAGATCGTCCAGGGCGGCTTCTTCCTCGGCCAGGTGCACAACGTCATCATCCGCAACCTCACCATCCGTGACTCCTACGTCCCCGGCGACTGGGACGGCAAGAGCAAGGACTACGACGGCGTGCAGATGGACGGCGCCCACCACGTGTGGATCGACCACAACCGCTTCGCCCGGACCGGCGACGGCCTGCTCGACATCCGCAAGGACAGCGACTACGTCACCGTCTCCTGGAACGTGTTCAGCGACCACAACAAGGCCATCGGCGTCGGCTGGACCTCGAACGTGGTGACCAAGGTGACGATGCACCACAACTGGATCCGCGGGACCTTCCAGCGCAACGCCAGCATCGACAACACCGAGGCCGCGCACCTGTACAACAACTACGTCCAGGACATCGGGATGTACGGGACCATGATCCGCGGTAGCGGCAAGCTGGTCGTCGAGAACAGCTACTACCGGTCCGTGCCCGACCCGATCGTGGCCAAGGACCCGGCCTCGCAGGTGGTCCAGCGCGGCAACGTGTTCGACGGCACCCGGGGGCGCACCGACAGCGTGGGCGCCGCGTTCGACCCGTCCGCCCACTACGCCTACCGGCTCGACCCGGCCGAGCGGGTGCCCGCCATCGTCACCCGCGGCGCCGGACCCCTCGGCGGGGAGCGGCCCGCGCCGCGCCGCATCACCGTCGCGCTCGACGGCACCGGCGACTTCGGCAGCGTGCAGGCGGCCGTCGGGGCGGCCCCGCGCGGCGCGGTGATCACGGTCAAGCCGGGCGTCTACCGGGAGCTGGTCCGGGTCTGGCCGGACCGTCGCGATCTCACGATCAAGGGTGCGACCGGCCGGGCCGAGGACGTGGTCATCACGTACGAACTGCCCGCGAACGGCGCGAAGTTCTACGGCGGCACCTGGGGGACCACGGACAGCGCCACCCTCGGCGTGCTCGGCACCGGCATCACGGTCGAGGACGTCACGCTGCAGAACGCCTACGACGAGTCGGCCGCCCCCGGCCCGGCGCCCGCCGTGCAGACGGCCGGTGACCGGATCGCCTTCAAAGGCACCCGCTTCCTCGGCGACGAGGGCACCTACCAGGCCGACGGCCTGGCCTACCTGCGCGACTGTCACCTGGAGGGCGACGTGGACATCGTCCGCGGCCAGGGCACCGCCGTCCTGGACCGCTGCGTGGTCAAGTCGCTCGCCCCCGGCAACGTGACCGCGGGCGGCAACGTCCTCATCGCCGGCAGCCGGCTGGAGGGCGAGGCCGCCAAGTCCGTCTCCCTGGGACGCTCGGGTGACGTCGTGGTCCGCGACTCCTGGCTGGGCGCGCACGTCAAGGACGATCCGTGGGCGGGCGAGGGCCGCTTCGCCGAGTACCGCAACACCGGCCCCGGCGCGGCCGTCACGGCCGACCGGCCGCAACTCACCGACGACCAGGCACGCGAGCACACCGTGCGGGCGTACCTGGGGAACTGGACTCCTTTCCCCGGTCGATGACATGACGTCGGATGGCGATCTTCTCTAACAGCCCAAAACTAGGCATCATCCCGCACGCCGACCTGCCCGCCCCGGCAGGCTCCCGACGACACTGCTGCCATGAGCACGCGTGACACCGACGGACCCCCGGAGCGGGCCGAGTTCGCGGGGGCCGTATACGGCTCGCTGCTGGCCGCCTCGGTCGCGGCCGGCACCGCGGTGGACGGCTCACCGATCTCGGCGGGGCACCTCGTGGTCGTGCTGCTCTGCACGGGTGTGGTGTTCTGGATCGCCCACGTCTACGCCTCGGTGGTGACCCACGGCACGCATACCCTGACCTGGCAGCGGCTCCGCGTGGCCGCTCGCCAGGACTGGCCGGTGGCTCAGGCCTCGTTCCCGCCTGCCGTGGGTGCCGCCTTCGCCTCGGCCCTGGGTCTGTCCGACGTGGTCGCGACCTGGGTGGCGCTGGGTGTCGCGGTCACCAGCCAGGTCGCCTGGGCTGTCGCGGCCGCCGTCAATGCCGGCTCCTCCGCGCGGATCGTGGTCATCTCTGGGGTCGCCAACCTCGCACTCGGACTGGCCATCATCGCGCTCAAGACCTGGGTGGCCCCTTACTGACCTGCTGTCACCAGCTCAGCACCTTCGGCCGCCCCGCCGGGACCGGCGGCCGCTCACGCGGCATCCGCGCACCCAGCGGGACCAGGGCCACGCAGAGCAGGCCGGTGACCAGCACGTCGGGGATGGAGGCGCCCTTCAGCACGCCCATCCAGGTGCCTCCTGCCAGCAGCAACATCACGGCACGGGCGGTGCCGAACAGTCCCGAGCGCCAGGCGGCGACGGCCAGCAGGAGCGAGCCCGCGTACTGGCCGACCGAGGCCCAGACCGGTACCCGCCATGGCCCGTAGGAGATGTCGACGTACTCCTTCATGATCGCGTTCGTCGCCTGATCCAGCCCGATGGCCTCGGTGAGCTGGAAGGCGGTCTGGTCGGCGCCGGCGAAGTACAGACGGGCGAAGAGCCCGGCGACCAGCAAAGCGGCGCCCCAGCAGGCGAGGGCGCCGCCCACCTGCTGGGCCAGGGCGACGAAAGCCGGGAAGAGCAGCACCGCCCCCAGCGCGAAGACCGCGTAGGCGAGGGTGAGCAGGGCGGGTTCGGAGGTGTAGGCGAGCAGCTGGCCGTAGGCGGCGAACGGCTGCGCCTCGGCCCACGCCTGCTGCTGTGGGGTGAGGGCGGTGACCGTGCCGAGGTAACGCAGCAGGTAGCCGGCGCACATGAGCACCGGCCCCAAGATGAGCGTCACACCGCCGATCCACCGCCCGGGGAAGGACGTGTTCATGGGAGACAGCCTGCCGAGGCCAGCGGGGTGGATCATCTGGCGAACGTCAACTCTTACCCCTGACGAAAGTCAGGCGCGGCTCCGCGCTTCCAGCCCCGAGCGATCAACCGGTGTCACCACCCGCCCCCGTCTCAGCGGAGCTGGTCGCGCAGCCGTGCGCATTCGCGTACGAACCGGCTGCGGCCTCCGCTCGCCGCGTACGCCGTCACCTGCGGGATCGCGCCGCGCGCCCGCGCCCACGTCGCCGTGTCCGCCGCGAGCTCCATCGCCTCGGCGTGCACGACGGCCGGCCGCTGCCCGGGGCCGGGCAGCAGGGCGGGCAGCAGGGTCGTGAGTAGCCGCCAGACCGTCGCGTACGCGCCCTGCCGCGCCGCATCGCCCAGCACCCGCACCACCGCCCGCTCCTCGAACTGCGGCGTGCGCCGCAGCAGCAGCGCGACCTGTTCGCCCACCGCCTCGGCCGGCAGATCGCCCCTGGCCGCCATCCGCAGCAGCAGCGGCGCCGCCTCCGGATGCCCGGCGGCCACGAAGTAGGCCAGGGTGAGGGCCATCGCCTCTCCCACAGGCCCGTCCGCGTCGGCCAGCGCCCGCACGAACACCGGCGCGATCGTCGGGTAGAGCAGGAACGGCAGGTAGTTGACGGCCACGACCTCCCGGTGCGACGGCAGGACCGCCGGCCACCAGCCCGTCTCGCCGCCGTGGTCGTCCCAGCGCCAGCGCGACGGCTCGCGCAGCAGCTCGTCGAGCAACTCGTGGCCGGTCGGCTCGGCCCGCAGCCTCGGCACCAGCCGGATCTCCCACGGCCGGTGATCCGGCTCGTGCTCGTCGAAGTACCGGTCGCTGGCGCCCTCCAGGTAGCCCCACCGCACGCCCGTCTCCGGGTCGGGCAGCCCCTCTCCCGCCAGCCAGGCGGCGGCGGTCGCGGCAGCCGGCGAGCCGACGCGCGCGGCTCTTTCCGCCGCGTCCGCATGGCGTCCCCGGGGCAGCCGCACCAGTGCCTGCGCCAGGTCGGCGGGCAGCGGCTCGACGCCTGCCGCCGCGCACTCTGCCAGCCGGTCGACCAGCACGTCCGGGTCGAGGTGGCCGGTCATGAGCGTGGGGGTGGCCAGCAGCACGGGCGGCAGCGTCCCCGCCCGCAGCGCCGCGTAGACCTCGCTGAGCCGGTGCAGCACGAACAGATGCGGCGGCGAGACCTCCGAGGGCTGCGGCAGGCGACGCCTGCGGCGCGACTCCACCGACGGGTCAGGCGGCTCGGGCTTCATGAACGGTGGCCGGGGCCCGGAGTAGGCGATCCCGACGCGGAAGCCGCGCGGCTCGCCGGGCGCCGGCGCAGGGACGCGCAGCCCGTCGCGCATGGCCGCCACGCGCTCCTTGGACACGCCGAGCTCCAGCAGCTGCTCGAAGATCTCCTCGCGCACGTGCTCGGGCAGGTGCCCGAACGCCCGCTCCGGCTCGGGCAGGTGCCCGCGCTCCGGCCCGGGCAGGTGCCCACGCTCCGGCCCGCCCTTCTCCTCCGTCCGCTCCGGCTCACCCTCCTCCTCGGCCCGCTCCCCGTCCCCGTCGTCGTCCTCGGTCTCCGGTACGAGCCTGACACGCACCTGGAAGCTCGCCCCCGCCCACGGGTCGAAGGGCTCGGGCTCCGCCGGCCCGGGATCGGTGCCGGGCGCCAGCACCTCTTGCGCCAGGGCGGTGCACCATGACCGGGTGTCGGCCCAGCTCCCGCGCCGGAACAGGTGGGAGTTGTCACCGCCGTAGTCGGCGTCCAGCGTCCGCCGCATCTCCTCCCGGTCGCCGCCCGCCTGCCGCACGAACGCGGCCAGCCACCGCTCGTAGTCGGCCCACTGGTACATGTTCCAGGGCAGGTGCAGGGTGGGCTCCGGGAACGGCTCGGGCGTGGCCGGCGCGGGCAGCGGCGGCGGGGTGAACACCTCACGCCGCTCCGGGGCCGCCACCTCCCCGCCGTACACGGCCGCCACCCGCGCCCCGAGGGCCGCCGGCAGCAGCGGCACGGCCTCGGCGACGACCTCCCCGACCGGGGCGAAGGCCGCGCGGTGCTTGAGCGCGATCCTGGTCGCCCGCCCCTGGACCTCGTAGCTGACGTGCCCGAACGCGGCGGCCAGCGCGGGCGCCAGCTCGGTGGCGTGCGGCAGTTCCCGTTCCAGCCAGCGCAGGCCCTCCAGAGCGAGTTTGGCCTCAGAGCGGAAGGTCAGCGCGCCGATCGCCTCGATGACCTCGGCTTCCTCGTACGGGCCGCCGTGCCTGATCTGAGCGAGCGCCAGCTCGGCGACCGTACCGGGAGCGGCGGGCAGCAGCCGCAGGTAGTCGCGGACCCGGTCGCCGGCCTCCTGCGGCGTGGGGTCGAGCATCCGGTGCAGCCGCACGAAGAACCGCAGGCCGATCGCGTCCCCGCCACGCAGGAAGCGGCGCAGGCAACCGTCCAGCAGGTCCGCGCGGGACACGCGGCCGGTCGCCTGCAGCCGCTGGAGCAGGGACAGCCAGCGGGTGGGGACGGGCTCCAGGCGTTCCTCGCGCAGCACGCGGCCGGCTCCCTCGGCCTCGAAGATCCGCGGCACCAGCGGGCCGGTCAGCGGGTCGTCGGCGACGGGACCGGTGCGGAGCCAGGCGGTCACGAGCGGGTCATGCTCGGGCGGCGGGGCGCCGCAGGCCCGCAGCAGCGCCAGCGCCAGCGGGGCGTTGCGGTCGTCGGCCACGCGGATCTTCCTGGCCAGCCGGACAGCCACCTCGGCCTGCCAGCCGGCCGGGCGCGCGGCCAGCACCCGGACCACCTCCTCCACCCTGGCCCGGCGGCCGGCGAACTCACGCCGGGTCAGCCAGGCGACCGCGGCGGCGGGACCGGCCAGCACGCCCGCCCCCGCGATCCGCAGCACCTCCCCGTGCCCGCCGATGTCATCCCTCGCCTCGGCCCATGGCCCGCGCCCGTTCCCCTCGCCGCCGTCCCACTCCCCATCCCACTCGCCCTCGCCCTCGCCCAGGCCGAGCGACCAGCGCTCCCTCTCCCGGCGCTGGGCGGCCTCACGCAGGTCCCTGCGCAGGTCCGGCAGGCGCCGGGCGACCTCGGCGCGCTCGGCGTCGGGCAGGGTGATCAGGAGGTCGGCCAGACCGCGGGCGTCGCGGGCGGTGATGCGGTCGCGGACCTGCGCCCAGGCCGTCATGAGGCCGCCTCTGCGGAAGCACATGAACACGTCATGCCGGGCACCCTAGAGATCATCTCCGACAATCCGTCAGGTGCCACAGTCCCGACCGGGATGGACGACCTGCGCAAGCATCTCTTGCCGTGCCCGGCCGGAAGCGTGGCCCGTACGCGGCGACGGACTACGCCACGCGGGCGCCACCCAGGAGGGGGAACCGCGCCGCCCCTCTGATGCCGCCACCGCCATCGGAAGAGCTGAGGACGTCCGCAACGAAGAGGTCTTCGAGGGCGGTGACATTGCCCGTCTGCGCTGCGTCGAGGAAGGCCGCCAGCAGGCGCCGATGCTCGATCTTGTCGATGGGCTCGCGGCGTTCGACGGTCAGACGTTTGCGGGCCCGGCTCACCAGCTGGCGGGCATTGACCGGGCTGACCTGAAGGATGCCCGCGATCTGCGTGTAGGGGTAGACGAAGGCCTCGCGCAGCACGTAGGCGGCCCGCTCGGTGGGGGTGAGCCTCTCAAGCAGCAGCAGGAAGGCGAGTTCGAGCGCTTCGCCCTGCTCAGCGCCCAACGTGGGGTCGAGGCCGGTGTCGACGGGCTCGGGCAGCCAGGGCCCGATGTAGGCTTCGCGCCGCGAACGGGCGGACTGGGCCACGTTGATGGCCAGACGGGTGGTGATCAACGCCAGGAACGCCGAGGGGTTGTCGATGGTCGCGCGGTCGGTGTTCTGCCAGCGCAACCAGACTTCCTGAAGGATGTCCTCGGCCTCCACCACGCTGCCGAGCATCCGATAGGCGATGCCGAACAGGCGCGGGCGCAGCTCGACGAAGCCGGACGCAGCCCGTTCGAGCGCCCTTGCCTGCTCCAAAGATTCCGCATGCATAGTTTCCCCCGCTTTGGTCTGGAAAGCCGCGATCGCCGGCGAGGCGCCGGCGATTTCGCGGATGCCTCGCGAGGGGGGTGGCTGACGCAGCCCTGGTCGCCGCCGGCCACTGCCTGCGCAGGCTCAGCAGCACCTGCTCCGGTGCGCCGGCCAGGGGATACATATAAGGCGCCGGCGGCGATGACGAAGGCTCAGTGTGGTCTACAGGTCCGGGATGTCGTGGTGGTGGCGCCGGATGTGCGCCGTGAAGGCCCGCATGTATCCGGTCAGAAATCCGGCGACGGACGGCACCTGGATCTCTCCCTCGTCGTCAATCAGTTCCTTGTTGAACTGGATGTAGGCCTCGGGCTGGCCCAGCACCGGGGAGTTGGTGAAGGACAGGATGGTCTTGAGGTGCTGCTGCGCGATCGCGGTGGAGATGGGGCCGGGCGAGGCTCCGATGATCGCGGACGGCTTGCCGTTCAGCACGTTGGATCCATAGGGCCGGGTCGCCCAGTCGATGGCGTTCTTCAGCGCGCCCGGGATGGACCGGTTGTACTCCGGGGTGACGAACAGGAGGGCGTCGGAGGCTTTGATCGCGTCCTTGAACTCCTGCGCCACGGCGGGGTAGCTCGAGTCGTGGTCGTAGCTGTACAGGGGCAGCTCGCCGATGGGGATCTCCGTGAGGCGGAGTTCCGGCGGCGCGAGACGGCACAAAGCCAGAGCGAGCGTCCTGTTGATCGATTTCTGGGACAGGCTCCCGACGATGTAACCAACGGTGTAAGTCACTGCTTTTCCTCTCAAGGCATGAACGTGCCGCCGTCGCCATTGACGGTCTGGCTGGTGATGAAGTCCGCGTGGGACGAGGTGAGAGAAGACCGTGCCGACGAGGTCTTCAGTGGCTGGTCGAGCCCCAGGGCGCGGGCGTCGCGCTGCGCTTGCAGCCGCGCCGCGGGGACGCCTTGCGCGCCTGTTCGGTGACGGTGAGCCGGGTGATCACGTCCGCGTGATGTTGCAGCCACCCAGTTCACGGTCGAGCGAACGGGTGGACCCGGCGAGGCCGGTGCCGGGCCTCAGGAGTGATCCCAGCGAACGGCTGCCCCGGCATGTGGGCCGCGGTTGACGACGAATCGTCCGGTGTTCATGGTTCTTCTCCAGCGGGCTAATCCCTCGACGAACGTGACCGTCTCGTGGAGCGGCGCCCGACCCGTACGGGCATAACCCACCGTGACGTCCTCGAACCCGATCGACATGCCACAGAACAGGATCAGCCCATCCGGGGGCGACAGGACCTCCGCCACGGTCTCGTGATACTTCGCCCATGCCATCTGCGGGCAACTGTGCAGCCCTTCGGCGCGCAGCAGCAGCATGACGGTCTGCAGATACATGCCGACATCGGCCCATTGCGGCAGACCCATGTCACGGTCGATGTAGCAGAACAGGGCGGCGGGCGCGCCGAAACACTGCCAGTTGTCGGCAGCCGCCCGCTGACGCGCCTCCAAGTCCTCGCGCGCGATACCCAGCGCGCCGTAACGCTCCTTGCCGAAGGCGGACCGGCGGTCACAGTACGGGGACTTCAACGCGGGCGGATACATCTCGTACTCCCGCTCGTCCCATGGGTCGCCCACCGCCACACGGTCACCGACGCGCTTCTTGAGCTCGGCCAGCGGCCCACCGGTCAGCACGTAGGCGTGCCACGGCTGAAGGTTCGATCCGGACGGCGCCCAAGCCGCGGCGGACAGCACGCGCTCCAGCACCTCTCGCGGGACAGGCCGGTCGGTGAACCCCCGCACCGCTCGTCGGCTCGTGACCGCCTCATACACGTCCACGATCGCCTACCCCCCACCAGCTTCGACGTGGCCTAATTCCGTTACATTCACAACGGTATCACACACGATGGTATCAATCAATACAATCTGACGCCATGTGCGCCCCGCGAGCTGACGGTTCGGGACGATCAGCTTCCGCATCCGCCCATCGTGGCCGCGCGCCTTGACAGGCAGCCATCCGGCTGCCTAACTTAAAGGCAGCCGGATGGCTGCATATCGACAGGCGGCGACCTGAGTACGAGGGCGGAGATGGACGAGGTGTTCAAGGCACTGGCCGATCCGAGCCGGCGCGCGCTGCTCGACTCGCTCAACGCCCGCAACGGGCAGACGCTGCGCGAGCTGTGCGCCGGACTCGACATGGCCAGGCAGTCCGTCAGCAAGCACCTCGCGGTGTTGGAGGAGGCCGGGCTCGTCACCACCGTGCGGCGGGGGCGGGAGAAGCTGCACTACCTCAACGCCGCGCCCGTGCACGAGATCGCCCACCGGTGGATCAGCCGCTACGACCGGGCCAGGGTCCAAGCCCTGGCAGACCTGAAACTCGCCCTGGAGGAGACCCCGATGGACGCGCCGACCTTCGTC
Organism: Nonomuraea sp. NPDC049400; assembly: GCF_044466425.1. Taxonomy (NCBI): domain Bacteria; kingdom Bacillati; phylum Actinomycetota; class Actinomycetes; order Streptosporangiales; family Streptosporangiaceae; genus Nonomuraea; species Nonomuraea sp. NPDC049400. Next base: position 37,381 of record NZ_JBITMP010000064.1, read on the forward strand.
TACACCACCTACATCCGCACCACCCCGCAGAAGCTCTGGCAGGCGCTGACCGAGCCCGCCTTCACCCGCCGCTACTGGGCCACGGAGTTCACCACGGACTGGTCCGTCGGCTCGCCGATGACCTGGGACAACCACGGCGTGCTGATCAGCGACCCGGAGCAGGTCGTGCTGGAGGCCGAACCCTACAGTCGGCTCTCCTACACCTGGCACGCCATCACCCCGGAGCTCGCCAAGCGCTTCGGCTGGGACGAGGAGTTGCTCGCCCGGCTGTCCGGCGAGGCCCGCTCGAAGGTCACCTTCACGATTGAGGAGGCCGCCGCGCAGGTCGTGAAGCTCACCGTCGTGCACGACGGCTTCGAGCCCGGATCGAGCCTGGCCGAGATGGTCAGCCATGGCTGGCCGAACGTGGTGGCGAGCCTGAAGTCGCTGCTGGAGACCGGCGAACCGCTGCCGGAGGATGCGTGACCTGCCCGATCAGGGCTCGACGACGTCGCGAGGTGCCGCCGGGCCGGCCCGCCTGGGCGACCGCCCTGAGGAAGGCGAGCGGCCCCGAAGAGCACCGCGGTCGCGCCGAGCGCCATCCAGGCCCAATGCTTGGCTGCGGATGCGCAGAGCGGCGCGGCATCCGGCTGGACGCCGGTCGGCACCGTGGACCCCCAGCACGTCACCTCGGCCGACACCCAGCTCGTGCTGCCGTACGTACGAGTGCCCGACGGCAACCCGCACACCTACCGGCTGCGCTTCCACCTCGACACCACCAACGCCACCAGCAGCGTCGACCTGACTGGAACGGCGTGGATGTACTGGTCGCTGAAGAACAGCGGCGGCCACCGATGGGTCTTCATCAAGTGCGAGATCGACGAACAGACCCCGTGAGGCCGCCCGGCCAGTGTCTTCAACAACCGCGTCAGTAGAAGCCGGCGGACTCTCCCTCAGGGTGGTCAAACGGTGCGAAGGACTGAGACCACGATGCCCAGCACCACGGCGCCGTCGCCGTCGATGATGTCGTAGGCGGGGTTGCGTGGTTCGAGATAGACGTGCCCGTTGCGTCGGCGGTACACCTTTACGGTGGCCTCACCGTCGATCATCGCGGCGACGATCTGGCCCGAGTGTGCCTCGGGCTGCTGCCGTACCACGACGATGTCGCCGTCGCAGATCGCGGCGTCGATCATCGAGTCGCCCCGCACGCGCAGGCCGAACACGGTGCCGCGCCCGGTGAGGTCGCGGGGCAGGGTCAGCGCGTCGTCCAGGTACTCGTCGGCCGGGATGGGAGTGCCCGCGGCGATGTCCCCGACCACGGGTACGGTCACCAGGTCGTCGGCCGGTTTCGGCGCCGTGGCTCGCAGGAACAGGCGCACGTCGAGCGGCCGGGTCATCGTCGCGCCCCTGCGGAGGAACCCCTTGTCCTCCAGGCTCTTCAGGTGTTTCGACACCGACGAGGACGACCGCAGCCCGACCGCGTGGCCGATCTCGCGTGTGCTCGGAGGATAGCCGTGCCTGACCACCCAGTCCCGGATCACGGCCAAGATCTGCTGCTGGCGCTGAGGAAGGGCCGAGAAGTCCAGGTACTCGAACATGTCATGATCGTCGTAGGTGGTCACGTGCGACATGCTAAGGCCGGCGCGGGGTGCGGGTGCGGAAGTCGGAGCTGACATAGGTGTAGGTCGAGGTGGTGCTCGCGTGCTCGTGCCCGGCCTGTTCTTGGACGAAGCGCGGGTCCCAGTGGCAGAACGCGTGCACCGCCTCGGAGCAGGACCGCTGGTCGATGGGTCGGCTATGGGGTGGAGTCGCAGGGCGGGTAGTCCTCCGCGGCGCGCTGCTCGGTGACTTTGATGTAGTCGGCGAGAGCCTGGCGGGAACGGACGAGAGTGTCGATGTGCTCGTCCATCCCGCGCAGGCGTTCGCGTAGGGCGTCCAGGAGTTCGGGGCACGGCTCCAGGTCGGGGGCCGGGCCGGTGACGCAGGGAAGCATGTAGGCGATGTCGTCGGTCGACAGTCCGGCGGCGAGCAGTTTCCTGATCTGGGCCACGGTCAGGACGGCGTCGTCGGTGTACTCGCGGTAGCCGCCGGGGCTTCGGCGCGGCTCCAGGAGGCCCTGGGCCTCGTAGTAGCGCAGCTGATGTGTGCGGACTCCGGTGCGCCGGCTCAGTTCTCCGATCAGCATGCTCGCTTCCCCTTGACCTTCATGCCGGTGTGAACGTTGAGGATTCTCCCATGTCTGCCAACTCATTCAGAGGGAGCGAATCATGCAGAACCGTGAGGAGAGCCGTACGCCGGTGACGGTCATCGGACTGGGCCTGATGGGTCAGGCGCTGGCCGGGGCGTTCTTACATGACGGGCACCCCACGACCGTGTGGAACCGTACGGCGGCGAGGGCCGAGCAGCTCGTCGCCCAAGGCGCGAGCCTCGCCGGCTCGCCCGGCGAGGCCGTCGCGGCCAGCCCGCTTGTGGTCGTGTGCGTCACGGACTACGACGCCGTGCACGAGCTGCTCGAACCGCTGGGCGACGTTCTTGACGGACGGGTGCTGGTGAACCTGACCTCGGGCACGTCCCAGGAGGCGCGTGACACCGCCGCGTGGGCGTCGCGACGCGGCGCCGCCTACCTCGGCGGCGCGATCATGGCCATGCCCCAGGCGATCGGCACGGAGGAGGCGCTCATCCTCTACAGCGGTCCGCGATCGGCCTTCGAACTGCACGAAGCCACCCTGCGGAGCCTCGGCGCAGGAGCGATGTACCTCAGTGCCGACCACGGTCTGCCCTCGCTGTACGCCGGGGCCGGGGTGAGCTTGATGTGGAGCGTTCTGAACGGCTTCCTGTATGGTGCCGCGCTGCTCGACACGGCGGGCGTGGACGCCTCGACGTTCGTCTCGTTCGCCCGGCAGAACCTCGCAACCGTGGGCGACTGGTTGTCCGGGTATGCCCAGCAGATCCAAGACGGCGCGTACCCGGCCCCCGACGCCACGATCGACACCCACCTGGCCGCGATGGACCTCCTCGTCCACGAGAGCGAGACCCTCGGGGTCAACGCCGACCTGCCGAGGTTCTTCAAGGCCCTGGGCGACCGCGCCGTGGCCGAGGGACACGGCGGCGACAGCTACGCGGCCATGATCGGACTGTTCCGCAGGGCCTCGGAGGTGCGGGCCTAACGGCTCGGGAGTCCCTGGTCGGCTCCTCCTGGCGCGGCGGTCGCGGCGCGGTGGGCACGGATGAGCGCGATCACGGTGTCGGCGGTGCGGTCGAGGTGGCTGCGGCCATCGGGCAGCTGCGCCTCCGGGCTGATGTAGCTGTGCCGGCCCATGTGGGTGACCGGGTCGAGCGGGTATGTGGTGATCTTTCCGGCGCGAACGGCCCGGTTCCATCCACTGCGGCCGAACAGCCGCCAGCGCTGCGGGAAGATCCAGGTGCAGACCCGCTCGATCCAGTCGCTGCCGCTGGTGAGCCGATGCAGATGATGGGCGTGGGTGAGATCGTTGGCGCCGTTGTGGAACCCGCCGATGGTGATCAGCAGGAGCGGGGCGCGCAGCTGGGTGCGCAGTTCTTCAACCGCGCCGGTGGCGACCTGGGCGCCGCCGCTGTAGCTGAGCAGCACCACGGGTGTGCCGCTGTCGGGCCGGTAACCGGCCAGGCGCAGCTGGGTGGCGATCTGGGTGCCCACGGCGCGGTTGTACAGGGGACGGTACCGGCGGTCGGCGGCGACGAAGATCTGCATGACGTTGTGCAGGAAGAGCAGGAGCCCGATGCGGTGGCGGACCCACTCCCACACAGGCCGGTTGACGAGCGGGTCGGCCAGCGGGGAGTAGGGCTGCACCTGACCCAGCACCCGCAGTTCCGGCGCTCCGGCGATCAGGGCCTTGACCAGCTGGCCCCCGTCGCGGGTGTCGGTGAAGCGACGTTTCCCGATGCCGTCCAGATAGACCAGGTAGGCGTCCGGAGGACGGTCGGGGTCCGCACCCCGGGCGTAGGGCATGCCCTGTGGAAGCTCGGTGGTGGGAGTACGCCAGCCGGCGGTGTAGGCCATCACCTCGTAACGGGCGAGCAGCGCCTCGGCGAGCAGGACCGGACCGAGCACCAGGACCAGGAGCGGGAACTCGATCATGTGAGCACCTCCTGCGCCCCGGTGACACTGATCTTCACGACCAGACGGCGAACCACCTCGACGGCGACGCCGAGCCCGATGCCGGCGATGGCCACGCAGCTCGCGGCAGGCCACCAGTCCAGCCCCGTCGCCGTGGCGAGCGGGGTGACGAGGCTTGCCCCGACCCCCACGAAGAGCAGCAGGTGCAGCAAGGGGCCGAGCAGCGGGAACGCGAGGACGGCGGCGAGAAGCAGCGGGGCGACCAGGCCAGGTGTCCAGGTCGACGCGGCGACGCCGGACAGCGGAGCGGACAGCACCAGCTCGGCCAGGGTCCATGCGGCCAGTGGCCACAGCGCGAACACAGCGCTTTCGACCACGGCGCCGAACAGCAGGAGCAGGATCGCGACGGGGCGCGGCATGCTGGATCGGCGCGCCACCAGGGGCAGGATCCGCCCGGCGGCCTCGGACAGCCCGGCGAGCAACAGCAGGACGACGACCAAGGGTGACATCGGTCAGCGCCCCTGTGGCGAATCCGCCGGGGCCGTCCGGCTGACCCGCCGGGCCCGGTGCAGGTAGCGCTCGAGTTCGTCGGCGGCGCGCAGATAACCGCCGGCCTCGCGCTGGGCGACCTGCAAGGCGCCCGCCGCGGCACGGAAGCGTGGCTCGATGAGCAGGCGTCCGGCGAGGGCGTTCACGGGTCCGGCGGCGGCGTCCTGCGTACGGATCGACAGGCCGGCGCCGAGCTCGACAACCCGCCGGGCCACGAGCGGCTGATCGGCGCCCTGTGGGACCACCAGCATCGGAACTCCGGCGTACATGGCCTCGTTGACGCTGTTCATCCCACCGTGCGTGACGAACAGCGCGGCACGGGCCAGCACCTCTGGTTGCGGCACGAAGCGGCGGGCGAGCACGTTGCCCGGCAGCGGATCCAGCGTGGCTGGATCGGTCTCTCCGGTGGAGATGACCACGGTGCCGCCCAGCGGTGACAGCGCGGTGGCGAAGTTGCGCAGCAACTGCGGGTCGGCGTTGAACACCGTGCCCAGCGAGGCGTACAGCACCGGGGCTCGCAGGCGATCGGCCGGGAACGACGGGTCGGGTGGCCGGGCGCCGAGGCTCGGGCCGACGAACTGGTACGACTGGTCGAAGGCGTCGACGCCGGGCTGGAACGCGCGCGAGGTGAAGACCAGGTTGAGCGGCTGGCGCACGTTCAGGAAGTCCACCAGTGGCAACCCACGGGTGTTGTAGCGGCGGTACAACCCCCACCGCGACCGCAGGTAGCTCTGGACATTGCCGGGCCGGGTCGCCGCCGCGGCCAGCAGCTCCCACGAGGCGCGGGTGGGACTGGGCGCATGCCGGTTGAACGCGAACGTGGTGAACAACGCAGCCGCCGGCACGTCGAGTTCGCGGGCGGCGAGCGCGCCCCAGGGGCAGGCCGCGCCATGGACGATCAGGTCAGGCCGGACGTCACGCAGGTCGGAAAGCACCGCGGGCAGCAGGCCGACCGCGGTGCGCGCAAGCCCGTCCAGCATCGTGACCGGCGTCGGCGGATCGGGGAGCGGCTGGTCACCCCCGGCGTAGAGGCACACGGTCGCACCGGCGGCCTTGACCTCCGCCGAGAACTCGGGCGAGGTGTGGTACGTGACGGAGTGTCCACGACGGACGAGCTCGGCCACGATCGGCAGCGTCGGATTGGTGTGCCCGTGCATGGGGATGTTGACGAACGCGATGGTGCTCATCGGCCGACCTCCGATGCGGAAGCGGTCTGTGCCAGGTCCAGGCCGGGCGATGGCACGGGAGGATCGCCGGCCCGGTACAGGCCGGGCCCGCTGACGCGCAGCCCGTCGAGAAAGCGGCCCGCCGCGAGGGAAGCCGTATCGATCAGCCGCTGGGAATGGCCGAAATCCCACGGGGCGGGCCAGGTCTCGATACCGGTCGGCACCACGACGGTCGGAATCTGCCGGGACACCTCCTGCAGGTCGCGCTCGATCTGATGGTGCAACAGCAGGAGCCCTGCCCTGGCGGCGACCGCGTCGGCCCGCCGGGGCGGGACGGTCGAGCGCAGCGGCCAGCTCTCCCGCCCGGCCGACAGCACCACCACGCTGGCCGCCCCTGCCTGCAGGGCCGCCCGTACCGGGACAAAGGCGACCACCCCGCCGTCGACGAGCCTCCGGCCCTCCCGATCCACCGGGGGCAGGACCCCCGGGATGGCCGCGCTGGCCAGCAGCGCGGACTCGAGATCTCCGCGGTCGAGCAGCGCCTGAGCGCCGGTGGCCAGATCCATGGCCACCGCGGTGAAGGGGACCTCCAGCTGTTCGATCCGCGACGGCAGCTCCGCCCGAGCGATCAGCCTGCGCAGGCCGCGATCGGCGAAGATGCTGGCCCGCGAGGACAGGCAGCCGAGCGGAAACACCTCACGGCGCCGCACATGGGTCCACACGTGATCCAGCCATGCCGCGGCCTGGCCCGGGCGGGCGGCCGCGATCGCTCCGTTGAGGGCGCCCACCGAGGTTCCGATGATCAGGTCCGGGACGAATCCTCGCTGCTCCAGCGCGTGACCGACGCCGACCTGCGCAGCCCCGACCACTCCCCCGCCCCCTACCGCCACCGCGACGGGACGGGGAAGGGCGCGCAAGCCCACCGGCTTCGGGCCCCCGTCCGGCCGGCTCGAGGAACGCGTCCCTTCGTCGCCCGTCATGGCTTGACGCCGCTCATAGCCAGGACCGCCCGGCGAGCAGCCCTCGCGGAAGCCATTGAAAGCGTGGAAGCCGATCTCCGGCGATACGTAACACTCATGGTCCGCCCTCTCTCACCGCGGCGCTGAATCGGATTCGTTCCTCAGCTAAGACAGGGCGGCCACCAAATCTGTGACACCAGGGGCCGGCCGTCGCGACGATGAGACAGCAGCCGCCTACGGCCCTGCCGCCACGCGGGCGGCGCTCGCCGCGTTCGGGGACCCGGTTGCCGATGTAGACGGTGTGATCTGCGGTGATGTGCCAGTCGTCCGTCTTCCTGGGACTGCCGGTACCAGGCAGGTCCGCGGCGCGGGGTGCACACTGGTGAGCATGGCGAGAACGGAATTCGGGCAGGCGGTGCGCCTCTGGCGCGACCGGGTCTCGCCCGAGGCCGCGGGGCTGCCCGCCGGCGGGCATCGGCGCGCGGCCGGACTGCGTCGTGAGGAGCTGGCCCTGCTGGCCGGGGTCTCCGTCGACTACGTCACCCGCCTCGAGCAGGGCCGATCATCCAACCCCTCAGCGCAGGTCGTCGAAGCCCTGGCCAGGGCGCTGCGGTTGTCGCAAGCCGAGCGCGCGCACCTGTTCCGGCTGGCCGGGCTGGCGCCGCCGGGACCGGAGACGGTGCCCGCGTACATCACCCCGGCCGTCCACCGGATGCTGGACAGGCTGACGGGCACACCCGTCGCGGTCTACGACGCGTGCTGGACGCTGCTCGTGGCCAACCCGCCGTACGCGGCATTGATGGGCGATCCGTCCGGATGGCACGGCAGCCGGCGCAACGGCGTATGGCGGCATTTCCTCGGCCCGGGCAGCCGGGCGCGGCACACGCCGGAGGCCCTGCGGGCCTTCGAGGCCGCGCTGGTCGCCGACCTGCGCGCGGCCGCCGGCCGCTATCCGGCCGACCAGCGGCTCCGGCGGCTGGTCGCGGAGCTGCGGGCGGACAGTGACCGGTTCGCCGAGCTGTGGGACTCCGGCGCCGTCGGCCGTCACGAGTCCGCGCGCAAGACCATCGACCATCCGCATGTGGGTCCTCTGCTGCTGGACTGCGACGTGCTCACCGTGGAAGGCGGCGACCTGCGCATCATGATCTACACGGCCGAGCCCGGCACCGAGGACGCCGACCGCCTCGCGCTGGTCACGGTGCTCGGCACTCAGGCCCTCGTCGGGTAACCGCGACCGCAGCCTTCGGCGACACATGCTCGGCGCCCGCCCCTACTCGGCCAGAATCTGGCGCAGCGTGACGGCGAAGCCGTCCGGGTCGCCCTTCATGCCGAACTCGCCGTCGAGGAAGCCGCCGTGGTGGCTGGGGAAGGTCACGGGCTTGACGCCGAGCCGTTCCGCGACCGCCACACCCGCGCGGTGGGCCATCTCCCCCTCCGACTCGGCACCGACGCCGACGACGATGCGGGTGCGTGCCGCGCGTAGCGCCTCGAGGTCATGCTCGTAGTGCGTACAGGTGATGAGGTTCTGCCTGAACAGCGGGTCGTCACGGGAACCGTCGTCTTCCGCCGGGAACCCGAGATCGGCCGGGTTCGGAAGGGGCAGCTCGGCGATGTCGGCCGGCACCTCGCCCCGCAGGCTGGAGACCGCGATGAATTTCGCCATCGCCGGCCCGAACCCGTCGCGGTCGTACGTCCGGCGGATGTCCGCCACCGCGGCCAGCGCGTGCTCCCGGTCCGGCAGCAGCTGGGCAGCCGGCGGCTCGTGCGCCACGAGCGTACGGACCTGTTCCGGATGCCGGGCCACCAGCGCCAGCCCGTTGACGGCTCCCCCGCTGCTGGCGAAGATGTCCACAGGACCGCCGCCGAGCGCGGTGATCAGCCGGTGCAGGTCGTCGGCGTGCTGCTCGGGCGTCGACTCGGCGGCGCCGTCGGTCCGCTCGCTCCGCCCGATCCCGCGCGGGTCATAGGTGACCACCGTACGATCGCGGACGCGCCCGGCCAGGCCAGCGAACCCGGTGGCGTCCATCGGCGATCCGATCATCAGCAGAATCGGCGCGGCGCTCGCCTCGGCCTCGCGTACGTCGTAGTGGAGAATGGCGCCGGGCACCTCGAGGGTGTGGGTCTTGGGCTCGGTCATGTGGTCGCTCCTTCTCGAGATTCTCGCAATGTAGACCATCGTGAGCGGCGAAACTCATCGGCGATGTTGATCAGTTCGCCGGATTGGCGGCGGCTCGGTGGCTAGAGTGGGCGCGGTGAACCTCTCAAGATCCAGAAATCGACGTCGAGGTCTCGCCGGGCTCGCCGCCGCAGCCGTACTGCTGGGCGGTTTGACCGCGCCGCCTCCAGCGGCCGCGGCGGAGGACGGCTCCGCGAGCGTGCTCGCGCATCACTTACGGCGGGCTCTGGACCAGTTGCAGCTCGAGCAGGTCCTGGACACCAATCCGCCGGCCGGCGCGGCCGAGTTGAACGCCCTGAGGAAGGACAACGTCGACAAGGAGGCGAGGAAGCCTCCGAAGAAGGCAGACCTGCTCGCGGCCGTCGCTGCGGCCGAGCCGATCTCGCAGCAGCCGCAGATCGACCTGACCGTCATCGAGCTGAACCGGGCCGGCCGCCCCGTCTCCTCGGGCACCGTGCTGATGAGCCCGCAGTATCCGGACGGGAAGGTCGTGCCGGTCGACCGCAACCTGCACACCACCGACGTCCGCTGGCGGCAGTGGGACGACGCCGGCTGGTACGCCAACCGCGGCCAGGGCACCATCGACGTGGTGCCGGGCCGCGAGAAGGCCTCCATCGACTTCATGAGCCCGTACCCCGCGTCGGTGCTGAAACTGATGGTGGCCTTCGGGGTGCTGCGCCTGGTGGACCAGGGCAAGGTCTCGCTCGACGACACCTACGCCTACGAGCCGACGACGATCAGCTCGCTGTGCGGCCCGGCCAGCAGCAACACGGTCCGCAACTACCTCGACGCCTCACTCACCTGGTCGTCCAACGCCGCCACCTGTGCCATGGTCAAGCTGCTGCACGACCGCGGCGCGGTCGACGGCCTCAACCAGACCTTCCAGAACCTGGGCCTGGAGACGCTGCAGCTGAAGAACACCAACCCGGCCAACGGCGCCCGGTGGGGCAACCCCGTCACCATGAGCTCGCTCGACACGGCCAAGCTGCTGATGCTGGTCAACGGCGGCGTGGGCACCCTGTGGACGGCTCCCGGCGGCACCGGCGTCACCGCCGCCGTCCTCAGCGACGCCTCCCGCACGTTCTTCAAGAGCAAGCTCGGTGACCAGGGCATGAACGTCACCCTGTCGACCACCAACTGGTGTGGCGCCGCCTACCCCGCCCCGGGCATCCCGCAGCTCACGCCCTCGCGGTGGATCGGCGCCGACGGCACCGTGACCGTCCCCGGCCAGAGCATCGCGTACGGCCGGGACGTGCGGCCGTGCAACGACAGGGCCGAGGTGACGTACGCCCACAAGAACGGCTGGGTGAACAACTCCGGCGCTGACGCGGGCATCGTGAAGGCCCTGCCCGGCAAGGGCGGCCGCACCTACGTGGTCGCCATGTTCTCCAACCTCGGTTACCAGTACGTGGACTCCAACCGCCCGCCGACGGGCGCCGAGAACATCTGGTTCACCGAGAAGCTCGCCAAACTGGGCAAGGCGATCGACGACTACGAGAAGCGACGCCATCCCTAGCCCGTGAAACCTCGGCCGAGCCGGGCAGGCGCGCCTCGCCCGGCTCGGCCGAGCCGACACCCTCGCCTGTGCCTTCTGACATACTTCCGGGCGTGGTGGCTGATGATGTCATGCAGGTGGTGGCGGCTGCGATCGTCGAGCAGGAACGGCTGCTCCTGGTGAGCAAGAACGTCGCCCCCGAGGTGTTCTACCTGCCAGGAGGAAAACCCGAAGACGGGGAGTCAGCCGAGCAGACCCTCGTACGTGAGCTGAACGAAGAGCTCGGAGTCTCCCCGTTCGACATGAATCTGCTCGGGCACGTCGATGACGTGGCCGTTCTGGAGGGCGTCCCCATGCGACTGACGGTGTTCGTCGCGCGGATCGACGGCCCGCCGACGCCCGCCGCCGAGCTGGCCACCCTGGGCTGGACCGACGGACGGGATTCCTACATACCTCGTCTCGCGCCGGCGATCCGCAACCAGGTGCTGCCCATGCTGGCCCGCTCAGGAGTGTTCGGCCAGTCGCCGGCCTGACCGGAGAATCCTCAGCGGGTGACGTCGGTGACCGGCACGCCGTAGTGGCCGGTGAGCCGCGCCAGGACCGCGTCGTTGCTGGTCGCCTTGGCCTCGGCGAGCTCCTCGCGGGTGACCCCGACGGCGGTGACGAACTCGACCCTGCCGTTGGGGGCGTCGATCGCGCCGAGCTGCGGGTCGGTGATGAAGGCCAGGGCGTTGAGCCGGCTGCTCTCCGGCCCCAGTTGGCCGCCGACGCCCATCCGGTGGCCGTCGGCGAAGGGATATCCCTCGCCGAAGACGTACTCGCCCAGGTGGCGCAGTGTCTGCAGGGCCCAGGCGGGCGGCATCTCGTCGTCGTCCTCGCGGGGAACTCTCATCGTCAGCTCGAAGCCGAGTCCGCTGGTCCCCGTGTCGAGGTCGAGGTCGCCGTCCAGGTCGCTGAAGCCGTGGGTGACCAGCAACCAGTAGCCGTCCGCGCGGTGGGCGCTCAGCTCCTGAACGCCCTCGCCGATCGCCGTCCCAGTCGCCCAGCACAGCGGCTGCCCATCGGGCAGGAGAGCCTCCAGAGCCGCGACGATCGCCATCCGGCTGCCCTCGCGGATCTCCGGGACACCCGTCTGGAGGAACGCCTCGAACACCCCGCCCCACTGGGTGCCGGGAGCGAGAGCCCGCTCGTCCAGGGACTTCAGCTCCGCGATGAGCTTCTCGGTGTACGGACGGGCCTCCTCGGCGCAGGCCCCGGCCATCTCCGTGCGGCGCAGCTGGATCCGGTAGAGGAACTCCACGAAGGCGTCGAGCGTCGTGTTGATCGTCTCGATGTAGCCGTTGGGCTCGCCGTCCTCGAGGCCGAGGATGAAGACGTTGCCGCTCTCCAGCTCCACGGCATAGCGGATCTGCTGGTCGGTGACCGCCTTGCCGAGGATGAGGAAGCGCGCCGGCCGGTCCTGCGTCTCGGCGTTCAGCATCGTGAAAGCGTCGTACGGGCCGTCCACCCGCATGGTGAAGAAGACGTCGCCGACCACCGGGATCCCGACCGAACACAGCACCTCGACGTCGCCGGGGCGGACGCCGTGGGACTCGACGGCGGCCCGGTCGAGCGTGATGACGCCATCCTCGCCGAAGACCTGGACGAGTTCGGAATGTGTGGCCACGAGATGCCTTCCAGTCGGGGGACCTGGAAGAGCATAGCGATCTTGGGGGCGGAGTTCAGGTTCGCGCGGCGGCGGTCAGGTCGGCCACCAGCGCAGCGGAAGGGTGGCGATGAAGTCGCCGAGCCGGTCGGCTATGAGCCGGTGGTCGTGGGCGGAGGGGTGCCAGTGGCAGCCCCCGTAGTCCAGGCCGGTCTCGGGGTAGTACCAGAAGCGGATCCGGTCGTCGCCCCTGCTGTTGCGCTCCTGGACGATCTGCTGCGCCAGCTCGGCAAAGACCGTGGTGTTGGACATGTGCGTGGCGCTGACCACGATGATCGGGTCGCGGCCGTACTGGCTCCGGAGCTTGTCGAGGAAGGCGTGGTAGGCGGTGCGGTAGGCGGCGACGAGGGTCTCCGGCGTCCACTGCTCCCCTGGGTTGATGGCCGTCGAGAAGTCGTTGATGCCCAGGCCGATCAGCACGAGTTGGGGCCGCCACGTGCCCGGGTTCTGCCACACGTCGCCCTCGACGCTCAGCAGCGCCCGGTCGTAGAACGTGCGGAAGTTGGACTGGGGTTCGCTGCCGTTGTAGTTGCGCACCATGCCGCGGCCGGAGTAGGCGTTGATCTGGTAGTCGGCGTTCAGGCGCCGCGCGGTGATGGCGCCGAAACTGAGGTCCGCGTTCGTGGTCCGGTTGACCTGGTCGCCGGTGCACTCGCGGGTGGTGGACATGTTGCCATAGCCCGCGGTGAAGGAGTCGCCGATGAACTCGATCTGCCGATGCCGCGCGGTGGGCCCGGCCAGGATCGCGCCATGCGGGACGGCGACGAACCCGCCGAACTCGCTGGTCGCCCACGGGCTCTCCGAGCGCTTGACGACCCGGACGCGGTGCACGCCCTTTCTGAGTCCCCTCACCCAATGCGTGGTCTGCCCAGGGGTGACCAGGGTGGTGACGGTCGTACCGTCTATCTGGATGTCGTAGTCGGCGGCGGCGTCGTTGAGCACGATCCCGACTCCGGTGCCACGGAAGTTGCCTTCGAAGTAGACGCCGGGCCAGCTGTATTTGAGGGAGTCGCCGTCGGCCTCTACTCGACCGGCGGTGTGTACGCGGGTCCGGACGCCGGCGTCACGGTCCGAGGAAGTCAGGGGGGCAGCGGCGGCGACACCGGGCGTTGCCACGGCCATCACCAGCGCGGCCAGCACCGCGATCACACGTACAGGGCGCACCGGTCTCTCCTCCCGCCGGCCAGCCGCGCTCTCAGATGTCGAGACAGGCTGTCCTGAAAGGCATCACCATTTGCCGATATGATCGACTACGGCCGCGCATTGCACAAGACAGTCGATCAGGCGGCCAGGGTCGAACCGCGTACGACGAGCTCCGTGGCGAGTTCGATGTGGCGTGACTCGATCTTCTCACCGGCGGCCAGGCGCAGCGCGGTGCGCAGGGCGACGGCGCCCATCTGGCGCAGTGGCTGGCGCACGGTGGTCAGCGGTGGAGAGGTCATGACGGCGAGCTCGGTGTCGTCGAATCCGACGACGCTGAGGTCTTCGGGGATGCGCAGGCCGCGGGCCCGGGCTGCCTGGATCGCGCCGAGGGCGCTCTCTTCCCCGGCGGCGAAGATGGCCGTGGGCGCTGGGTCCAGGTCGAGCAGGGCGGCTCCCTCTTGCAGCCCGTGGGGATAGCAGAAGCCCACATTGCGAATGTATTCGGCAGGCACGGGCACGCCCGCGGCTTCCATGGCGGCGCGGAAGCCGTGCATGCGTGCCTGGTTGATGGCTGTGGTCGCGGGGCCTCCGAGGTAGGCGATGCGGCGGTGGCCGAGGGCCAGCAGATGCTGGGTGGCGGACAGCCCGCCGGCGAAGTTGGTGGCGCCGACGCTGGTCACGGGGGTGTCCGGCAGGTTGAGCGGGTCGATGACGACCACCGGTAAGCGGACCCGGGACAGCACGGCGAGCTGGGCCGAGGTCGGCTCGCTTGTCAGGGTGATCAACGCTCGGCACCCGGCGGCGACCAGGTCGTGAGCCCAGGTGGCGCCGCCGCCGGCCGGGTCTTTCGTGGGGCCGACCACGACCGCCACGCCCGACTCCTCGCCGGCCTCGATCGCGCCCTTGATGATCTCGGTGGAGTAGGCGCACAGCTCGTCCACCCACAGCTGGACCGTGCCGGGCGAGTCCGCGTGCTCCCGGCGTGCCGAGCGCGGGACGTAACCGTGTTCGAGCAGCAGGGACTGCACCAGCGAACGGGTGCCCGGCGCGACGTCGCGACGGCCGTTGAGCACCTTGGACACAGTGGTCACGGACACGCCGGCCGAGGCTGCGACGGTGGCCAGCGTGGTACGCCTGGGGTTGCCCGGCATTCGATCCCTCCCTAACGCCCGCAGTCCACCTTAGAGGCTTGATCAGCCGAGGTAATCTCATTATTTGGCGCACCCCGGTGGCTCCTGCGGGACCGGGACTCAGTCCTCCGGCCGGCCCTCGTCGGCCCGGTGGACGCGGGTCCAGGTGGCGCCGCAGCCGCAGCGATACTGCTCGACCAGGTCACCGTCCTCGGTGACGGCCAGGCCGTCACGCACGCGGACGTGGACGTGATTGCTCATGGGGGCCTTCCTTCACGGATCGGGCGGGGCGCCGTGCGGTGTGAGCCACCGGCCATGGCAGGCGTTTACGCAGCTCAGAGCTTTGGCCCAGGGTACCGTCACCGGCTCAGGCCTGCTCCGGTGAACGCCTGCTCCTTCCGCAGGAAGGCGGTGAGCCGGTCCAGCGGCCAGGTGTTGATCACGTCGTCCGCGGTGAGCCAGCCGCGCTGCGCCGTGCCGATGCCGTAGCGGAGGTTGGCCAGGTGGCCGACCGCGTGGGAGTCACTGTCGACGGCGAACTTCACGCCATGCCGCCGGGCCCGCCGGATGAGCTCGGCGGACAGATCGAGACGGTCGGGGAAGGCGTTGATCTCCATCGCGGTCCCCGAGCGCGCGCATGCCTCGAAGACCTTGTCCCAGTCGGCGTCGATCGGCGGCCGTCGGCCGATCAGCCGGGCGCTGGGATGGCCGATGATGTTGACGCATGGGTGCTCCGCGGCGCGGACCAGCCGCCTTGTCGTCCTGTCCTGGGGCAGGTCGAAGAAGGAGTGCACCGAGGCGACGCACACGTCGAACTCGGCCAGCACGTCGGGCGGCCAGTCCACGTCGCCGTCCGCGTCGATGTTCAGCTCGACGCCGTGCAGCAGCCGGATCCCGCTCGTGCCGTCCAGCTCGCGCACGCGCTCGCGCTGCGCGACGGCTTTGTCCAGGGTCATCTGCTGCATGTAGAGCTTGGGCCCGTGGTCGGTGACGGCGTAGTACGCGTACCCGCGCTCGGCCGCGGCGGCGAGCATCTCCTCCAGCGAGGCGAGGCCGTCGGTGAGCTCGGTGTGGGTGTGCAGGTCGCCCCGCACGTCTTCCTCGGTGACCAGGTCGGGCAGCTCTCCGGCCAGGGCGGCCTCGATCTCCCCGATGTCCTCGCGCAGGGTGGGCGGGATCCACGGCAGGCCGAGCCGCTCGTACACCTCCTCCTCGGTCTTGGAGACGATCAGCTCATCGGTGCGGGCGTCGAACAGGCCGTACTCCGACAGCTTGAGCTTGCGGTGCACGGCGATCTCGCGGGTGCGGATGTTGTGCGCCTTGGCGCCGGTGAAGTACTGCATGGCCGCGCCCCACGCGTCCGGCGGCACCACGCGCAGGTCCACCTGCAGCCCCTGGCTGGTCCTGACCGAGGTCTTCGTGTCGCCGTGCAGGATCACCTCGATCACCTGGGGCAGATCGACGAAGGCGGACATGAGCACCTTCGGCCGGTTGGAGGTGGCCAGGATGTCGATGTCGCCGATGGTGTCCTTCATCCGGCGCAGCGAGCCGGCGTACCCGCAGCGGTGGCAGCCCCCCACCGCCCTGAGCGCCGCCACGATGTCCTCGGCCAGCGGCATGGCCACGCCGAGCTGGACCCGCTCGCCGGCGTCGCGCAGCAGGGCGATGCCGTGCAGCAGGTTCTCCTCCGTCTTGGCGCCGAACCCCGGCAGGCCGTGCAGGGCGCCGGCGTGGATCGCCGACTCCAGGCTCTCCGGGGAGTCCACGCCCAGGCGCTGGTGCAGCACCATCGCCCGCTTGGGCCCCAGCGCGGGGATGCGGGTCAGCGCGCGGACCCCGGCAGGGATGCGGCCGCGCAGCTCCTCGAGCTGCGCAACGGTGCCGGAACGCAGGTATTCGGCCACCTTCTTGGCGATCGACTCCCCCACATTGGTGATCTGCCGCAGCTCGGCGGCGTCGTAGCCGGCGATGTCCGGCACGTGGGCGCCGATGGAGCGGGCCGCCTTCTGGTAAACGCGGATCTTGAAGTCCTCGCCGCCGGTGATCGCCAGCAGGTCGGCGTACTCCTCCAGCATGGCGGCCACGTCGTCGTTGGTGCGTGCCATTTCGCGTCGTCGCCTCCCTCCCGGACTCCGACTCCCCTATCCCGAAATCCCGGCAACTATCGGTTTCTGCCGTAAAAGGGACCGCCGCGAATACCCCTGACAGGGCGGCGCCAAACCCGCTGGTGGAGCTGTTAGCGGCTCATGGCTCGGGGTAGCCGCGCTGGTAGGCGAGGAAGGGAGGTGCGGGAGATCATGCGCACGCGCCGAAGCGACTCTGAAGCACTGGTGGAGACAGGCAGTCCGCGGGCCAGGATCGCGGCCGTGGCCGGCACCGGCGCCGCTGTGGGCGCCGCCGTGGAGTACCTGTTCGACCCCGACCGCGGCCGCAGCCGCCGGGCGAAGGTACGTGACCAGGCCTCGCACGCGACACATCAGCTGACCTACGGTGTCGGCCGGTTGAGCCGTGATCTGCGGAACCGCTCACGTGGCGTCGCCGCGGGGACCCGCTTCCGGCTGGCCGGCCGCTCCGCGGACGACCGCATCCTGTACGAGCGCGTACGGGCGCAGATCGGCCGCTACCTGGCCCATCCGCATGCCGTGGAGGTCAAGGTCGAGGAGGGCGTGGCGCGGCTGAAGGGCGACGTGCTCACCGGCGAGGACCGGCGCGCGGTGCGGGCGGTGCGCCGCATCCCCGGGATCAAGTCCGTCGACGCCGGCTGGAACGTGCACCGCGACCCGTCGGAGGTGCCGCGGTTCCAGGGCACGGCGCGTTCCCGGGCGCCCGTCCCCGAGCTGCTCCAGCAGCACTGGGCTCCGTCGGCCAGGTTCCTGGCCGGTACGGGCGCCGCCGTCCTGTGGATCTTGGCCCGCCGGTTGCCGCGAGCCGTCTCCTGGCCGCTGCGTGGCGCCGGGATCCTGCTCGGCGCGCGCGCCGCCACGAACCTGCCGCTGCGCCGGCTGACGGGCATCAACGCCGGCCGCCGCGCCGTCGACGTCACCCGCGCGGTGTCGATCGCGGCGCCTCCTGAGCAGATCTGGCCACTGGTGGGCGACTACTCCATCTTCGCGAGGATCATGCCGGACGTCCGTGAGGTCCGGCGATCCCCCGACGGCAGGCAGTCGCACTGGGAGATCCGCGGCCCCATGGGCCGGCCGATCCGCTTCGACGCCGTCGAGACCAGACGCCAGGAGGGCAGCCACATCACGTGGAAGTCCGTCGAGGGCCAGCTGATCGCCCACACCGGGGAGGTGCGGCTGGCGCCCGAGCAGGGCGGCAGGACGCGGGTGCAGGTGCAGCTGACCTACAACCCCGTGGCGGGCGCCGCGGGCCACGCGGTCGCGCGGCTGCTGGGCGCCGACCCGGGCACCAGGCTCAAGGAGGATCTGCTGCGGCTGAAGTCGTACATCGAGGAACAGAAACAGCCCGCGATGAGCGGATAGCCAGCGAGGGCACATGTCTCCGGGCGGACGCGCCGGGCACTGGCGGCCCGGCAGGCGTTCCCGCGCAGAGAGGCCGTTCGCCCTCCGCCGCTCCCGGCACTCCAGGGAGAGGCCGTGACAGGGATCAAGCAAGCCGGGGAGAAGAAGCTGATGCTCTTCTCCGGTCGCGCGTACCCCGATCTCGCCCACGAGGTCGCCAGGGAACTGCGGACCGAGATCACCCCGACGACACTGCGCGATTTCGCCAACGGTGAGATCTACGTCCGGTTCGCCGAGTCCGTCCGTGGCTCGGACGCGTTCGTGATCCAGTGCCACGCGAGCCCGATCAACGCCCGGATCATGGAGCACCTCATCATGGTCGACGCGCTCAAGCGCGCCTCCGCACGGCGCATCACTGTGGTGGCGCCGTTCTTCGGGTACGCCCGCCAGGACAAGAAGCACCGCGGCCGCGAGCCGATCTCGGCCCGGCTGATGGCCGATCTGTTCGCCACCGCCGGGGCCGACCGGCTCATGGCGGTGGACCTGCACACGGCGCAGATCCAGGGATTCTTCGACGGCCCCGTCGACCACCTGCACGCGCTGCCCCTGCTCGCCGAGCACGTCACCCGGCACGTGGACACGGAACGGCTGACCGTGGTGGCGCCGGACGCGGGACGGGTGCGCGTGGCGGAGAAATGGACCGACCGGCTCGGCTGCCCGCTGGCGATCATCCACAAGCGGCGGGACGTCGAGCGGCCCAACGAGGTCAGCGTGCACGAGGTCGTGGGCGAGGTCGCCGGGCGCACCTGCGTGATCATCGACGACATGATCGACACCGGCAGCACCGTGGTGCGGGCCGCCGAGGCGCTCACCAGCCGGGGCGCCACCCAGGTCATCGCGGCGGCCACCCATGGCGTGCTCTCCGGCGACGCGGTCGAGCGGCTGGAGAAGGCCGATCTGGCCCAGCTCGTCATCACCAACACGCTGCCGACCCCGGCACGTCTGCCTTCCGGCAAGCTGGTCGTGCTGTCCATCGCGCCACTGCTGGCCCGCGCCATCAGCGAGGTGTTCCTGGAGGGCTCGGTGACCAGCCTGTTCGAGGGAGAGAGCTGACGCGCGACCTCGAGCCATGCGGGGTCAGCCGGCGGGCGACGGGTCCCCGAAGCGGGAGACCAGCGCACGCAGGCCCGCCAGGACCTCCGAGCCGGTCGGGGCGTGCTCAGGATCGTTGAGCCATTGCGCCATCACCCCGAGCAGCAGCGCGAGGTGCACCGAGCCGACGGTACGCACCTCGCGCTCGGCTATGTCCGCCTCGTCCCCGTCCACCAGGTGGGCGGCCATGCCGCGGCGGCCCTCGCGCTGCCCGGCCACGAGCTGCTCACGCAGCTCCGGCGAGTGCTCCGCCTGCACCATGGCCTCCAGGTTGGCCAGCCACAGCGTACGGTGCTCGCCGATCGACCTGATGAGCTGCTCCCAGAGCGCCTCGAAGCGCTCGGCGGGCGCCACGCCCGCCTCGTCCACGGCCGCCATCGCCGCGCCGATCTCCTCGCCCCACTCCCGCATCGCCTCCACCAGCGCCGCGTTGAGCAGCGCCTCGCGCGAGCCGAAGTGGTAGCCGATCGCGGCCATGCTGACCCCGGCCGCCGCCGAGATGTCGCGGACGGTCGTGCGCGCCCACCCCTTCTCCTCCAGGCAGCGCCGCGCTCCGGCCAGCAGGTCCTCACGGTTTCCCATGACCCGCAAGCCTAGCACATACGCGCGAGACGCGCGTCTTGTGCATATGCGCAAATTCGGCGTACGGTGGCGGCTGTTCACCGCCCCCAGCATCCTCGGCCTCGAAGGCACGGGCGTCATGCACAACACCACCGGCCGCAACGCGCTCGCCCTCCCCGCCCGCGGCAACAGCGAGCTACGCGTCGGCCTGTCCTTCGCGGCCGACCACCTCGACTACGACCGGCGCGACCGCCGGCAGCAGGAGGACCTGGTGGCCAAGCACTTCGCCGGGGCGGGCTGGCAGGTGCCCCGGCTGCTGGCGGCCATGCGCGAGGCCGAGGAGTTCTTCTTCGACTCCTCCGGCCAGGTGGTGATGGACTCCTGGTCCACCGGCCGGACAGCGCTGCTGGGCGACGCCGCCCACTGCGCCGCCCCCACCTCCGGCCGCGGCACGTCCCAGGCGCTGATCGGCGCGTACGTGCTGGCCGGCGAGCTGGCCGAAACCCCCGGCCACGCCACCGCCTTCGCCGCGTACGAGCGGCATCTGCGCGGCTACGTCGAGCGCAACCAGCGGCACGGCCGGGCCGCGGCCCGCTGGTTCCTCCAGCCCCCCACCGAGCCTCCGGTGGAGGTGGCCGACGACGTGGTGCCGCTCAAGCACTACGCATGAACCTCACCCGAGGCGGGCCAGCTCCTCCTCGCTGAGTTCCAGACCGACGGCCTGGACCGAGTCGAGGATGGTCTCCGGACGGCTGGCACCGGGGATGGGGATCACCACGGGGCTGCGGGCCAGCTCCCAGGCGAGGCAGACCTGCTGGGGAGACACGCCGCGCGCCTCGGCGATCTCGGTGAAGGCGGCGTTGCGCTGACTGAGCTCCCCGGTACGGCCGATGCCGCCCAGAGGAGACCAGGGCAGGAACGCGAGGCCGAGCTCGGCGCAGACGTCGATCTCGGGCTCGCTGGAGCGGAAGCGCGGGGAGTACTCGTTCTGGACGCTCACCAGGCGGCTGCCGAGGATGTCGTGGGCGAGCCTGATCTGGGCCGGGTCGGCGTTCGAGATGCCGGCCATCTGGATCTTGCCGGCGTCGTGGAGGTCCTTGAGCGCGCCGATGGTCTCCTCGTACGGCACCTGCGGGTCGGGCCGGTGGTGCTGGTAGAGGCCGATGCTGTCCACGCCGAGGGCCTTCAGTGAGCGGTCGCAGGCCTGTTTGAGGTGCGACGGGCGGCCGTCGACGGACCAGCCGCCGCCCGGCGTGCGGGTGTGGCCGCCCTTGGTCGCGACGAGCACGGTGCCCGCGTCCCCGCCCCACAGCGACAGGGCGCGGGCCACCAGGCGCTCGTTGTGACCGACGTCGTCGTGCGAGGGCGTATAGGCGTCAGCCGTGTCGATCAAGGTGATGCCGGCGTCCAGGGCAGCGAGAATCGTCCGGATCGACTGGTCTTCGTCGGGCATGTGCCCGGCCACCGACATGGGCATGGCGCCGAGCCCGATGGCTCCCACCTGGCGGTCTCCGATGGTGCGCGTTCTCATGGCGTTGTGCATGAGAACACCCTGCCCGCTGGAGCGCACTCCAGGTCAACACCGGGCGGCCCCCGACGCGTTTCAGGCGAAGAACCGCGTCAGATGCTTGACGACCGTCTCCGGCTGTTCTTCGGGGATGTAGTGGCCGCTGCCCGGCACTTCGACCACCTCGACGTCGGTCCCCTTGTCCGCGAGCACGTGCCGCAGCAGCAGATAGCCTCCCTCGCCGCCGCCCAGCGCCAGGATCGGCGCGGTCACCGGAGCGTAGCTCTTCTCATCGGCGATGTCCTGGTGGAAGGCCCGGTACCAGGCGTTGCCCGCCCGGATCGCGTCCGGGGTGGAGTAGGCGTGGGCGTAGATCTCCCGGTCGCGGTCGCCGATGGCCGCGGGATCTTCGATCAGGTAGTCGCACATCCAGTCGATCAGGTGGCGTGACCGGCCGGCGAGCAGGCGTTCGGGCAGGCCGGGAACCTGGTTGAACGCGAACCACCACAGGAAACGCCCGGGACCCGCGTGGATGTCGCCGTCGATCTGCTGGCGCCCGGGGCGCGGCAGCAACGAGTAATCGTAGAAGCGGTCGTCGGGGTGAGCGATGTCCAGCAGCGCGATCCGCCGCGTGCTCGCGGGATGGTTGGCCGCGAAGGCGTAGGCGACCATCCCGCCGATGTCGTGCCCGGCGATGTCGACCGCGTCGTGGCCGAGATGGCGCATCAGCGCGTGGATGTCACCCGCCATGGTCTTCTTGTCATAGCCGGAGTCGGGCTTGTCCGAGCCGCCCATCCCCCGCAGGTCCACGGCGATCACCCGATGGCGCTCCGCCAGCGGCGGCATGATCTTGTGAAACATCCACCAGGTCTGCGGCCACCCGCCCAGCAGGACCAGCGGCTCACCCCGACCGCCGATCACATAGTGCAGGCGGATTCCGTTGACGTCGGCGTGGCTGCTGACGAACCCGCCCTCCAGCGAACGCGCCAGCTCTGCGTCAGATGCTGCTTGTGACACGAGATCTCCGAACTACTGGGCGAGGCCGAATTGCCTGGCGAACGCGGACAGTTCCTCGCGTTGCTCGTCCGGTTCGGTGGCGGCGGTGCTGACGACGACGCGGGTGACCCCTTGGGCGGCGAGTTCCTCGACCCGTTCGACGGGCATGTCGATCGAGCCGAAGCGGGTGTACTCCAGCGCGTCCGGGTCGCGGCCGGCCTCGGCGGCGCTGGAGCGGGCGAGCTCCCACTGGAGTGCCCGCTCCTGCGCGTCCAGCGCGCCGCCGGGGAAGTAGCCGTCGCCGCGCCGCCCTGCCCGGCGCGCGGCCGCCCGGCTCGACCCCCCGATGTGCACGGGCAGCTGTGTGACCTGGTGCGGCTTGGGGAAGCTGACCAGGCTCTCGAAGGAGAAGAACTCGCCGGCGAAGCTGACGCCGTCCTCGCCGCCGGCCCACAGCAGGCGCAGCACGTCGATCGCCTCGTCGGCGCGGCGGCCGCGGGTGGCGTAGTCGACCCCCATCGCCCGGGCCTCGCCGGGCAGGGCGCCCAGCCCCGCGGTCAGGAGCCGCATCCTGCCCTTGGACAGCACGTCGATGGTGGCCAGGCGCTTGGCGAGGATCACCGGGTGGTGGTACGGCAGCAGCAGCACGCCGGTGCCGAGCAGGATCCGTTCCGTGGCCGCGGCGACGAAGCTCAGGCAGTCGAGCGGATCGGCGTAGGGCAGGGTGGGCGGCAGCTCGTACGGCCCCACCGCGGCGCCGGGATACAGCACGATGTGCTCGGGCAGGTAGAGCGACTCGAAGCCGCACTCCTCCGCAAGCCGGGCAAAAGCCACGATCTTGTCGGGGTCGACCCCGAAATGAGGCGTGCTGTAACTGACACCGAACTTCATCGCCGGGTTTCCTTCAGGTCGTTCCATGGGGGCGGACCGGATCGTAGAACCTTGACGTTGACGTCAAGGCAACTCCGCCTGCCGCCTCTAGGTAGCTGGTGTAAAGCGGTCGATCCCGGCCGGTTGCATCTCGATCGCGATCTGCTGAGCCGGGCCTGTGATCGAGCTTGGTGGCCCGAT
>NZ_JBITMP010000065.1:0-59107 GCF_044466425.1 Nonomuraea sp. NPDC049400
CCGTGCCGGCTTTCTCCTCCTCCGCAAACGAGTGCTCCTCACAACCTAACGATCATTACGCACCGTCACCGCTTCACGGACTTTGCGCCAGATCCTGAGAGGCGACCGCGCATGTTCGCCACTTTCGACCGCACCAAGAGGAGTTGCGGTGTGCCCGGTGTTCGCGCGGGGAGCCGGTCAGCGAGATCGCCAAGCGCCTGGGCGTCGGGCGCTCCACGCTGTACCGGGCGCTGGAAGACCCCGGCTGATCCCAGCGGCCCCTGCACACCTACGCCCGGACCCCAGGTCACGCGGGGCATCGGCGTCTGCGAATGGGGGTGGGGAGCCGGGGGCCACGCGATTGATCACTTCAGGCTCTTGCGGCGAAAGGACGGCCGGCTCACTGGATCACCGTTTGCGGGCCAGCAGTTGCACTGCTTGCGATGGGTGACCGTTCATCGTGACAACGGAGGTCTGACGCTCGTCCATGAGATCGAAATCAGGCAGGAGAGCGTGCAATTCGACTATGACATGGTGTCGCACCATAGCGCCGTCATCGGTGGCGAACACCCCGTACGGGGTTCCGAACTGCTGGGCATAGGTGGCGTAGCGGCCCCGGTTTCGTTCGTCGTCTTGCAGCACCATGTCACTGATATAGAGGAGCCCACCGGGTGCCAGGACGCGGACAAGTTCGGCGATGAGTGCCCGCTGTGCGTCGTCGTCGGGAATGCACGTCAGCACCGCGAACAACAGCACGACATCGAAGCTCGTCGGCGAGTACGGCAGGTATGGCGGGGACTCCAGCACTGCGAGGCGCAGGTCAGGGTGCAACTGGCGGCCCCGCGCGATCAGAGCGGGAGACAGATCCACTCCGGATACATCGGAGAAGCCATGATCGCTCAGCTCGGCCATGACACGGCCGTACCCGCAGCCGTAGTCCAAGATTCGCGCCGTCCGGCTCACGGTCGCCAGCCAGCCGAGATTCACCGGATGGGTGAACGTCTTCTCAGCGCCGACGGTGTCCCAGTACGCGATCTGACGACCAAGGTCCTTCATGGGAGCACAGTACATGGCCCTCTCGATCGCCCCACTCTCAGCCGAGCTGCCCACGGAGCCTCTGCGGGAGTAGTAATAGGCGGTGACGATCGCCGCCGTACGGGGGGCCTGCACCGGCCTGGCGGGCAGAGCGTCGCGGACAAGATGCTGTTCCTGGTCGCCGCGATGGCCGCCGAGACGGAGCGCGACCTGATCCGCGAGCGCCCCCTGGACGGCCTGGCCGCCGCCGCGCAGGGCCGCAAGGGCGGCCGGCCTTCCCGGGTCAGCGCAGACGTGCCCGACATCGCGCGGGCCCGCCGCGCCTGCGGCTCGGCATGACTTCTCGTTGGATGCTGTAGGTACGATCTTCCGCCACAGCCTGGCGACCGGCCGGGTCCCGGCCTTTCCCGTGCCTCCTGGGTCACGCCGAGTTCGGGCCCTGCGGGGACCTTCGTGCGGGGCGGGTGTGAGTGAAGATCGTGGCCGCGGTGATGATTGCCACCTCGATTCCGAGCACCTTGTCAAGCAGGGTGAAGCCGGAGATGTCCTGAGGCACGAGCACTTGTCGTAGCGTCACGACCGCGAGCAGTGCCGCCGCCAGCTCCAGCGGGCTGGTGTTGTCGGAGCGCCGACGCCACACCAGGAGCGCGACGACGAGCAGCATGGGCGTGAGCAACACGCTGTAGATGAACGTGAGGGTCTTCGGGGAACGGGCAAGGTCAACTTGGAGGTGCCGCAGCGTTCCTCCGGTGAAACTGCCTTTGTTGGCGGTGCCTACCGACGGCAGCGACCAGTCGCCGAGGTTGTCGTCCAGCCGCACTGAGGAGATGGTGTGGAGCAGTCGGCCTTTCTCGCTCCTGTGCTCATGGGGGTGCAGTGTGATCCCTTGGGAAATGGTGAGGTTCACCTGAAATAACGCCGTGTAACGATCGTTCGGGTAATTGTTCATGGTGCCCATAAGCGGCACCTTGAACGTCGGCAGTCCGAGCTCACCGTCCCGTTCACGCACCTCTCGGGGGATGGGCAACTTCATTTCGACAGAATTGGCGCTGGTCCGAAGGTCGTCCCGCCCTTGAACGGTCATGGTGGCGACGGCGCCGTCGTCCACATCGGCCACTCCCCACGCCAGGTAGATGCGGCCGCCCACCGTCACCTGTCTCGACCGCAGGTCCACTTCGCGAACTATCAGGTCGATTTGAGCGTCACATATAGCGAGTTCCCGGCAACTCATGCCGATCAGGCCGGCATCCTTAACGGGGAAAGCGGACCAGACGGCCACGACAACGACTCCGAGGATCACCATATTGAGGGCCCATCGCATGAGTTCACCGTAGCGCTGGCCGTCACGTTGGCTCGCGCGTCGGAAAGGACTCATCCCCGTCAAACGAGGGAGTAATGCTCAGGACCTGTGGATCGGCTCGGGGAGGACGTACCTTCCCGAGTGATTGATCGATAGGTCACCGAGCAAGACCGGTGTTCGCGGCACCGGCCGGGAAGGCATGCCCGTGCTCAGCGTAGTGAACGACGACAGCTCCTCCTTGATCGACGAGATTGTCCGGGAGGGCGCACGATGCATGCCGGCCGCCGCGCTGGAGGCCGAAGTCAACGCCTACATAGCCGAGTTGGCCGACCAGCGCGACGAACGTGGCCGTCGTCTCGTGGTGCGCGACGGCTGTCACCGGCCCCGGAAGGTCACCACCGCAGCCGGCGCGGTCGAGGTGAAGGCGCCGCGGGTGCACGACAAGCGCGTCGACGAGACCACCGGCGAGCGCAATCGGTTCTCCTCCGCGATCCTGCCGCCCTGGTGCCGCAAGTCCCCGAAGATCAGCGAGGTGCTGCCGCTGCTCTACCTGCACGGCCTGTCCTCCGGCGACTTCGTCCCCGCCCTGGAGCAGTTTCTCGGCAGCTCGGCCGGGCTCTCCCCGGCGACGGTCACCCGGCTCACGACGCAGTGGCAGGCCGATCACGCCGCCTTCATGGACCGTGACCTCGCGCAGGTCGACCACGTGTACGTGTGGGCCGACGGCATCCACTCAATGTCTGCCTCGAGGAGGCCAAAGCCTGTGTCCTGGTGCTGATCGGGGTCCGTGCCGACGGCTCCAAGGAGCTGATCGCACTCAAGGACGGCTACCGCGAGTCCGGCGAGTCCTGGGCCGGCCTGATGCGCGACTGTGCCCGCCGGGGCATGCGTGCCCCCGTCCTCGCGGTCGGCGATGGCGCCCTGGGCTTCTGGAAAGCTCTGGCCGAGGTGTTCCCCGCCACCCGCGAACAGAGGTGCTGGGTACACAAAACGGCCAACGTCCTCGATGCCATGCCGAAGTCTGCGCAGGCGGGCGCAAAGAAGGCCATCCAAGACAGCTACCACGCCGGAGGACCGCGATCACGCGGTGCAGGCACTCAAGACGTTCGCCCAGCTCTACGCCGCGAAGTTCCCCAAGGCGGTCAAGAAGATCACCGACGATGCAGCCGAGCTACTGGCGTTCTTCGACCTCCCCGCCGAGCACTGGATCCACCTGCGGACCACGAACCCCATCGAGTCAACGTTCGCCACCGTTCGCCTGCGCACCAAGGTCACCCGCGGCGCCGGCTCCCGCACCGCCGCTCTGGCGATGGTCTTCGAACTCATCGAGTCCGCCCAAGCCCGCCGGCGGGCCGTGAACGCGCCCCACCTCGTCGCCCTCGCCCGCGCCGGAGCCCGCTTCGAACGCGGTGTGCTCGTCGAACGATCCGACGAGCACGCCGCCTGGCCTGCCGCCGACGGAGCCGGTCAGCCGTGCCCGTCGGCCCGCTCGGCGACCAGGGCGCGGAACGCCTCAAGGTCACCGATGACCTCTTCCACACGGTCTCGTTGCTGGTACAGGCTGTAGTAGCGGGCGCCGATGGCATCAGGGTCGGCCACCTCGTCGCCCGGGATGACGCCGGAGGCGATCGTCACCGCTGCCGCGTGAATCCCCTGGGGACGGAGTTCGGCGTGCAGCGCGTGCGCCCAGTTGCGCAAGCCGGCCATGGCCAGGCCCACGTTGGCCAGGAATGGCGCGGCAATCGTGGCGGACACACCGGTTGTCAGCAGCAGTGTCCCCTCGCCCCGGGCGCGCATCTGCGGTAGCACCTGTCCCACGGCCGTCACCGCGCCCAGCACATGCAGCTCGAACTGCGCGGCGGCGGATGTCACCGTGGTCTGTGCGGCGTGGGTGATCGGCCCCGTCGGGCTGGGGCTGTACTCCAGGACATCGACCGGTCCCAGCGCCTCCCCGACCCTGGTGAGAGCATCGGCCAGCGCGTCACGATCTCGGATATCGGCGGGAAAAGCCGCAGCGGTGACGCCCAGCCCGCCCAAATCACCCACCAAAGCGTCCAGGGTGTCCTTGCTCCGGGCGATCAGCCCCACCTGGAAGCCGTGCCTGCCGAAAGCCCGGGCCACGCCCATTCCCAGCCCCGGGCCGGCACCGACAATAACGAGCGTCTTCGCCACCACAACATCCCTTCCGATCACAGCGGCAGTTACTCTTTGTTCGCAACAGCATGATTTGTCACTGCCCTGTCGGTGGCAAGACGGCACATTTATGTCGGTGACGTACATGGAGGTAACCCTTGACGCCCGCCAGGAGCACCCCACCAGCAGGGCGGCGCCGCGACGTCACGCCACCGGCGCCAGAAGACGCGGGCGGTCGCGAGCCTGATGACGAGGTATGCCGACAGGTGCTTCAGATCCTCGCCCTGATCGGCGACAAGTGGAGCATCCTGGTCATCGGGCAGCTCCGCGACCGAACCCTGCGCTTCAGCGAACTGCACCGCGCAGTCACGGGGATCTCGCAGCGCATGCTCACCCTGACCCTGCGGCAACTTGAGCGCGATGGCCTCCTCACCCGGACCGTGCACCCCAGCGTTCCCCCGCGCGTCGACTACGCGCTCACCCCACTTGGCGCAACACTGCTGGACTCCGTCGCCGCGCTTGCCGAATGGGCCACCACACACCGACAAGAAATCAACAGCAACCGACGCCACTACGACGCCGCCCATCCGCCACGAACACAGCCCTAAGGCGCGTGCTTGCTCAGGCCGGTGGCCGTACCCGCGCGGAGACCGCTCGGGAACAACGCGCCCCAATTCTTCGGCAAGGCCACCACCCGCTGAGGGATTCAGGCCGCCGATCGGCGTCGAGCCTGTTGTGCGCTTGAGGGATGGCCGACCGCGGCGGGTTCGGGGTGGAGGCGGATGCCCGTCTGCCGCTCCACCTGGCCGACCAGGGTGTGCAGTGTGGTGGCGAAGGCGGTGGCGGTGGCGCCGTCGCGGGCGACCAGGGTGAGGGTGCGGTGGGTGGAGCACTACACGCCCGGGCCTGACGCTGGCCAGGCTGGTGGCCGCAATGCTGGAGCAGCCATCCGGCGCGGGCCCGTGCCGCTTCGCCGTCGGCGTCGCGGTGGTGGGGGCGCCGGCCGCGTGTACCTCGGCGAGCTCTGTCGCTGAGGCGGTCAGGGGCCGCCGCAACCACCACCGCAACCACCGCCGCCTGAGGCGCCTGCGCCCCGGGGCGAGGCAGGCCACCGGAGGCCGAGAAGCGCGTAGTACAGCTCGTCGCGGCGCAAACCGTACAGGGCGATCGCGACGGGTCCTTCGGCGGTGTTCCGGGGATTGTCCCGCTTGGCGCCTTACGCGCCACCCGCCAGGAGGATGTCGAAATTGACCCGGTCGAAGAACCGGTCGAGATCGACCTCCACGACCCTGTAGGGCGTCAAAACTCGCGCGTATGGTTTGAGCTGGGAGTTTCTCCGACAGGGCCATGCGGCTCGGCGGTACTCGTTGATCACTCCTCCAAGTACCTGATGGCGTTCGATCCGGCCTTCCATCCGCACCACCACGTGCTCATCGAGATCGGGCGGTCGCTGCCCACGAGCCTGATGCGCCGATGCGCGTTGCAGTGATCGCGATACTCGTTCAGGGCCGAACGCAGGTGACGCTCGCCGTAGATCAACATGCGGCCCGGTGCACTCAGCTCGCACCGTCCGGGCCCAGCGCTCGGCATAGCAGTTCGCCCTCGGCGTCCGCCTCGGTTATCGCCCTTCGTCAGCCGGCACCTCGGCGTGGACGGCGCCTGCAATTTCCTGCTTCCCGGCCTGGCCCCGGCACCATCCGCGACCTGCGCGATCCGGACGGTGCCGAAGATGACGACAAGATCTGACCGTCATCCCAGCAAGCGGGCCTGGATCACCCTCCACCACGGCGTTGGCCTTCGGCGGATTCCGCTGACCGAGGCGGGTTCGCAATGGTCATCCTGGTCTACTGCTCGGGCTGGTAGACCAGGATGACCAGGCCAGAGCTGAACGTCTTGTTCGCCAGCAGCTTCAGCTTGGCCTTCGACTCATGCCTGAACAGCGGCTCTCCCCCACCGAGGATGAGGGGGTGCACCCACAGGTGGTACTCGTCGAGCAGCCCGGCCTGCGACAGCGCGTCGGTCAGTCGCCCGTTGCCGTAGATGATGATGTCGCCGCCCGGCTGCTGCTTGAGCTTGGTGACCTCCTCGACGAGGTTCTCGCCCCTGATGATGGTGGAGGTGCCCCAGATGTCGGCCTTCTCCAGGGTGTCGCTGACCACGTAATGGTGCATGCCGTTGATCCGGTCGGAGAACTCGTCGCTGGGCCTGGTCGGCCAGACCGACGCGAACCCCTCGTAGGTGGCCCGCCCCGCCAGCAGGGCGTCCGACCTGCGCATCAGGTCCAGGGCGTACTGGGTGGCATCGTCCGTCCGGTAGTCGAACGACCAGTTCTGCGGCTCGTCGATGTAGCCGTCGAGCGTGGTGTAGGTCGAAGCGATGACTTTCCTCATTGTTCTCTCCATTGATGATCGTTTCTGGCGTCCCGCAGCGTACGGGCCCACCATGACAGCTGGTCAAGCGTGATTCCGGCCGCCGCATGGCAGCTCGCGCCCCGTTTGGGCCAGGAGCCGTCGGCGTCGAAGAGATCCCAGTAGCAGGGCAGGCTGACCGCCTCGGTGACGGCCACCGCCCGCAGCACGGCGAAGATCTCACGGAGCTGGGCGACCGCGTGCAGGCCGCCCGACTCTCTGCCGTACGACACGAAGGCGACCGGTTTGGCCTGCCACTCCGCGTAGTACCAGTCGATGGCGGTCTTGAGCGGTGCGGGGAAGCTGTGGTTGTACTCGGGGGTCACCACCACGAAGCCATCCGCCGCGGCCAGCCGCGGAGCCAGCGCCCGCACCTCGGCAGGCAGCTCCTCGTCCTCGTCGGTGAGGACCTCGGGCAGCCGCGCCTCGGCCAGATCGACGACGTCGACCTCCAGCTCCCTTCGCCTGCGGGCCTGGGCGGCGAACCACTCGGCCACCGTCGGGCCGAACCTGCCGCTTCTGGTGCTGCCGATGATCACCGCCACCTGCAGCCGTTCGTTGCTTGCCATGTGACTACTGTGCTGGGCGGCCCTTACCGGTTCCTTCCACCGCTCTTACCGCTCCGGCATAGGGTGACGGTCATGCGGTTTGGGGTGCTTGGCCCGCTGATGGTGTGGGACGCGGACGGCGTGCCCGTCACGATCCGTGGGCTGAAGGTCCGCGCGATCCTGGCCGACCTGCTCCTGCACGAGGGCCGCCCGGTGTCGGCCGACCGGCTGGTCGACGACCTGTGGGGAGACGACGCCCCCGCCAATCCATCGGCCACGCTGCAGGTCAGGGTCTCGCAGCTGCGCAAGGCGCTGGGCGATCGGAAGCTGGTGGTGCACCGGCCCGCGGGCTACCTGCTGCAGGTGGAGGCGGACGCCGTGGACGCGCGCCGGTTCACCGAGCTCACCAAGCAGGCCCAAGCGGCGAAAGACCCGGGAGCGCGGGCCGCGCTGCTGGCCGATGCGCTGGCCCTGTGGCGGGGCCCGGCGTTTGCCGATTTCGCCGACGAGGAGTTCGCCAGGGCGGCGATCGCCCGGCTGGAGGAGCACCGGCTGGCCGCCGTGGAGGCGCACGCCGAGGCCCGGCTACAGCTGGGAGAACACGCCCTGCTCGCCGGGGAGCTGGCCGACCTGGTGGCGCGGCATCCGCTTCGCGAGCGACTGCGGGCCGTACACCTGAAGGCCCTGTATCGGGCCGGACGGCAGAGCGAGGCGCTGGACAGCTACGCCGACCTGCGCGAACGGCTCGGCGAGGAGCTCGGCCTGGACCCCAGTCCCGAGTTGGCCGAGTTGCAGCGGGCCATCCTCGCCCAGGACCCTGACCTCGCTCCAGCATTGCGGCACGCCACCAACTTGCCCGCTCCGCTCACCGAGCTGATCGGACGGGACGAGTCATTGGCCGTGGTATCCGCACAGCTCGGGACGAATCGGCTGGTGACGCTCTGCGGGTCCGGCGGGGTGGGGAAGACGCGGCTGGCCGTGGAGACGGCGGGCCGGCTGGTCTCCGCCCACGCCGACGGTGTCTGGCTGGTCGAGCTGGCCTCCATGCCCCGGTCCGGCGAGGTGGCCGAGCTCGTGATGGCGGTCATGGAGATCCGCGACCCGGGCGGCGAGCCGCTCTCGGCACGCGACCGGCTGGCGCGTGCGCTGCGCAACCGGCGGGTGCTGCTGGTCCTGGACAACTGCGAGCACGTCGTGGAACAGGTGGCGGATCTGGCGGAGGCGCTGCTGCGGGCCGCGCCGGCACTCCGAATCCTGGCGACGAGCAGGGAGCCGCTGGCGCTGCCTGGCGAGGTGGTGTGGAATGTGCCGCCGCTGGAGCAGGACAGCGCGGTCCGGTTGTTCGCAGCCAGGGCGGCGGCCGCACAGAGCGATTTCCGGCTCGACGACTCGACCGCCCCCGCCGTCTCGTTGCTGTGCAGGCGGCTGGACGGGATCCCGCTGGCGCTGGAGCTGGCCGCCACCAGGGTGCGGGCGCTGGGCGTAGACGGCCTGGTGGAGCGGCTGGACGACCGCTTCAGGCTGCTGGCGACCGGGCATCGGGGTGCGCCTCCCCGCCAGAAGACGCTGACCGCCATGATCGACTGGAGTTGGGAGCTGCTGACCGAGCAGGAGCGGCTCGTGCTGCGCCGCCTGGCCGTACACGCCGACGGGTGCATCCTGGAGGCGGCGGAGGCCGTGTGCCCCGGCGACGGCGTGGCCGCCGATGACGTCCTCGACCTGCTCGCCCGCCTCGTCGACAGGTCGCTGGTGGCCAGGGCGGGAAACCGCTTCCGCCTGCTGGAGTCCGTCGCCGCTTACTGCGTGGAACGCATGCGAGAGGCAGGCGACCTGAATGAGGTGCGGCACCGTCACCATGCCTATTACACCGATCTCGCTGAACGGGCCGCCCCCCACCTCTACGGCCCCAATCAGCGCCAGTGGCTTGGCCTGCTCGACGCGGAGGCCGCCAACCTCCGCGCCGTCGTGGACGGCGCCCACCCGGACCTGACCATCCGTCTCGCCAATGCCCTCACCTGGTACTGGTACCTCCGCGGCCGCCTGACCGAAGCCAGTCGCTCACTCGAAACCGCCCTCACCGCGGCGGGTGGCGGGGGGCGGTCTGTGGCGATGGCGTGGCTTATGGGCATCTCCGTGCTGAAGGGCGGGAGTGCCGAGTGGGTGGCACGCCGGGAGCAGGCAGCGGAGGTGTTCGCCGGAGAGCTGGGCGAGCGGGCCAGGGCCGCGTGGTTCCTGGCCTTCGCGCTGGTGAACCTGGGTGAGATGGAAGCCGCTGAAGACCTGCTCGACAGGGCTCTGGAGGCCCTGCGCGCCGCGGGCGACCGGTGGGGCGAGGCGGCGGCGCTGAGCACTCGCGCCCAGTTCGCGCACGTACGCGGCGACCTGACCGTGCTCGAGCGGGCAGCGACCAGTAGCGCGGAGCTGTTCGCCGAACTCGGCGACCGATGGGGTCAACTGCAGGCATCGGGCTGGCTGGGCGGCCTGGCAGAACTGACCGGCGACAACGACCGCGCCGCCAGGCTGCACGGGGAAGGCGTGGACATGGCGGAGGAGCTGGGCCTGTGGCCGGAGGTCAGCGGTCAACTCGCCTGGCTCGGCTGGACCCACGTGCAACTGGGCGACTACGCGAAGGCCTGGAAGCTGTGCGAGCGCGCCCTCCGCCTCGCCACGGAACAGGACTACGCGGGCGGCGAGATCCTCGCCGAGATCGGCCTCGGCTGCGCCGCCCGCAGGCAGGGCGAGCTCGATCTCGCCGAGGAACACCTCGGCAACCTGGTACGGCGGGCGAAGTCAGGAGGCGGCGCCGAGCCCCTGTACCTCTCGATGGTCCTGGTCGAACTGGGCTTCACCGCCGAGGAACGCGGCGACGCCGAGGCCGCCCGCGCCCTGCACCTGGAGGCGTACAGCGCGGCACGCAAGCTCGACGCCCCGCACAGCGCAATCTCCGCCGCGGAGGGCCTGGCCGGGGCCGTGGCCCTCGCGGGCGCCCACGCCCACGCCGCCCGGCTCCTCGGCGCGGCTGCTGCGTCCCGCGAGGCCACCGCCCTCCCGCAGTCCCCAGCGGAACGTGCCGAGGCCGACAGAATCGCCGCAACCTGTCGCCAGATCCTGGGCGAAGAGATCTTCACCACTGAATACACCGCCGGCCGCCACCAGACCCTGGACGAGACGATCACATAAGCACGTCGTGGTCCTGTACGGAAGATCCTGCCTTCACGCGGCTACGCACGCGGACCTGGAGAACCAACTCGGAGTGCTCGGACTTGTCCTCAATTGCGTCGTTCTATGGACGACTGTCTACCTGGACGCCGCAGTTCGTCAGCTGAAGATGCAGGGTTTCCGCAACGTGTGGATCGAACCCGTCTCCTGGCGACCCGGTCCGGCAGGACGCCCCGCCACCGCGCTCGGGCGGCCTGCCCGCCTCGCTGCCGGTCCCCCGCTGGATCACCGGGTTCGGCGGATGAGGTAGCGGACGTGGGGCGTCTCCAGCCACTCCTCGTCGAGTTCCCTGCCGGTGAGCCGGCCGATTGCCGTGAGGGCCGTCGTGATCATCTCCTCGGTGGGCGATCCCATGTCCACGGGAACGTCCCAATCGGTGGGCATCCGCAGACCCTCGGCGTACTCGTGCAGCGGGTCCAGGATCTCCTCCAACGGCGCGGAGAAGGCGAGCCGGCCGTCGATCGCGTACTCCACGCGGTGCGCGCCATCACCGTGCCAGCCGATCGCGATGGCCCTGCCGCCGTCGCGCGAGAGCTCCGACAACCGGGGTTCTTCTGTGACGTCCATCCACTGGACCTGCACCGCCAGGGTCCAGGCGTCGCAGGGGCCGACGAGGATGATCCCATCCTCGTCACCGGGCATCTCATCACCCTCGAAGCCGAGTCCGATGTCCTCCAGCGTGAGCACCGTCGCGCTGGCTGGGTCGGCGCCGAGCCGCCGGGCGGTCTCCTCGACCGTCAGTCCTTCGGCCCAGACAGCGGCGAAGCCGTCCGCGATGTTCTCCCAGCGGGACTCGAGCAGGTCGTACAGGTGGGTGGGGTTCGGCATGTCCATCCGATCGAACGTGGGGGTGCCGCTCCCCGGTCGCGGGGAGCGGCACACCAGACTGGCTATCTCAGATCACGCTCACCCAGAAGGCGTCGTTGTGGAGGACGCGATTCTGGGCTTCGAAGAGCTGTTTATGGTTTCCGGCGTTCTTGTTGTGCTCGATCAGCACGGGCCTGATGGAGAAGTTCCAGCTCTGCGAGTGGGGATCGTGGTCGTTCGCACGATATCCCGGCCCCTCCTTGGTGTTGTTGAACGGATACTCGTCACATTCCTTGCCCACCCTTTCGGCGGCGGTGTAGTCGAGGTTGCAGATTTTGGTCTTCATGGTCTTGTTGCGGCCCCTCACGTACACGCCGTCGGCCGTCTTAGCTTTCTTGTCCACATTGTGCAGGGCCGTGCCAGGCCAGTGCCCAGGGAACTTCTTGCCGGTGATCGGCTTGCGTGGGGAGTCCGTCGTGGTCTCGTCCGGGACGGTCTGGTCGGGCAGCTCGCGCGTGTGCCAGAGGTGCTCGGCCACGAGCGAGACGGGTTTCGCGCCCGGCGGATCCACCCTGGACATCCGGTAGATCCTGCTGACCTTGTTGAAGATGCAGCCTCCGTAGTAGGCCGTGTAGTTGTCGGACAGGTCGCAGCGGAGGGTGGGGGCGTTGTCCGTCGCCTCCGTGGCCTCCCTGGGCCTGTCCCACATCGGGACCGTCGGGGCGTGCAGGCCGACCCAGGAGTAGACCGTGTTCCTGACGTCGGGAAGCCAGCCCTTGTCCTCGATGCTGATGTACGGCCGGATGGTGCAGTAGGAGATGCCGTGGTATGCCTCCTTCTCCACATCCGACTTGTCCTTGGTGGCCGTGCTGCGGAAGGTGAACCAGTATTCGTCCTTCCCCGTGACCTGGGAGTCCGCCTTCCAGTCCTCGGCGTCCTTGGTGATCGTACTGACGGGCCGGCCGGCCCCGTCCTTAACCTTGCTGTTCGTCAGGTTGCAGGTGGCGCCGTTCGGGGTGCTCGACTTCGCCTTGATTTCGAGCGTGACGTCATGGTCGTCCGTCTCCATGATGGGCGCCATGAACTGCGACTCTGTGTAGACGACGTCGTCGATCCTGACCCAGACGTCGATGTCCCTCGGATGGTGGGCGGTGCCGGGGTTGCTCGTGTCTTCCCGCGCGTGTTCCCCGTTGGTCTTCCAGCCGCCGACGTAGGCCTTCATCACCGCAGTCGCGGAGATGATGACGGCGCCGACCTTCGTTTTCTTACTGTCGGAGTAGATCTGCCAGTGGTGGTGACGGCTGGTGCAGTAGGTGTGCACCCGCCAGTACTCCATCACGTGGCTCTTCGTGCCCTGCGGCTGGTTGGGGAACTTCGCTTCCCGGAGGTTCTGGCACTGCCGGGTGGACACCCGGTTGTACGGGAAGGACTCTCCCGCGGCGACCGTGGAGCCGGCCGTCGTCCGCGGTTCCGGCGTGGTCTCCTTCTCCTCCTTGCCGTCCTTGCCCTCCTCGGTCGTGCCGGTCTGCTCGCGGGCCGGCGCGACCGCAGAGGTGGTGGCGCCGGCCGACGCGTGCAGCCCCGCGACGTCCTGTGCAGTCAACGGCCGCTGGTAGACGCGCGTCTCGTCGAGGTCGCCCAGCATGCTGGTGCCCAGCGTCATCGACGTTTCCGCGTTCCACGGGGTCACGTTCACGGGAGCGGACTTCACGGGACTGCCGTTGAGGTAGACGGTCGCGACCTTCCCCGTGGCGTCGTAGACACCGGCGAGGTGGAACCACTCGTTCACCGGCGGCTCGACCCCGGTCAGCACGCCCTCGAACGTCGCGTCCGCGGTGTCACCATCGGTGAAGGTGAGCACCAGACCGTGGTCGGCGGTGTTGCCGAGGCGGAAGGGCGCCTGATGGGCACCCTTCTGCTCGACGACGGTGTAGTCGCCGTCCTTGTCGCTCCACCGCAGCCAGGCGGCGACGCTGAAGCTCTGGTCGGTGCGGATCACCGGTCCGCTCGTCACCGCCAGCGGCTCCTCGCCTGGGTGGATGACGTCGACGGTGACCTGCTGCCACTCCGACCAGGCCGAGGAGACCTCTCCGGCGACCGCGCGCAGTCGCCAGCGGACCTTCCACCCGTCAGTGAGCGTGCCCGCCGGGACGGCGATGCCGGCCTGGGTGCCGGAGGCGACGTCATCCACGGCGCCGGTCCAGATCTGGCCGGTGCCCTGGCCTTCGGGTGCGGCAGGGTCGTGCTCGACCTCGGCCTCGGCGCGCAGCGCCTGGCCGGTCGGGTGGGTGAGGGTGGCTTGCAGCGTGGGGATTACCGTTGTGGTCACCGTCACGCCGTCGACCGTCTTCGACGGGGTGACGGTCAGGCCGGTGGCGGTGGGCTTGGGCAGGCTGACGGTGAAGGACTGCCAGTCCGACCAGGCAGAGGCGGCGGTGCCGGAGACGGCGCGGGCCCGCCAGCGCACCTTCCACCCGTCGGTCAGTTTGTCCGCCGGGACGGTGATGCTCGCCTGGGTGCCGGCCGGGACGTTGTCGGCGCTGCCGGTCCAGATCTGGCCTGTCCCCTGGCCTTCGGGTGCGGCAGGGTCGTGTTCGATCTCGGCTTCGGCGCGTAGCGGCTTGCCTGCCGGGTCGTTCACCTGGACCAGCAGCGCCGGGGTGCGGGTGGGGGTGACGGTGGTGCCGTCCACCTGCTCGGACGGGGTGACCTGTAGCGCGCCGACGGCCGGCTCGGAGACCGGGTCGGGTACGTCGACGGTCAGGTTCTGCCAGTCCGACCACGGCGAGCCGACCGTGGTGGCGGTGTTGATCGCGCGTACCCGCCAGCGGACCTTCCACCCGTCGGTCAGCTTCCCGTCGGGCACGGTCGCCGAGGCTTGGGTGCCGGAGGCGACGTTGTCGATGGCGCCGGTCCAGATCTGGCCGCTGCCCTGCCCGGTGGCGGCCGGGTCGTGCTCGACCTCGAACTCGGCCCGTACCGGCTGGGCGGCCGGGTCGGTGACCGTGGTGCGCAGGGCCGGGGTCAGGCTCGGGGTCACGGTGACGCCGTTCACCACTTGTGAGGGGGTGACCTGGAAGGCGCCGACCGTTGGGTTGGGCACGTCGACCGTGGCCGTCTGCCATGCCGACCATGCCGAGGTGGTGGCGGCGGTGGCGTTGGCCGCACGGGCCCGCCAGCGGATCTTCCAGCCGTCGGCCAGCTTCCCGGCGGGGACGCTCACCGTGGCCTGGCCGCCGGAGGTGACCACCGCGGATGCTCCGGCCCAGATCTGGCCGCTGCCCTGCCCGGTCGCAGCCGGATCGTGCTCGACTTCGAACTCGCCGTTGAGACGCCCGCTCGCGGTGTCGGCGACGGTCGCGGCAAGCTGCGGGGTGAATGAGGTGGTCACGGTGACGCCGTTCACGCTCTGCGCGGGCGTGATGGCGAGGTTGGAGACGACCGGCTGCGAGGCCGGTCCGCTGGTGGTGATGGTCAGCGTGGGCGGCTGGTTGAAGTCGGTGTCCTCGGACGCGGTGAGGTAGCGCCAGTTGGTCGCCGTGCTCTCGGTCGGCGACTGCACCACCAGGCCGTGGTCGGCGGCGCCGGCGGCCCAGTCCTGGGCGATGCCGGTGACGTTCCACCCCAGGTGTTTGGCGCCGTCGGCGCATGACTGGTCGTAGCCGGCCTTGTTGATCTGCGCGTCCTCGGTGGTCGCGGCCGGCTTGTTCGCCCAGTAGAGATTGTTGACGTCCCAGGCACCGGTCACCCGGCGAACCTGGAGGCCGTCACTGACCGACGCCCCGCAGGCCGAGCTGACGATGTTGTACAGCGACAGCTTCGCATCGGTCACGGTCTGCCCCTGCAGACTTCCCGTGGGGAAGCGCAGGTACGAGCGGATCTTCTGCCCCGTCTGCACACCGGCGATCATGACCGGGCCGTCGGGGTACGCCGGTGAGTCCACCGTGTCGGTGCTCGCCAGCGAGACGTCCTCGCTGCTCGTCGACGCCGCCAGCGGCTGGATCCGGACCGGGTAGGTGGTCGCGGAATCGGCAATGAAGTTGTGGTCAGGCTTGACCACCAGCTCGGCGCGGCCGTCCCGTGCGGTCACCTCGGTGTTGACCGGGGCGCTCTTGGCCAGCGGGCGCCGTCCCTTGGCACTGGCGTCCCACATGACCGGTCGCGGCGCCGAGACAACAGTCTTCTTGTCCTTGCCCTTCAAGAGCAGCCGGCCGCCCTTGCCCTCGGTCAGGGTCAGGCCCTCGTCATCGACGCCGATCCGCAGCTCCAGCGGCTTCGACGGCCGCTGACGCAGCACCACCTCATGCCGGAACCCGGCCGGCAACGCCGTCACCACCAGGTCGGCCCCCGTACCGGCGGCGTCGGTGTAGGTGGCCACGCCACCCTTGACGGTCGGCTTGGGCAGCGGCGTCGGCCAGCGCAGGGCGTATGACTTGCCGTCGGCGGACATCTTCACGAACGGGTCCGTGCCGCCGGCGGAGAACTCCACGACCGCGCCCTCGGCGAGGGTCTTGGGCCGCAGCTTGCCGCCCTGCTCGACGAGCGTGGTGTCGATCAGCTCCCAGCGGCCGTCCACCCGCGCGCGGACCGGGCCCGCCGCGATCTCGGTCTTCAGCGACCGGCCGTCGGGCTGCGCGTAGGTGATGGAGGTCGCCGTGGTCGCGCCAGCCACCTCGACCGGCTTGCCCAGGTCGGCAGCCTCGCGCAGTGCCTGGGAGGCCCCCGCCTCCCGCGCGGTGCTGGCCGTGCCCGTCTGAGATCCGTTCGACAGCGCCTTACCCTTTGTGCCCTCGGCCCAGCGCGCGGTGCCGTTGAGCGTCGCGTTGTGTCCGCGGCCGGAGGAGTCGCCTGCGACGCCGCCTGTGCCCTCGTCGAACGTCCAGCGGCCGCTCTCGGGTATGACCGTGGTGAACGACCAGGAGAAGGAGGTCATGGTGTTCCCCTCCTGGTCATATGCCTGGCTGACCTCGGCCGTGTAGGTGGTCGCCTGGGCCAGCGGCGCCGTGGGCGTGAAGACGAGCTCCGTCCGGTCCGCTGAGAGGGTGGACGTGCCGGGGACCACCGCGCCCTGCGAGTCCCGGAGCGACAGCGACGGCTCCCACACGGGCTCGCCGAACGTCGCCTTGACCACGGTGGCCGGGTCGGCTCCTGAGGCGTTGGCGGCCGGCGAGACCGCCGTGACCGACGGAGGCGTCGTGTCATCGGAGTCCGGCTGCTCCAGCCACTCCTCGTCCTGAGGCATGGGGACGAGTTCCTCGGAGCCGAAGTGGTTGGGATTGCCAGGGGCCTCGCGCTCGGCCGCCGCCTGCTGCGGCGTCATGGCGGGCAGGTCGGGGACCGACTCGTGAGAGGGCCGGCTGAGCTGGACCGCCTCCGCGTAGGTGGGGTCCATCCGCCGGGGCCCGACCTCGGACCAGTAGAACACCGTGTAGGTGTCAGGGGTGAAATCCACCTTCAGGATGGGTCCGTGGGCGGGGTAGGGATCCGTGTGCTCCTTGGTCCGGTAACGACGCCAGTTGCGCAGGTCGGACTCATTGCCCGCGGTGAGCTGGAAGCCATAGTTAGGCTCGCCGTTGGCCCAGGCTTGAACGATGTCGTTGACGGAGTGGATGAGGTACCACGGGTAGTTCATCGAGCCGGTGCAGTTGTCGCTGTTGTATCCGCCGAGCTCGTTGTCGGAGCCCGTGGTGGTGATGCGCGGCTGGGAGCCCCACGTCAGTGTGGACACGTCCCAGCGCTCGGTGACGCGGTAGGCGGTGACGCCGGATTCCACGTACAGGCCGCAGTCGCTGGACAGGTGGTTCCACAGGACGAGGTCGGCATTGTCGATCTTCGCTCCCCAGAGCAGCGAGCCTTCTGGGATCTCGTCGAAGCGGATGTAACTGCGCCAGCGCACGGCGCCGTCGTTGGACTTGCCGACGAGGATGCGGTCGAGGCCGCTGTTGGCGTAGCCGTCGGGATAGTC
This sequence comes from Nonomuraea sp. NPDC049400, assembly GCF_044466425.1. NCBI lineage: Bacteria > Bacillati > Actinomycetota > Actinomycetes > Streptosporangiales > Streptosporangiaceae > Nonomuraea > Nonomuraea sp. NPDC049400. The sequence continues at coordinate 17,395 of NZ_JBITMP010000065.1, forward strand.
GGCGTTGTTGACGAAGGTGTCGTTGCCCACTTCGGGCTCCCACCAGTCGTCGTCGAACGCGGCCAGCGTCACGGGATAGGCGACGGCCGGGTCGGCCAGGAAGGCCGGGTCCGGCGTGTAGACCAGCGTGGAGTCCCGGGACTCGACGCTGACGGTGGCCTTGCCCACCCGGCCGGCCTCGAGGTCGGCGTTCGCGTCGGCCGCCACCGCGTCCAGCAGCAGCGCCGGCGGCAAGGCGGCGATCTTCGCGCCGCTGTCACCGGTCCGCAGCGTGGGCGTGCCAGCGGCGTCCTTCGCAAGAATCATGTTCTTGGGCAGAGTGGTGGGCATCCGGAAGCTGACCGGACCCGTCGGCCTCTTCCGCAGCACGATCTCCTGCCGGAAGCCCGCCGGCGTGGCGGTGACGACCAGGTCCACGCCGTCGCCGTACACGGACGGATAGGTCGCGGTGCTGCCGCTGAGGGTGGGCTCGGGCACCTCCGAGGTCGCGCGGATCTGCGCGGTGCCCTTGGCGCCCTTGCTCTTCAGCAGGAAGGAGTCCGATCCATCCGAAAGGGTCAGCTCGCCCTGGACGGCCTTGGGCCGGATGACGCCGTCGGCCTTGACGAGCGTGGTGTCGATGGGGACGAACCCATCGCCCTCGGCGTTCTTGACCCGGATGGGCTGCGCGTGCATCTCCATCCGCAGCGTCTTGCCGTCGGGGTTGGCGTAGAGGGTCGTCGTCTCCGTGTGGCGAGCGGGGATCTCCACCCGCTTGCCCGTTCTGGCGGCCGATCTCTTGGCCTCTTCTACGATCTTGTCGACGACCTTGCTGCCCGCCGACGAGGGTGCTTCCTGCTGCTGCTGCGGCTGCGGAGGGGTCAGGGTGGGTTCCTGCCCCCATGCGGGGACGGCGCCCAGGGTGAGGACGAGGGTGGCCGCCATGCCGATCGTCATGGCGCCGGCGAACCCACCTCTCTGGTGGGATCGATGCTGGGGCCGGGATAAGCCGCGTGGCCCCATGTCTAATGTCACTTGTCGTTTTCTCCTGTACATGCAACGCGGCTCGCGCAGAAAGGCACGAGCCACCCCAATCCGGGCAATCGGCCTGAAATCTAGCAGGGAAGATCACGTTCCGAAAAGGCGGATTGATCATAAATTTCGGGCGCGCTTGTGGCGCTCATCAGGCCCGCGACGCGCCGCATGAGCAGCGCCGCATCGCCCGGCAAGGGCGCCGGACACGGCACCTCTCGTCTAGAACGCGCGGTTGCTCGGTGGTTGCCCGCGTGCACGCGATACAGCGCGGCATCCATCGCCACTTCCCGACACGACGGCGGCGAGAATTTCGGCCAGCGCGCTAGAAAACAGCACTCCGCGGCGCTGAATGGCACCGAGGGAACCTGCTCATAATCCGTGGGCCGTGGGTTCAAGTCCCCATCCGCCCTACCACGTCGACCTGCGGTTTTACGCGTACCTGTAGTCGCGTCATCTGACCGCGAGTCACGGTGAGTCACGCCCCCGCCCGTGCCTTGCCGTTCTTCCGGCGGGTCGCCCACACCGCCTTTCAGCACCAGCCGCGCGGTCGCTCGGGCGCTGTCGTGATACAGCCGCGGCAGCATAGTAGGACAGCCTCCATCGAGCGGGATCGCTGAGCCGATCCACCAGGTCACGCACCGCGGTCGCGTATACCACCTGAACGTAGGTGTCGTACCGCCGTCATCTCAGCTCGATGACCCTGGCGACGTTGAATCCCCGATGCAGGGCGCGCCGGTCGTCCCCGCTGGACCTCTCGACAGCGGCGATCTCCTCGATCCTGCGCAGCTGGTAGTACGGGCTCGCCGCGACGCGTTTGGGGCGGCTCGCCTTCGGCACGCACAGGCCGTCGCAACAAGGTGGGACGACGTGCACGTCAGCCGCGCGGACCGTCGTGCTGGTGTCCCGCGGTCAATGTCTTTGTATCGAACCCTCTTGTGATCAACCAGATGGCCAAGACCAAGCTTTGTAGGGCCAGTGGTGCATTTATGGATAGGTAGAGTGGCGCAACGACATCAGTCATACGAGACAGCACCAAGAAGCTCGCCGACATAGCTAATCCGATCCCAAGAAGCCCCCACACGGACAACCACCCAGGGACAAGTCTCGATCGATACAGGATGCCGAACAACAGGAGATCCCCGACACCCAGGGAGAGAATTAATGCGACATGATTAACCAAGTCGCGCGCCGTCCGCAGCAACTCCCCCAAGGCCTCGAGGTGGGATGCACTCGAAGCGCCCGCCTGGGCAAATTCCTGACCCAGCACAAGAAACAAGGGTAGGAGAATCACGCCTATGAAATGGAACGTCGCTGCGATCAGCCTGAATCCAAGGAAACCCAGACTGAGCACCTCATTCTCCATCTTCAACGCCGGATACAGGTACAGCGCAAACCCGACATAGGCGGGGATCATGACGAACTGAGCAACCGCGCCGACGATGACCTGGCTCTCATGTGCGGAAATGAGATCGAGATAGTGTGGCTCCTCGAGAGCGGGAACAATACTTGACACACCGGCGATCATGCCCACGATGGCCAGTACGCCTGCACAGTTGCTCGCCTGTTTGTATTCATAACGCTGCCCCATATATGTCGGCGCCGGCCGGCCGCTCTCCCTCTTACAACTGTAAGGTCGCCACAGACGCTACCCTTACATGCGTAAGGCTGCAAGTCCGCAGCCAAGGAGGTTCGGGTGCCTAGCATGCAGCGATTGCGCCGTCGGGCCGATCCGCTGTTGAGGGCCGCTGCCGCGAGAAATGCGCTCTTGGTCTGGCTGTGGGAGCAGAAGCAAGCTTCGCGAGGAGGAAGTTGATCGTGCCGCTGAGCATCTCAAGGCAACAGGGCTGATCAAAGGTGCCGAGGTCGCCCAACAGAGAGGTCCCGTCAGAGCCGAGACCACGCACCGTCTTCCACATCGGCACCAACACAGGCAACATCGCCGCCAGCAGCCGTGACTTCACCCCGTTCTCGATCTCCCTCCAGTGGATGCGGAGGAACTGGAGACAACCGCTGATCGAATCGAGGACGAGGCCGCGCGCGACGAGCCCGATCCCAGCCGCCTCCGCCGGTGAGGTAACACGGTGGTCGGGATCCTGAACTCGCCTGCGGTCAGCGGCGCTCTCTTGATCCAGCGTCCCCACCAAGTGCTGCACTCGAACGGCGATGTTAGGACCTTCCCGGAGGAAAGAGTTCCACCCAGTAGACGGTGTCGCGGGATCAGGAAGCGCGCCTTGGTGATCGAGCCGCCCTGATAGAGCGCGTCCGAGGTCGCCTTGACGCCGGTGGCGGTGTTGAGCGTGCCGGCGGCGAACTCGTGCAGCTCTCCCTGGCGCAGGTACGCCAGTGCGGCTCCGGGAACCTCGCACTCGGCGATCAGCTCAGCAAGGCGGAACGTCATAACCTATGTAAACCAGTGAGTATCAGGAGAAACCAGGCGAACGGCGATATTCTGCGCCCGCCGGATGGAACGGACATCCGGAAAAGTGTTATGGGGTCGCCCCCAGCCAGTCTCCTCGGGACAAGAGAGATCGTCTCGCGAAAGGACTCACATGGTTCTCCATACCAGCCGACGGAACCTGCTGAAGGCCGCGGCCGGGATCGCGGTGCTGCCGGCGCTGCCCTCCGTGGCGCGGGCGTCGTCGGCGGCGGCGGCGTTCAAGCACCCGGGGCTGCTGCACACTCAGGCGGACTTCGACCGGATCGCGGCCGCGGTGCAGGCGGGAGCGCAGCCGTACAAGAGCGGGTGGGACAAGCTCGTCGCCAACGGGCACTCCAAGAGCACGTGGAAGGCGCGCCCGCTGGAGACGGTGGTGCGCGGGGGGACCGGGCAGAATTACTGGCAGTTCTACAACGACGTGCACGCCGCCTACCAGAACGCGCTGCGCTGGAAGATCTCCGGCGAGAAGGCGCACGGCGACGCCGCCCGGGACGTCCTGAACGCCTGGTCGGGCATGTTGAAGGCGATCAACGGCAACGCCGACCGGTTCCTGGCGGCGGGCATCTACGGCTACCAGTTCGCCAACGCCGCCGAGCTCATGCGCGGCTACCCGGGCTTCGACGTCGAGCGGTTCCAGAAGATGCTGCTGAACGTCTTCTACCCGGTGAACGACCGCTTCCTGCGTGAACACAACGGTGCCTGCATCACCAACTACTGGGCCAACTGGGACCTGTGCAACATGGCCTCGGTCATGGCGATCGGGCTGTTCTGCGACGACCAGGCCAAGTTCGAGCGGGCCGTCGACTACTTCAAGAACGGCAAGGGCAACGGGTCCATCATGAACGCCATCCCGTTCCTCCACCCGGGCGGTCTCGCCCAGTGGCAGGAGAGCGGGCGCGACCAGGCGCACACCGTGATGGGCATCGGCCTGATCGGCACCATCGCGGAAATGGCCTGGAACCAGGGCGTCGACCTGTACGGCTACGCCGACAACCGGATCATGAAGGCGGCCGAGTACGTCGCCAAGTACAACCTGGGCCACGACGTGCCGTTCACCACGTACAAGTGGGGCCACGGCCAGAAGTGCGCCCCCCGGGAGCAGACGGTCATCTCGAGCGCGGCGCGCGGCCAGGACCGTCCCGTGTGGGAGCTGCTCTACAACCACTACGCCAACCGGCGCGGGCTGGCGTTGCCGTACACGAAGGCGTACGCCGAGCGGGTGCGGGCCGAGGGCGGTGGCGGCGACTACGGGCCGAACAGCGGCGGGTTCGACCAGCTCGGCTTCGGAACCCTGCTCTTCACCCGCGCCGCCGCCTCCGGCGGTGGCGGCGGCGCGCTGCCGACCGGGGTGACGCGCACCCTCCAGTCGATCAACTTCCCGAAGGAAGGGATCGCCGCCTCGGGTGCTCTCGGCGTGCTCGGGGAGGCGGCGCCGCTGCGGATCGTACCCGGCCTGGCCGACGCCAAGGGCTACTCGTTCATGGACGGGGACGGCCGCTACCTGCGGCACAAGGATTACCGGCTGCGGTTCGACGCCGACAACGGCACCGAGCTGTTCGAGCGGGACGCGACCTTCCTCGCCCGACCGGCCTCGGGCGCGGGGAGGGTGCGGCTGGAGTCACTCAACTATCCCGGCCGGTTCATCCGCCACCGCCACCACCAGCTGTGGCTCGACAAGGACCAGGGCACCTCCGCCTTCCGAGCCGACAGCACCTTCAAACCTGCCACTTCCTGATCACCTGCGCACCTCGCGCACGACGATTCATCCCCGGAAGGAAGCACGTCTGTTCAGCGGAACCTTGAAAAGGCCCACCCTGCTCGGCACCATGCTGCTGACGGCCTCCGCCAGCAGCTGCGGACGCGGGGGGGTGACAGGGGCGAGGCGCTGCTCTGGGCCGGGAACCTCGCGACCGAGCGGGTCGCCTCCTACGCGCGCACCACTGTCGACCTGTCACCCGGGCTCTTCGCCCACATGGTGGAACCGTGAAAGGCCGAGTTCTCGGTGCGGGGCCACGAGCGCGGCGGCCCTGTGATGGCCACGGTCGCCGACCTGGCGGGCGGGGAGTCCGCGGTCAACGAGCAGGTACGCGCGCGGGCGCGGTGGCGAACTATCGCCCTTGCTGGACTCACCCATGCCTGATCCTTGGCCGAGAGTCTCATCGCCCGCTCGCTCCGGGATCGCTGCGACAGCTCTCCAACGCCAGCGGCCGCCGCTGACGGCTGATCCCGAGCGCGCGGGCGATCTCGTCGGGCGAGCCACCCTGGCCGCGCAGCTCGCGTACCTGTCAGAGGCGGAGGAGTCTGTGGAACGCCCATTCTGGTTGCAGCAGGTGCTCTGGTCGCTGCTCTACGGCGCGTGGATGCACAGCCGGTCCGACGGGGTGTCCCTGCACGAGGCGCTGACGCTGTGCATGGGCGCCCTGGCCAAGGTGGTGGCGCCGTGAGCGGGCCGGCCTGCCGTATCCGGCCGCAGGAGCCGCCCGTCCAGGCCTTCACCTCCTGGTATGTACGCTTACCGGTGTGACCCGCCGCCCGCACACCCGCCCTCCCGTCCTCGCGGACGTGGCGAGGGTCGCCGGTGTGTCCGTCCCCACGGTGTCTCGGGTGTTGAGCGGGTCCGCGCCGGTGAGCGCCGATAAGCGCAGGCAGGTTCTGCGCGCGATCCAGGAGCTGGGATACCGCCCCAACGCCGCGGCGCGCGCCCTGGCGACTGGCCGGCGCTCCATCATCAGCGTGCTGACCAGCGACACCACCCGGTACGGTTATGCCAGCGCGATCCGGGGGATCGAGGAGGCCGCCCGCGCGGTCGGCCTGGTGGTGGCCCTGACGATGCTGGACGGCGACGACGAGGAGTCGGCGCGGGTAGCCGTGGACCTCGCGCTCGACCAGCCGCTCGCCGGGATGATCGTGCTCGAGTTCGATATCCAGGGCAGCCGGGCGCTGGCGGCACTGCCCGACACGGTCCCCGTGGCGGCGGTGTCCTCCGCCGGGCAGGGCAGGAGCGTCCCGCGGGCCCTGTTCGACGACCACGCCGGCGCGCGGGATGCGACGAACTACCTGCTCGGACTGGGCCATCGCACCGTGCACCACGTGGGGATACCGGCCTCCGGCCGGCCGAGCGGGCGGCTGCTGGGCTGGCGGGAGGCGCTGGAGGCGGCGGGAGCCCCGGTTCCGGAGATCGTGGAGAGCGACGGGACCCCGCGCTCGGGTCTCCAGGCCGGCGCGCGCCTGGCCAGGCGCGGCGACGTGACCGCGGTGCTGTGCGGCAACGACGAGGTCGCCTTCGGCGTGATCAAGGCCTTGCAGGACGAGGGCTCGCGGGTCCCCGAGGACGTCAGCGTCGTCGGCTTCGACGACCACCCGCTGGCCGAGATCTGGACTCCTTCGCTGACCACGATGAGCCAGGACTTCGCCGAGCTGGGGCGCATGGCGGTCGACTTCCTGCTCGGCAGGCTGGCAGGAGTGCCGGTCGCGACGCCGCGGTCGACCCCGCGCCTGGTCGTGCGCAAGAGCACCGCTCCACCCGCCCGCTGACCTCGGCCCAGGAACCCTTGGACCGCGCACGCGTGGTCATGTTCCTTCATGACACCTCGTGTTGAAAGCGTTATCAGCCCATTTCCCGTGGTCCCCTTGTCACATCGCTTGATAAACGCTTTCATGGCTGAACCGCACCGTATGTCCGGCTTAAGGAACGTGATGACGAGCAGAACCATCCAGTGGCGTCCCGGCTCTCTCGACCTGGTCCTCGAGCGGCCCGAAGACGCTCCGGCCCGCATCGCGAGGCTCGGGACCGCGTCGCCCGCACCGAGCGCCGTGGCCCCGTTCCGGGGGCAGCCGCTGGTCGAGCTGATGGTTCTGGGGGAGGGCCGGGGACTGTCCAACACTCGGTTCACTGACACCGCCACCGGATCGCGGCTCCGGTTCGTTGACGCCGTCGAGCAGGCGGACGGCGACTGGCGGGAGCTGCGGGTGAGGCAGCGTGACGAGGTGACCGGACTGGAGGCGACCAGTGTCTTTCGCGCCAGGACGGACGTCCCGGCTCTGCAGGCCTGGACCGAGGTCACGAACACCGGGCCGGCGCCCCGGGTGCTGCAGATGGTGTCGTCCTTCGCCTCCGGCGCGCTGGCCGAGACGGCGGACGACGGCGACCTGGTCCTGTGGCGGGCGCGCGCCGACTGGTGCGCCGAGGGCAGGTGGGCGGCCATCCCGCTGTCGGGGCCGGACGGGCTGGCGGACATCAACAGCGAACTGCACCAGCACGACGGCCGGGGCGCGCTCGTCACGGTGAGCAAGAGCACCTGGTCCTCGGGCGAGTACCTGCCGACCGGCGTCCTGGCGAGCACCCGTACCGGCCGGGCCTGGGGCTGGCAGATCGAGCACAACGGCGCCTGGCGCTGGGAGGTGGACCGCCGCCGCGACGGGGCGAACGCCGTCTCCCTCGCGCTGAGCGGCCCCACCGACCTCGACCACCAGTGGAGCACCCGGCTGCTCCCGGGAGAGAGCTTCGTCGCTGTCCCCGTGTCCGTCGCTGTGTCCGACGAGGGTTGCCAAGGAGCGCTGGCCGCCCTCACCCGGCAGCGGAGGGCGATCCGCCGCGCGCATCCCACAGGCGACGCGCTGCCCGTCATCTTCAACGACTACATGAACACCCTCATGGGCGACCCGACCACCGAGCGCCTGCTGCCTCTCATCGACGCCGCCGCGGAGACCGGCGCCGAGTACTTCTGCGTCGACGCGGGCTGGTACGACGACGGCGGGAACTGGTGGGACAGCGTCGGCGAGTGGCGCCCCTCGACCGGCCGCTTCCCGGACGGCGGGCTCGCCCGGGTCTTCGACCACATCAGAGCCAGGGACATGCGCCCCGGCCTGTGGCTGGAGCCGGAGGTCATCGGGGTGCGCAGCCCTGTCGCCGCGATGCTGCCGGACGAGGCGTTCCTGAGCCGGAACGGCGAGCGGGTCGTGGAGCACGGCCGGTACTTCCTCGACCTGCGCCACCCCTCCGCCAGGAAGCATCTCGACGAGGTGGTCGATCGCCTCGTGCACGACTACGGCACCGGATTCTTCAAGCTCGACTACAACGTCACCCCGGGGCCGGGCACCGACCGGGGCGCGCTCCAGCCGGGAGAGGGACTGCTCGAGCACAACCGGGCCCACCTGGAGTGGCTGGACGACCTGCTCGGCCGCCACCCGGAGGTGATCTTCGAGAACTGCGCCTCGGGAGCCATGCGGGCCGACTACGCGATGCTGTCCCGCCTCCAGCTCCAGTCCACCTCCGACCAGCAGGACTGGCGGCTCTACGCCGCCATCGCGGCGTCCGCGCCCGCCACGATGCTCCCCGAGCAGGCAGGCAACTGGGCCTACCCGCAGCCGGGGATGCCCGCGGAGGCTCTGGCCTTCACCATGATCAACGGTCTGGCCGGGCGGCTCTACCTGTCGGGACATCTCGACAAGATGAGCCGGGCCGAGCGGGAGCTCGTCGCGGACGGGGTGGCCGTGCACAAGCGGATCAGGACCGAGGTCGCCACGGCCGAGCCGTTCTGGCCGCTGGGGCTGCCCGCCTGGTCCGACGATGTCGTCGCGCTGGGCCTGCGTACCGGTGACACGGTGCGCCTGGCCGTATGGCAACGCGACGGCGGGCCGCACGACATCCAGGTGGACCTACCCGGCCTGCGCGGCCGCCGGCTGCGGGTGGAGACCGAGTATCCGGCGACACTACCCGGCTGGCAACACCGGTGGGACGCCTCCACCGCGCGGCTCACGGTCCGTCCTGCCGTACCCGGACCGTCCGCACGCCTGCTCCGCCTGCGGCCGGAGAACTGATCCCTTTCAACGTGGCAGCCCTCACCTCCCACCACACACCAGGAGAATCCATGAAGACGCGAGGCCTTTCCCGCGCGGCAGCCGCCGCCACGTGCGGGGCGCTGCTGCTGGCCGGCTGCTCGGCGGGCAACCCCGGGACGTCCTCAGCCACAGCCGGGCCGGTTCCCACGACCTGGCCTGACCCGGGCGCCGGCCTGCAGGGGGTGACCCTCACCCTGTGGATGTCGACGCAGACCGCCTCGATGGCCGACAACGTCATCAAGTCGTTCGAGGCCAAGACCGGAGCGAAGATCAACAAGGTCGTCATTCCCGACGTCTACGAGACCAACGCGCCGACCAAGCTGGCCACGGGCGCCAAACCGGACCTCGCCACCTGGCAGCCGACCGGCAGCATGCTCGCGCTGCTCAAGCCGTCCACCGACCTGCAGAGCCTGGACGGCGCGCCGTGGCTGGCCAAGCAGACGCCGGCCATCCAGAAGCTGGGCCTGGTGAACGGGCATCACTACGCGGCCTTCGTCAACGTCCCCTCCGTCCTCGGTGTCTTCTACAACAAGTCGGTGTTCCAGAAGGCGGGGATCACGAGCACGCCCAAGAACTTCAACGAGTTGCTTGCCGACGCCCAGAAGATCAAGGCGGAGGGCGTGGCGCCGTTCTTCGGCGCCGCCGGCGACCAGTGGCCCACCCAGTGGTGGCCGCAGGTCCTGCTGGCCGAGGCGTCGAAGAAGGGCCTGTGGGAGCGGGTCAGCCAGAACAAGGAGAAGTTCACCGATCCGGAGATCCTCGGCGCCGTCCGGCAGTTCCAAGACATGGTGAAGCAGGGTCTGTTCAACAAGGACGACAAGACCTCCAAGTACACCGAGTCCGGCCCGGCCCTGCTCAAGGGCGAGGCGGCAATGGTGCTGCAGCTCACCTCGTTCGCGTCGCTGATGCAGTCGACGGCGGACACGGCGACCATAGACCGGGAGATCGGCTGGTTCCCGATCTCCAAGGACGGCAACATCGCCACGTCGGTGCCCGGCGGTGACAACGCCCTGGTCGCCTTCAAGACCGGAGATCCGAAGCGGGAGGCGGGCGCCCGGCAGTTCCTGCGGTTCTGGCTGGAGACCTACTACCCCGACTACGTGAAGTCTGCCGGCACCGTGTCGATCGAGCCTGCCGTGCCGACTCCCGCCGGGGTGCCGGAGGTCGTGAAGCAGGCCACGGCCGCGCTGGAGGACGCGGCCGGCTCGATGCAGCAGAACGCCGCGGTGAACCCGGACTTCTACGTGAACCTGGCGAACATGGTCAACGGGACCATGACCCCCGAACAGGTGACCTCCACTACACAATCGCAGTTCGCCCAGCTCGCCCAGGCACTCGGGATCCAGGGCTTCTGACGGCGGCGGGGGCACGGCCCCCCTCCCGCCCACCACCACACTGAAAGGTATGCAGGATCGCCATGATCCCTTCTCTTTCGGCCGCTTCCGGTCGCTCGCCGCGGCGAGCGGTGTTGTACCCGAGCTCGTTCCTCGCTCCGGCGTTCGCCGTACTGGCCGTGTTCTTCTTCCTGCCGACCGTCTTCAACTTCGTCTACGCCTTCACGGACTGGTCGGCCTTCCATGACGACATCCGCCCCGTTGGGCTGGCGAACGTCAAGGCGGTGCTGTCCAACGGCTCCCTGCTGTCGTCACTGCGGATCACCATCGTCTACGCGGTCCTGGTGGCGATCATGCAGACGGGGTTCGGGCTGGGGCTCGCCCTGCTCCTGGAGCGCGACACCCGGATCAACCGGTTCGCCAGGGTCGTCTTCTTCATCCCGGTGCTGATGTCCGCCCTGGCGGTGGGGTACACCTTCCAGGCGCTCCTCAAACCCGACGGTCCGCTCAACGGGCTCCTCGGCGCTCTCACCGGCCAGCAGGTGACGATCCCCTGGCTCGGCAGCACCACGTGGACGGTGGTGACGGTGGCCTTCGTGAACTCCTGGAAGTGGATGGGGCTGGCGATGGTGATCTTCCTCGCCGGTCTCAAGACGATCCCGGCCGACGTGCTCGAGGCGGCCAGGATCGACGGCGCCGGCAGGTGGAGGACCTTCCGGTCCATCCGGTTCCCGCTGATCGCCCCCGCGGTGACCTTCAACGTCGCGACCGCGCTGCTGGGCTCCTTCAACGGGTTCGACACGATCCTGGCGACCACAGGGGGAGGACCCGCACAGCAGACCGAGGTGCTCAACATCTACATCTTCCGGGTCTACGGCAACGGCCTGTTCGCCCAGGCGACCACGATGAGCCTCGCCCTTCTTCTCCTGGTCGCTCTGCTGGCCTTCCCTGTCATCGGCTACCTGCGCAAGAGGGAGCGCGTCCTGTGAGGATCTCCGCCCGGGCCTGGTCCCGCCTCGTTCACCCGGCCGTCGTCATCATCCTGACCGCCGTCGTCATCGGAATCCCGCTGTGGCTGGCCCTGGTGACCTCCGCCAAGTCGCAAGGCGAGGCGAACCTGCCCGACCTGTCCCTCCCACGGGTGTGGCACCTGTGGGACAACTACTCCCAGGCGTTCGCGCAGGGCCGCATGCTGTGGGCGCTGTTCGGCAGCCTGCTGGTCATGGTGCCGTCCGTCGCCGGGGTGCTGATCTTCGGCTCGCTGGCTTCATGGGTGCTGGCTCGGCGGGCAGGGCGCGTCATGGCTGTGCTCTACTCGGCTGCGATCAGCGGAATCATCCTGCCCCCGGCCGTCGTCACGATCGTGCTGCTGCTCCGGCAACTCCACCTGGCCAGCACGCCGATCGGCATGGTGCTGGTCTACATGGGCATGTACATGTCCCTGGTGATCTTCTTCGTCACCGGCTTCGTGCGGACCATACCGGTCGAGGTGGAGGAAGCGGCCCGCATGGACGGCGCACGGCCGCTCAGCATCTTCATCAAGGTCGTCCTGCCGCTGCTGCGCCCGGTCATCGCGACCGCCACGATCCTCATCTGCCTCTACATCTGGAATGACGTCTTCTACGCCTTCTTCGTGCTCGGCGGAGGGACGTACTCGACACTTCCCTTGAACCTGTACTCGGTGGCGAGCAGCAACCTGTATCAGAACAACTGGAACCTCGTTTTCGCCTACGTCGTGCTCATGAGCCTGCCGCTGGTCGTCGTCTTCGTCGTCGCCCAAAGACGGATCATCTCCGGCATCACCGGAGGAGCCGTCAAGTGACGGTGGTCCACTGCTGGTTGGGCTGCCCGTTGCAGCCCCAGATCTATGCCCTGCGCGGGTTCATCGGCGAGGTCGAGCACTTCCTGCGATGTGCGCGCGAGGGGTAGCGCCCGTCTCCTCGGCGGAGAACAACGTCAAATGGGCGAGCGCGTGACCGGCTGAGAAGACCGGCCGGTCACGCGCTCGGGGCCCGCATGGGAGCCGAGGAGCCCCGGACGGTCAGCCTCGGCGCGATCAACGTGACGCCCTCGACGGTCTCGCCCGCCAATTGGGCCACGACCAGCTCAGCCGCCCGGGAGCCCAGCTGCGCCGCGGGCACCGCGACGTTGGTCACCTGCGGGGAGGTCTGGACGGCCGTCCGGTCGGGGCAGATGGCGACCACCGACGCGTCCTCGGTGACCACCCGTCCCAGCTGCGGCAGCAGGCTCAGCACGTGCGGAATCGCCGACTGGTTCAGCACGACGAAGCCAGTGGTGCCGGGACGCTCACCGAGGATGCGGGCGAGCGTGCCCGCGGTCGACTCGAACGTGCCTTCGCAGGGCCGGAAGACGGCGTTCATCCCGCGTTCCTCCGCCCGGCGCATGAACCCCGTCGACGGTGCGGTCGGCGAAGCTCTTGTGCACGCTGGTAGACGACCTCGCTCTCGCCGATCAGCACGGCACCGGCGTGCCGCGGACCTGTTCGACACGGGAGTCCTCGAGCTCGACGTCCATGAGGATGACGGCGTCGGCGGCGCCTCCCATCATGACACCGCGCAGGTCGATCTGGTGGCGATCGATCACTATCCGGACGAGCCCGGCATGGACGCCACCGAGCAGAGCGCCTACGCCGCCGACCTGGCCAGATCATGGGCGAGGGGCAAGCCGTGGCTGCTGATGGAGCAGGCTCCCGGCGTGGTCTGCACACCAAAGCGGCCGTTGGCCAAGGAGCCTCGGGGAACTGGGCCGGCACAGCCTCCAGCATGTCGTCCGGGGAGCCGTAGAGGCGGTGTCGTTCCAGTGGCGGGCCTCGCGGGGCGGCGCCGAGCAGCGGCACCAGGGCATGGCCCCGCACACGGGCGCCGATTCGCGGATCTTCCGCGAGGTGTGCGAGACGGGCCGGGTCCTCGCCGCTCTCCCGGCGGCGGCAGGCCCGGTCGAGGCCGGGTTGCGGTCCTCTGGGACGACGAGGCCGCGTGGGCGCTGCAGGCTCCCGGGCTTCCCTCTGCCGAACTCAACGTCGGGGCTCAATGAAAGCGAGGCAGAGAACGTTATCTGCGGACCGTAGTGATACAGGCTTGACAGCACCAGATCTCGTTATCGAACTGTTATGAATATCCGCGCAGTGCCCTATCGGAGCCGCGCTCTACATCGATGATGCGGAACCGAAGGATTAGAAAACGGTTGCTTTAAACTCTTGACCGGTTCGGCCGCTCCCGGCATCCTCGACGCCTAGGCAGGCAAGCGCTTTCCTGGGTAGCCGCCTGAATGGAGGACCGTGCCATGTTCGGTGTTCTGCGAAGAGTCTGCTTCGACCAGAACGCACGGAAACGTCGACGTCCGAATCCGACTCCAGCCGCCGCAGGCGCACACGTCCGACGACTCGGCGCGTTCCCCGCAGCGCTCCTGCTCGTCACCGGACTCCTGTGCGCGGCAGCCCGCCCGGCCGCCGCACAGGATCTCGGCACGTGCGCCCCGACATTCCAGTCCACCGTCAGCGAGCAGGGGTTCGTCCACCCCGGCGTCGGCCTGACCCAGCCGATCCTGGAGAACGCCCGCCGGCAGATCGCCGCGGGCGCCGAACCCTGGACCTCGTCGTTAAAGGCGATGCAGCGGTCGTCCGCGGCTGGGACCGGGGTGACCTCGTCCAACCGCAGCAGCGCCGACCCGACCAAACCCGCCTCCGACGCGTTCAACAGCCAGGGCTTCAACGGCCGCTTCATCGCCGACGGCCTCAAGTCCTACACGCAGGCGATCCTCTACGTACTCACCGGCGAGGAGGTCCACCGCAAGAACGCCCTCGACATCATCCGCATCTGGGAGCAGATGGACCCCGACAAGTACGAGTACTTCACCGACTCGCACATCCACACCGGCATTCCCCTCAACCGCATGGTCTCCGCCGCCGAACTGCTGCGCTACACCTCGTGCGCCGACGAGGCGTACCCCTGGACCGACGCGGACACGCGGTCGTTCACCGACAACCTCGTAGTCCCGGTCATCAAGACCTTCCAGAACGACAACAACCACTTCATGAACCAGCACAGCTACTCGCTCATGGGTGCGATGGCCGGCTCCATCTTCATGAACGACACCGCCCTCTACAAGCGGTCGGTCGAATGGTTCACGGTCAACGCCACCGCGAAGGACCAGGGCTTCAACGGCTCCATCAAGCGGCTGTTCCGATGGGTCGACACCAACGACGCAACCGGCGAGCCGATCGACGACCCGCACGTCCAGCACGCCGAGATGGGACGCGACCAGGCCCACGGCGGTGGCGACCTCACCAACGCCGCGATCATCTCCCGCATGCTGCTGGCGCAGCAGACGAAGGTCGACCCCGTCGACGGCACCGTCTCCGACGCCCCGAACGCAGTGGGCCCCTATGAGTTCCTCGGCGACCGGATCCTCGCCGCCGCCGACTACTTCTGGCGGTTCATGCTCGGCCACGACACCCCGTGGACCCCGATGGCGTACGCCATCTCGCCTGACGGCACCATCCGCGACACCTACAACCACATCTCGAACAGCTACCGCGGGCGCTATAACACCGCGAGCTTCTGGGACATCTATTACTATTACGCGTTCACCCGCGGCGAGGACCTCAGAAAGCTCGCGCCGTACTTCGCCGAGGCGTACGCCAAGCGCAACGGCCCCCTGTTCTACTACGGCGGCCGCCTCAACAACGCGTGGGACAACGTGGACGGCGGCGGCGACTCGTGGCTCTTCGCGCCCGTCTCGGCGACCGGGCAGACCGTGCCGCCGCTGCAGGACAGCCCGACGATCCTCGAAGTCGAGAACAAGTACACCCGGCTCTCCGGCGACGTCGAGCACGGAACCGACGCCGGCGCCGCATACGTGCGGATGTCTACCGCGCGCCCCGGCTCCGAGATCGCCTACCTCAGCGGCTCGAGCAGCAAGCAGCTCCTTGCCTTCCGGGTCCGCACCGACGGCGAGGTCCGGCTGCGCATCGACCGCCACGACGACCGCACGATCCTTGTGCCGGACACCGGCGGCGAATGGCGGTACGTCATGTACCCGCACTCCATCGGGGACATGCTGTTCATCCAGGCCACCGGCGACGGGGCGACCGTCGACATCGATCACATCAACACGAATGCCGCCACCGAACTGACACCGCCCGCCTTCGACGACACCTCGACCGCCCGCATCGTGAGCTGGAAGGGCGCGACCGCCACGGCCGACCTCTCCGCGCACTACGCCGGCGCCGACAAGCTCGCCTACACGGCGCGGGGACTGCCCGCCGGGGCGACCCTCGACGCCTCCACCGGGCAGCTGACCTGGACGCCCGCCGCAGCCGGCTCGACCGGCATCACCGTGACGGTCTCCGACGGCACCACCCTGGCGAGCCACCACGTCGTACTCGCCGCCGACCACAACCGCTCCGGCGCGCTCGCGCTCGCCCAGGAGGGCCACGAGGCGGACGCCGAGTACGTCTCCGACACCGAGGCCGCCTTCGACCAGGCGCTCACCACTGCCCAGGCCCTGGACAAGAAGGGTACGGACGACGAGTACCTCGCCGCGCTGGCCCACCTCGTGACGGCGGTCGACGGTCTCGCCCTCCTCTCCCCGCACACGGCCGTGGACCGCAGCCTCGACTATCCCTCGTTCGTGATCAGCTCCACGGCCGGGGCCAACATCGGCAACCTCGTCGACGGCGACAACCAGTCGGGAACCGGGTACGCCCAGGCGGTCAACCTCTCCCACACCGTCGACTTCGGGCCCGACTTCCGAGTCTCGGCGACCCGCTTCGGATTCCAGAGCAACATCTTCGCCGACCGGCTCGCGAACTCCACCGTCTACGGCTCGAACGACGGCAAGAACTGGACTCGTCTGACTCCGGGCGTCACCCGGTTCACCCAGGACTTCAACACCCTCGACGTCGCCCCCGCTCTGCGCGACCAGCAATTCCGCTACATCAAGGTCCAGATGCTCAAACCCCTGCCGGACGTGCTCTACGGCATCGTCCGCAACCTGTTCGAAATGACCGAGTTCCACATCTACGGCGACCGGCACGAGATCGGCAATTTCGTCAAGGCGACCTCGATCGCCTCCGACCAGGCCATCGCCGGCAAGATCATGACAGGCGACACCGTCGACGTCTCGGTCACCGCGAAGAAGCCGATCCAACAGGTCACCGTCACCGTCCAAGGTGTGACGGGGAAGGCGAACTCCGACGACGGCGTCAACTGGACCGCCTCGGTCAAACTCGACGACGTGGCCCCCGGCGACATCCAGGTCGCGGTCGACTACCTCGACGCCGACGGCAAGCCCGGGCCGACCGCCTACGGCACCACCGACGGATCGAAGCTCTACATCGCGGGCGACCCCGCGCACTTCATCGACGTGGCCAAGCTGGCCACCGTCACCGCCTCCGACAAACAGTGGCCGGGCAACGGACTGGGCGCCGACGAGGTCGGCTACCTGCTCTTCGACCGCAAGCCCGACACGTACGGCGACCTGAACACCGGACCAGGCGCGTACTACGACATCGACTTCGGCGCTCACGCGACCGTGCGGCCCGACGAGGTCCTGATCCTGCCGCGGGCCAGCCACCCCCAGCGGGCCAACGGCACCGTCGTGCAGGGGTCGAACGACGGCCAGACCTGGACTGACCTCACCATGCCACTCACCGGCGCCGTCGCAAACGGCTGGAGCGACCAGCCCACCTCGGGCGAAGAGCATTACCGGTACCTGCGGATCTACAACGCCACAAGCTGGTACGGCGACCTCTCCGAGGTCGAACTCTACGGCGACATCAAGTACGACGCATAGTTCGGCTCAAAGGCGCGCACGACCGACGACGTCACCAGGGCGAGCGCCCACCAATACGAAAGGAGGTCGCTCGGATCCGAGCGGGACTGGATGAGGAGCGGAGGGCGCGGACCGCACCGCGCAGCTCAACGCGTGCCGCGCCCAAGCCTCGATCTGACCGTCGGTCGGAAGGATGCCAGCAAGGCGATACAACCGATGACTGAGAACATCTGATCGGATGGCCACCCCCGTCAAGCCCCTTCTCACTGCCTGACCTCGCTGGTGTGAACCGCCTGGGATCTAGGAAACGTTGTCTGAATCGATCTGTCTGCATGAGTCCGGCAAAGTCCCCGAAACATCAGATTTATGCGGGTGACATCTTGCATCGGGGCATCGCCAGGTTCTAACTTCCGTAGAGACCGTTTTCTATCCGCCTACTCCCCGTCCCCGCCGACGCGCGCGGCGCGTTCCCCCTTACGGAGAGGTGTCCTCATGACCCGTAAGCAGCTGAAAGCCGCAGCTGTGACCATCATCGCGACGTCCGTCACCCTGGCCGGCTGCGGCGGCGAGCAACCCGCCGCGCCCCAGAGCAAGGGACCGGTCACCGTCACCTGGTGGTCCTGGGACGAGAACAAGTTCCTCGACCCGATCGTCGAGAAGTTCAACGCCACCCACGACCACATCAAGCTCAAGGTGGTCAAGCAGGCCGACCTTCCGGGCACCGCGGCGAACCTGCGCAATGCCGTGGCCGCGAAGCAGGACGTGCCCTGCCTGGTCAAGAACTTCGGCGAGGTGCCAGGACTGGCCGGTGAAGGGCTGCTGGAGGACGTCACGGAGGAGTTCGAGCCGTACACCAAGAAGGGCCTGTACAACGAGCCGGCCCACGCCGGCGCGCAGGCCGGCGGCCGCTACTACGGCGTCCCGTCGGGGTTCAACCCGTCGTTCATGATCATCAACCGGGCCGTCTACGACAAGTACGGCATCGCGCCGCCCAAGACCTGGGACGAGCTGATCGCGGCAGGCAAGGAGCTGAAGAAGCGCGGCGTCTACGTGATGAACCTCGCCGGCGAGGACCCCTCCACGCTGGTCAACCTGACCCAGCAGGCCGGCGGCACCTGGTACAAGGTCGAGGGCGACACATGGAAGGTGGACTTCCTTTCGCCCGAGTCACTCAAGGCCGCTGAGGTCGTCCAGCAGCTGGTGGACAACGATCTGGTGGCGAACCAGACCTACCAGGACCGACCGGCGCTCATCGCCTACTTCGACTCCGGCAAGATGGTGTCCCTGCCCACCTCCACCTGGCAACTCGGCAACTACGAGCTCAACTACAAGAAGTCGCTGGGCGACTGGCAGCCCATCGACCTTCCGCAGTTCGCCGACGCCCCGACGTTCGTCACGAACGCGCACGGCAGCGCCATCCTGGTGCCGAAGGGCTGCCAGAACGTGAAGGAGGCGGTCGAGGCGGCCGTCTGGATGACGACGAGCAAGGAAGCCGTCGACGCCAGCTACCAGGAGGACACCAAGCAGTACGCCTGGCCGGGCGCCATCCCCGACCCAAGCCCCTGGGTCGACTCCGCGGTGCCGGCGAAGTTGTTCGGCGAGCGCCGCGCCGAGGCCAAGGACGTCATCCTCAAGGCGGTCAAGAGCGCCCAGGACCCCTGGGTGGTCGGCCCCAACTACACCGGCGTGTTCACCGAGCTCCAGGACCAGTGGGCGCAGATCGTCACCAAGAAGATCACGGTGCGCGAGGCGCTGGAGCACATGCAGAAGTTCACGGTCGACGACCTCAAGGCCAAGAACATCAATGTCCAGGGCTGACAGCATGGCCTCGCCCGCCGTCATGACCTGGCGGCGGATCGCGGCGATCAAGGGCGCCTCCTTCACCGTCCCGTTCTTCCTCGGGTTCGTGCTGTTCACGGCGGTGCCGATCGTCCTGGCGCTGCGCGAGAGCATGTACACGACCAAGAGCTCCGGGCTTGGGTTCGGCGAGAAGACCATCGAGTTCTCGGGGCTCGCCAACCTGCTGAAGGGCATGGGCGACGAGCGGTTCTGGGCGGGGATGGGGCGGGTGGCGCTGTTCGCGGCCATCAGCATCCCGCTCATCCAGGTCGCGAGCGTCGCCGTGGCGCTGCTGCTCGACGCCGCCACCCGGAAGGTGGCGGCGCGGTTCCGGCTGGCGCTGCTGATCCCGTACATGATCCCGGGGATCGTGGCGACGCTCATCTGGATCTACCTCTACAGCCCCGACGTCGGGCCGCTGACGCCGTTCTTCGCGCTGTTCGGGGTGGACGCCGACTTCTACAGCGGCGAGCTGATCTGGGTGTCGATCGGCAATCTGATGGCGTGGGGCGGCATCGGGTTCAACATGCTCATCGTGTACGCCGCGCTGCAGGCCGTGCCTCGGGAGATCTTCGAGGGCGCCCGCGTGGACGGGGCTTCGGAGCTGCGGATCGCCTGGTCGATCAAGGTGCCGTTGATCCGGCGATCGTTGGTGCTGACGACTGTGCTCAGCATCATCGGCACGCTGCAGATCTTCAGCGACCCGATGCTCTTCCGGTCGATGGCGCCGGAGACCGTCACTCGCGACTTCACGCCGATCATGGGCATTTACGACTGGGCCTTCGCACAGGGTGACTTCAACTACGCCGCCGCCCTTTCCATCATCCTGGCCCTCGTCGTCGGCCTGGCGTCGGCGATCTTCTACCGGTTCACGAACAAGGCGCCGACCTCATGACCACGACGCTCGACCGCCGTACCGTCACCGACTCCGCCCCGCGGCAACCGGTGGTGCCGCACAGCAAACGTACGAAGGCGACGGTGCTGTTCGGGCTGATCGCCTTCACCGTGTACTCCGTGGCGCCCGTGTGGTGGCTGATCGTGGCCGCGACGAAGGGGCAGAGCGACCTCTACACGACCAACGGGCTGTGGTTTGCCGAGTTCCGGCTGCTGGACAACTTCCGGCAGTTGTTCACCTACCAGGACGGCATCTTCCTGACGTGGATGTGGAACACCGTGGTCTACAGCCTCGCCGGGACCGCGGGAATGACGCTGATCTGCGTCGCCTGCGGCTACGGACTGGCGATGTACCGCTTCCGGGGCCGCGGCGTGATGATGGGCTGCATCATCGGCTCTTTCCTGGTGCCGCACGCGCTGCTCACCATCCCGTCCTTCCTGCTCTACACGGACCTGCGGATGATCGACACGCCCTGGGCGATCATCGTGCCGAGCTTCTTCAGCGCCTTCTCGGTATACCTGGCGAAGGTCTACGCCGAGGGCGCCATCCCGCACGAGTTGCTGGAAGCGGCCAGGATCGACGGGGCCGGCGAGTACCGCATCTTCTTCGTCATCGGGGCGCGGCTGATGTCCACGGGCGCGGCGACGATCTTCTTGCTCGGCTTCGTGGGGTCGTGGAACTCCTTCTTCGGCCCTCTGGTCTACCTGCGCAGCCAGGACAAGTGGACGGTCATGCTGGGCCTCTACTCGTGGCTCAAGGTCAAGGTGGACAACTCCACGGACCTGACCGGGCTGGTCGTGGTCGGCTCGATCGTCTCGCTGATCCCCATGGTGGCTTTGATGGTGTCCATGCAGCGCTACTGGCGCTCCGGCGTCACCTTGGGCAGCCTCAAATAGAGGGTTGTTGGAAAACGTTGTCTATACTGCGGGATCATGGCCAGGAGAGACGAGCACCGCCCGAACACGATCCGGGACGTCGCGGCGCGGGCCGACGTGTCCGTCTCCACGGTGTCCAGGGTGATGGCCGGGGACTACCCGGTGGCGCAGGCCACCAGGCAGCGGGTGCAGCGGGCGATCAAGGAGCTCAACTACGTCGCCAACACCCACGCCCGCGCGCTGGTGGCGGGCAGCACCCAGACGGTGGCGTTCATCGTCAACGACGTGCGCGGGCCCGCCTTCGCCACCGCCGTGCACGGAGCCGAGCACGAGGCCGCGCGCCGCGGGCGGCTGTGCCTGGTGTGCACGACCGAGGGCGATCCCGAGCGGGAGCTGACCGCCATCCACCTCATGCGCGAGCAGCGCGCGTCGGCGGTGATCCTCATCGGCGGGACGGTCGACGGGCCTGCCTACCACGCGCGCATGGCCGAGATCGCACGCTCGCTGGACGCGGCGGGGTCGCGGCTGGTCCTGTGCGGCAGGCCGCCGATCGGCAACGACATGCCGGTCACGGTCGTGGAGTACGACAACGAGGCCGGCGCCTACGCCGCGACAGCTCACCTGCTGTCCCGCGGGCATCGGCGGATCCTTTTCCTGGGCGGCGGGCCGCCGGGGTTCACCACGACCGCGGGCCGGCTGGCGGGGTACCGGCGGGCGCTGGAGGACAATGGAGTGCCCGTCGACCCCGAGCTGATCGAGACGAAGGTGCAGTTCAGCCGGGCGTCCGGCTATGAGCACACGCGGCGGTGGCTGAGCTCGGGGCCGCCGTTCACCGCGATCTTCGCCGAGACGGACATCGTCGCGGGCGGCGCGATGGCCGCGGTCTTCGAGTCGGGTCTGAGCGTGCCCGAGGACATCTCGCTCGTGGGCTACGACGACATACCGCTGGCGACGGACCTGCGGCCGCAGCTGACGACCGTGCGCGTGCCGTACGAGGAGCTGGGCCGCAGCGCCGTGCGCCTGGCATTGGAGCTGAAGGAGGGGCGGGCGAGCAGCGGCTCGGAGCAGCACACCGTATTCGGCACCCACCTCGTGGTGCGCCACTCCGTCGCGCCACCCGCCCTCCAGTAGCGCGTCGCGCACGGCCCCGGCCAGCGGGGCGGGTCGGCCAGGCCCGCCCGCACCGCCAATGCCCCCAGCATGCTGCTGACCGCGACCGATCCTCATGCTCCGATCAGCCATACTCCGGTTCTCTCCTGTCTCCTCTCGCGATCGTTCACCGGGACGGTGGGCGGCGGCCACTGTGCGGCCGCCGCCCGGCGTGATGGGTCATTCGGAGGAGAAGGCGGCGTCGAAAGCGGCGGCCGGTGGAGTGATGGCGTTGAGCGAGCGGATGTAGGCGAGGGATTCCGGCGCGCCGTGCAGCCGGTCCATGCCCGCGTCCTCCCACTCGATGGAGATCGGGCCGTCGTAGCCGATGTGGTTGAGCGCGCGGAAGCACGCCTCCCACGGCACGTCGCCCCGGCCGGTGGACACGAAGTCCCAGCCACGCCGGGGGTCGGCCCAGGCCAGGTGGGAGGACAGGCGGCCGCGCCGGCCGTCGCGGGTGGCCACCCGGGCGTCCTTGCAGTCCACGTGGTAGATCCGGTCGGCGAAGTCGAGGATGAAGTTCGCCGGGTCCAGGTCCTGCCACACCATGTGCGAGGGGTCCCAGTTCAGCCCGAAGGCGGGCCGGTGCCCGATGGCCTCCAGCGTCCGGACCGTGGTGTGGTAGTCGTAGGCGATCTCGCTCGGGTGCACCTCATGGGCGAAGCGCACCCCGACCTCGTCGAAGACGTCGAGGATCGGGTTCCACCGGTCGGCGAAGTCAGCGTAGCCCGCCTCGATCATCGACGGGGGCACCGGCGGGAACATCGCCAGCGTGTGCCAGATGGACGAGCCGGTGAAGCCGACGACGGTCGTGACGCCGAGCGCGGCCGCCGCGCGGGCGGTGTTCTTGATCTCTTCGGCGGCGCGCCGCCGTACGCCTTCGGGTTCACCGTCGCCCCAGATGCGGGCGGGCACGATGCCCTTGTGGCGATCGTCGATGGGGTGGTCGCAAACCGCCTGGCCGACCAGGTGGTTGGAGATCGTCCACACCCCGAGGTTGTACTTGGCCAGGGTCTCCTTCTTGCGTTCGATGTAGGAGTCGTCCGCGAGGGCCTTGTCGACCTCGAAGTGGTCGCCCCAGCAGGCGATCTCCAGGCCGTCGTAGCCCCACTCCGACGCCAGCCGGCAGACCTCCTCGAACGGCAGGTCCGCCCACTGCCCGGTGAACAACGTGACCGGCCTCGTCATGAACCCTCCACAGTGATGAAGCGGCTGTCCTCAGCCGCGCTCTGCTCGACAGCCGCCAGCACCCGCTGCACCCGCAGGCCGTCCTCGAAGGACGGTGCGGGGTCGGTGCCGGCGGCGATCGCCTCCAGGAAGTCCTTCATCTCGTGGACGAAGGCGTGCTCGTACCCGAGGCCGTGACCAGGCGGCCACCACGCCCCGGCGTACGGGTGGTCCGGCTCGGTGACCTGCACCCGCCGGAATCCGTGCTCGGCGCTGTCGATGGTGTGGTCGTGGAACCACAGGTCGTTCATCGACTCGAAGTCGAAGGCCAGGCTGCCCAGGGCGCCGTTGATCTCGATGCGCAGCGCGTTCTTGCGACCGGTCGCGAAGCGGGTGGCCTCGAAGGAGGCCAGCCCGCCGCCGCTGAGCCGTCCGATGAACAGCGCCGCGTCGTCCACGGTGACCGCGCCCCTCCCGGTTCCGCCGCCGGCCGAGAGCCCGGCCGAACTGGCCGCCAGGGGACGCTCCTTGACGAAGGTCTCGGTCAGCGCCGCCACCCCGGTCAGCCACTCACCGGTGATGAACTCGGCGACGTCGACGATGTGGGCGCCGATGTCGCCGAGGGCCCCAGAGCCGGCCTTGTCCTTCTGGAGCCGCCAGACCAGGGGGAATTCCGGGTCGACGATCCAGTCCTGCAGATACTGCGCCCGCACGTGCCGGATATCGCCGAGCATGCCCTCTTCGACGAACCGCCGGGCCAGCGCGACGGCGGGCACGCGGCGGTAGTTGAAGGCGACCATGCTGCGCACACCGCGCGCCGCCGCCTCCTTCGCCGCCACGGCCATGGCCGCGGCCTCGGCGACGGTGTTGGCGAGCGGCTTCTCGCAGATCACGTGCTTGCCTGCCGCCAGCGCCGCGACGGCGATCTCGGCGTGCGAGTCGCCGGGCGTGCAGATGTCGACGATCTGCACGTCGTCGCGATCGAGGAGGCGCTTCCAGTCGGTCTCCGCGCCGGCCCACCCCAGCTTCTCGGCGGCCTGCGCGGTCGCCTCGGCGGATCTGCCGGCCACGGCCACCATCGAGGGCCTGAACGGCAGGTCGAAGAACGCGTCCACGCTGCGCCACGCCTGGGAGTGGGTACGGCCCATGAACGCGTAGCCGACCATGCCGATCCCGATGACGGGCCTCATGACTCGAACCCGAGAGGCAGGTACTGGGCGGCGTTGTCCTTGGTGATGGTCTCCGAAGCCAGTGTGATCGACTGCGGCACCTGCTGCTCCAGCAGATCGCTCATGCCCTTGCCCTGGGCGATCAACCGGGCAATCTTGATCGCCGAGGCGGCCATGGTGGGGGGATAGGTGACGGTGGCCTTCAGCACGCCGCTGCCGGCCTGGATGTCACGCATCGCGTTGGCCGAGCCCGCGCCGCCGACCATGAAGAACTCGTTGCGACCGGCCTCCTTGATCGCCGCCAGCACGCCGATGCCCTGGTCG
The DNA here is from genome assembly GCF_044466425.1 of Nonomuraea sp. NPDC049400. Lineage (NCBI taxonomy): Bacteria > Bacillati > Actinomycetota > Actinomycetes > Streptosporangiales > Streptosporangiaceae > Nonomuraea > Nonomuraea sp. NPDC049400. Next base: position 42,234 of record NZ_JBITMP010000065.1, read on the forward strand.
TCGTCGTGGTTCCAGATCGCGTCGATCTTCTTGTGCGCCTGGAGCAGGTTGGCGGCCACCTGCGTTCCGGACTCCACCGTGAACTTGGCGTCCTGTTGGGCGGTCACCTTGAAGCCGTACGTCTTCAGCGCGTCGGCGAAGCCCTTGCTGCGGTCCTGGGTCAGCGGCAGCGTGGCGATGCCCTGGATCTCCAGGATGACCGGGTTGGAGACGCCCTTGTCCTTCAGCGTCTTGCCGATGTGGTGTCCGGCGGCCACACCCATGCCGTAGTTGTCCCCTCCGATCCAGGCCCGGTACGACAGCTTGTCCGGGAAGACGCGGTCCACGTTGACCACCGGGATGCCCGCGTCCATGGCCTGCCGGGCGACCTGGTTGAGCTGCTGGCCGTCGTTCGGCAGGATCACCAGCACGTTGACCTTCGCCTGGATCAGCGACTCCACCGCCGAGATCTGCTGGTTGATGTCGTTGGTCGGCTCGACCGGCTTGAACTCGACGTCGGTGTACTGCTTGGCCGCGTCCGCCGCGTTCTTGCTGATGGCGGCGATCCAGCCGTGGTCGGCGGCCGGGGCCGAGAAGCCGATGACGACCTTCTCGCCGGGGGCGTCGTTGCCTTCCTTGGCCGCGGGAGCGGCGGCTGGCGCGCTCGCCTGCTGGTTGGCGACCGGCTCGTTGCTGGTGCAGGCGCTGATGAGGGCACCCGCGCCGAGGGCGGCGCCGCTGAAGAGGAAGCCGCGCCGGGCGACGTTCTTGTCCATGTCTGCTCTCCTTGCTGAAGCCGGAAGGCTTGCGATCCGGCCCTGGTGTCAGGTGTGCGTTCTGAGGCTTCGCCGCTGCAGCAGCACGGCGGCGACGATGATCGCGCCTTTGGCGATGAGCTGGTCGGCGGTGTTCAGGCCGTTCAGGATGAACAGGTTGGTGATCACAGTGAAGATCAGCAGACCGAGGATCGATCCGATGATCGTGCCCCGGCCGCCGCTCAGCAGCGTCCCGCCGATGATCACTGCGGCGATCGCGTCCAGCTCGTACAGGTCGCCGTGCGTGGACGATCCGGTCGTGGTCCTGGCCATGATCAGCACCGCGGCGATCCCGCAGCACAACCCCGACAGGGCGTACAGCAGCAGCGTGTGTTTGCGCACGTCGATGCCGGCCAGGCGGGCGGCCTCGGGGTTGCCGCCCACCGCGTAGGTGCGCCGGCCGAACGTCGTGCGGTTGAGCACCAGCCAGCCGAGCAGCACCACCAGCGCGAACACGTACACCAGCAGCGGCAGCCCGAGCACCCGGGTGGTCGACAGGCTCACGATCATCGAGTTGTCCTGCTGCACGAGCTGTGTGCGCTGGTTGGACATCCGCTGCGCCAGACCGCGCGCGGCCACCATCATCGCCAGCGTCGCGATGAACGGCACCATCCGGCCGTAGGCGATCAAGATGCCGTTCACCACTCCCGCGCCGGTGCCCACCAGCACCGCGCACACGATCATCACGACCGGCCCGTAGGACTGGGTCGCCAGCGTGGTCGCCCACACCGACGCCAACGCCATCAGCGCGCCCACCGACAGATCGATGCCACCACCGATAATCACGAACGTCATGCCAACAGTGATCACCCCGATGGTCGAGGCCAGCGCCAGGATGCTCACCACGTTGGAGGAGGTGGCGAAGTTCTCCGGCTTCGTCACCAATCCCACGATCGCCAGCAGTATCAACGCCGCGACCAGTCCCAGATGCCGGACCTCACCCAGCCGGCCGAACCGCCCGCCCGGTCCCGCCGCCTTCAATCGCGGACCTGTCGGCGCGGCCCGATCAACCTCGGTCATGCGATGCTCCTTCGGTGGGGGGATTCGCCACATCGGATCCGGGCCTCTGTCCTGCGGAGACCATCACCAGGTCGAGCACCCGGTGCTCGTCCAGGTCCTCGGCCGGTGCCTCATGGACGATCCGGCCCTCGCGGATGACCAGCACCCGGTCGGCCAGGCCCAGCACCTCGGGCACCTCGCTGGACACCAGCAGCACGCCGATGCCGTCGTCGGCGAGCTTGCGCACCAGCACGTACAGCTCGGCCCGGGCGCCGACGTCCACACCCCGTGTGGGCTCGTCCAGCAGCAGCAGCTTGCGGTCCTCGGCCAGCCAGCGTCCCAGCACCGCCTTCTGCTGGTTGCCGCCCGACAGGGTCCTGATCGGCCGGCGCGGATCGGGCGGACGGATGTCCAGCGCCTGCGACAGCCGTTCGGCCTCGGCGAACTCGGTCCGGCGGTCGAGCCAGCCCAGCCACCGCGGCCTGGTGTAGCGGCTCAGGCTCGCCAGCGTGATGTTCTGCGCGACGGGGTGGTCCAGCAGCAACGCCTGCGCCTTGCGCTCCTCGGGGGCCAGGCCCATGCCCATCCGCACCGCGCGGGTCGTGCTGCCCGGCCGCACCGTCCGCCCGTCGAGCACGACCCGGCCGCGGGCCCGCCGCGCGCCGTAGATCGCCTCGATGATCTCGCTGCGACCGGAGCCGACCAGGCCGGCCAGGCCGACGATCTCCCCGGCTCTGATGCTGAACGAGACGTCCGCGAACCGGCCGGGCAGCGTCAGGTTCTCCACCCGCAGCACCTCGGTCCGCTCCTCGGGGGCGGTCCTGCGGGGCCGGGGCGGGAAGACGTACTCGACGTTGCGGCCGGTCATCAGCGCCACGATCTTCGAGGTCGGGGTGTCCTTGGCCGCCAGCCCCACCGCGACCGTGCGCCCGTCCTTCAGCACGGTGACCCGGTCGCCGATCTCGCGGATCTCCTCCAGCCGGTGGGAGATGTAGATCACCGCCACCCTCTGGGAGGTGAGGTCGCGGATCACCCGGAACAGGTTGCCGACCTCGTCGTGGTCCAGCGCGGCCGACGGCTCGTCCATGATGATCAGCCGGGCCGAGTGTGACAGCGCCCTGGCCATGCTGACGATCTGCTTGTGAGCCGGCGACAGCCGGCCCACCTCGGTCCGAGGGCGGATCTCGCCGTGCCCCAGCCGCTCGAGCAGCTCAGCCGTCGCCCGGTCGCCCTCGGCCCGGCGGGAGAAGCCGAAGGTCGCCGGCTCGTGACCGAGGAAGATGTTCTCCGTCACGCTCAACCCATCCACAAGGTCGAGCTCCTGGTAGATGGTAGCGATCCCGTGACCCATCGCCGCGGTCGGCGGCGCCAGCCGTACGGGCGAGCCGTCGAGCAGCACTTCGCCCTCGTCGGGTTCGTGGGCACCGGACAGGATCTTGATGAGCGTGGACTTCCCGGCGCCGTTCTGGCCGAGCAGGCAGTGCACCTCTCCGGCTCTGACCTCAAGGTTCACACCGTCCAAGGCGCGCACGCCCGGGAACTGCTTGACGATTCCTCGCATCACGAGCAGCGATGACGAGTCGGATGGTGACCGCGGCACAGGGGCCTCCCTTGGTTACGGTGTGGCCGTGCCCGCCTGGTTGCCCCGCCCGCCTGACGGCGCCGGTTGGCACCGCCGCGACGGCACCGAGGTCGGCGTCAACGGTGCCGGTGCGGCTCCGGGCGACCGATCAGGCGGGCGGGACGTTCTGAGTGGGGAAAGGGCACGGGAAAAGGGGCACGGGGTTTCCCGTCCGCCTGACCGCATGCCCCATGGCCGCGGCACGCGAGATGGGCGGGATGTGCCGAGGCGGTGCGGAACAGGACGGTCAGGCGGACGGGAGGTTCAGGTAGCGGGCGGTAGATCGGGACCGCGTGGCGGACACGCGGGTCAGGCTGACTGTGGCGATCAGGCCATCGGGGTTCCCTCGATGACCCCGATGGTTGGAGACGTTCGGATCGAGATGCTTGTGGGGTCGGACAGTGCTCGCTCGACGACGACTCCGGCCGCTCCGCGTGAGGCGGCGCCGAAGCCGAGGTCGGAGGCGACGAACCGGCAGCGCTCGACGGCGTCGCTCATGCCCAGGCGTGCCAACGCCTGCTGCGCCGCGGGGATGAGCAGGTCGGCGAGTCGCGCGAAGTACCCGCCCAGCACGATCACCCGTGGGTTGAAGAGGTTGACCAGCATGGCCGCCCCGATTCCGAGCCACCGGCCCACCTCCGCGGCGGCGGCGTCGACGCGGGGATCTCCTTCGGCCCGTCGCTGCTCGATCTCGGCCAGCCGCTCCTCCGGGTCGCGGACGACCTGCGGGCCGGTACCGTACGCGCGGTCAGGTGTGGCCATGCGGACCAGCGCGGCCAGCCCGACTTTGGTCTCCCAGCAGCCGACCCGGCCGCAGCGGCACGACTCGCCGGAGGGATCGATCATGACGTGGCCGACCTCCCCCGCGAATCCGTCCGCTCCGCCCAGCAGCCGGCCGCCGGCGATGACGCCGCCGCCGATGCCCACCTCGCCTGTGAGGTAGACCAGGTCGGAGGTGCCCGCTGCGACGCCCGAGGTGTACTCGGCGAGAGCGGCGAGGTTGGCGTCGTTGTCCACCGCGACGGGGATGTCCGCGGCGATGTTCGCGCGGGACAGCCGCTCCGCGACCGCCACCCCGCGCCAGCCGAGGTTCGGGGCGACGACGACGGTGCCGGTGGTGGTGTCGATCAGGCCGGGGACGGCCACGGTGATCCCGGCCGGCGTGATCCCGAGCCGGTCCAGGTCGGCGACGGTCCTCTCGGCCATGCGGGCGAGCTCGCTTAGTGAGCGTTCCAGGCCGGAGCCCATGGCGTCGAAACCGATTCGCCGGTCGATGATCACCCTGCCGGCCAGGTCAGTGGCGATCGCGGCGATGTAGTCGACGTTGACTTCCATGCCGAGGGCGCCGACCCGGGAGCCGTCCAGGGTGAGCGCGACACCCGGGCGGCCGACGGAGCCGGCGTGCTGCGGCCCCATCTCCATGACCAGCCCGCGCGCCTGCAACTCGCTCACCAGACTGGTGACGGTGGCCTTGTTCAGCCCGGTCGCCGCGGCGACGGCCGACCGGGTGCACGGGCCGCGCGCGCTGACGTGACGCAGCACGAGGGCGAGGTTGGAACGGCGCACGGTGGCCTGATCCGCGGGAACTCCCGCGGATCCGCCGCGACTCATCGAGTCGGTCGCGTGGCCGTCGGACCGGCTGTGGTCCACGCTCCTCCTCGATTAGTTCGGATGGCTAGCCGAATTAAAGGCACGACTTCCTGCGGGCACAAGTATTAAATCGTTCGCATTTTGCGTAACGTTCCGATAACTGGGGTGCGAAACGTGGCTGAAGTGCACGGAAGTGAGCGATGCCAACTCGTTACGAACCTGAGGGGTGCGTGGTCCGACATCGCCGTGTTACAACCCTGATTAATTGATCTCAGAGACAAACAAAGGGGCAGGTGGTGCCGGTGACGTACAGGGCGTCCCGCTCCCGCGCCCCGGGCGGCGCCGCGCCGACGGGTCCTGCCACGCTGCGCCGGGCGAACCTCTCGCTGGTGCTGCGCGAGCTGCGCGACCACAGGTCCCTGTCCCGTGCCGAGATCGCGCAGGCGACCGGGCTGCACCGGGCCACCGTCTCCAACCTCATGGCCGAGCTCCTGGAACGGCGGCTGGTGCGGGAGGTCGGTGTCGAGCACGTGGGCGCGATCGGGCGTCCCAGACGGGCGGTGGCGCTGCACGGCGCGCACGTCGGCGCCCTGGGCATGGAGATCAACGTCGACTACATCGCGGTCCACGGCACCGACCTGAGCGGCCGGAGCCTGGTCGAGCGCCGGGTGGTCCACGACGCGATGGGCAGTGGCCCGGACAGCGCCGTGCGCCGACTCGGGCTCGTGGCCAAGGAGGCCGTGGAGGCGATGCGGCGGGCCGGAGCAGTCCCGACCGGCATCGCGGTGGCCGTCCCCGGACTCGTGGACGTGACACGCGGCGTCGTGACACTCGCACCGAACCTCCACTGGCGCGACCTGCCCCTGGCCGAGCGGCTGGGCGCCATACTCGGCCGGCCGCGCGTGCCGGTACGGGTGGACAACGACGCGAACCTCGCCGCCCTGGCCGAATACACCTCCGGCGTCGCCGCCGGCACGCCCCACCTCGTCTATCTCACTGGAGAGGTGGGCGTCGGCGGCGGCATCATCTCCGGCGGCGAACTGCTGCGCGGAGCGGACGGATTCTCCGGCGAGGTCGGACATCTGCGGGTCGACCCGAACGGCGACCAGTGCGGCTGTGGCCGCATCGGCTGCTGGGAGACCAAGGTCGGCCTGGCCGCACTTGTCCGCGCGGCCATGCCCGAGCAGGCGTACGGGTTGCCCGGCATGCCGGTCCCCGATCCCGGCGAACGGGTGGCCGACATCGCCAGGGGCCTGGCCTCGGGAGACCGGCGGATGATGATGGCGGTGGCGCAGGTCGGCGAGTGGCTCGGGCTCGGCGGCTCGATCCTGGCCAACCTGTTCAACCCGCGAGTGATCGTCATCGGCGGCTACTTCGCCTCTCTGGCCCAGTGGCTGCTACCGCACGCGCAAGATCAGCTGCAACGGCTCGTGGTGGCCGCTCCCGCCGCCCAGTGCCGATTCGTCGCCTCCACGCTCGGTTTCGGTGCCGCCTCCCGCGGCGCCGCGAGCATGGTGGTGAACCACCTCATCGACGACCCGACGACGATCATGGATTCGCTCCCCAGGCCGGCACTTCACTGACGGCCCCACAGACCTGGAGACGGCACCCTCCAGCAACCCGCAACATCCGCTACCACCTAAGTGGCAACAAGCGCGGCGGCGCGCGCCTTGCCTGACGTCCCCCCGGTCAGGAAGGGTTTTCCATGTCACCACGTCCTCGAATATGGGCGCAGGCGGTGGGGCTGCTCAACGCGGTCCTGCCAGAAAGCGGACGACGCCCGAGACGTCAAACCGCTACCACGATGGCCTTAGCCCTCGTCGCCCCTTTCCTCACGCTCCTTGCGGCGCCCGTGAGCGCCGAGGCCGCCACGGCGGCGGAGCCCGCCTTCAAGGTGCTCGTCTTCTCGAAGACGACCGGCTTCCGGCACGACTCGATCCCCGAGGGCATCGCGGCCGTGCAGAAGCTCGGCCAGGAGAACAACTTCGCGGTCGACACGACCGAGGACAGCGCCCTGTTCACCGACCAGAACCTGGCGCAGTACCAGGCCGTGGTCTTCATGTCCACGACCGGTGACCCGCTGGGCACGCAGGCCCAGAAGGACGCCTTCCAGCGCTACATCCAGGGCGGCGGCGGCTTCGTGGGCGTCCACGCCGCCGCCGACAGCGGCTACAACTGGGCCTGGTACGGCAAGCTGGTCGGGGCGTACTTCAAGCAGCACCCGGCGATCCAGCAGGCCACGGTCAAGGTCGAGGACCCGGCCCACCCGGCGACCAAGGATCTCCCGACGACCTGGACCCGTACCGACGAGTGGTACGACTATCAGGCGAACCCGCGCAGCACGGTCCACGTGCTGACGTCGATGGACGAGAAGTCCTACACCGGCGCCACGATGGGCGCCGATCACCCGAACACGTGGTGTCAGGACTACGACGGCGGCCGTTCGTGGTACACCGGGCTCGGCCACCTCAAGGAGAACTACAGTGAGCCGAACTTCCTGAAGCTGCTGCTCGGCGGCATCCAGACCGCCGCCGGCGCGGTCAAGGCCGACTGCTCGGCCTCGCAGAGCGGGAGCTTCGAGAAGGTCACCCTCGACGACAACACGTCGAACCCGATGATGGTGGACGTCGCCAAGGACGGCCGGGTCTTCTACATCGACCGGCTCGGCGAGGTCAAGATCATCAAGCCTGCAGGCGGCACGGTGACGGCGGCGAAGCTGAACGTCTTCACCGCCAACGAGAGCGGCCTGCTCGGGCTGGCGCTCGACCCCGGCTTCGACTCCAACCACTGGGTGTATCTCTACTACTCCCCCACCGGCACGAACGTCGACCGGCTGAGCAGGTTCACCGTCACCGGTGACACCGTGGACCTGACGAGCGAGAAGAAGATCCTCGACGTCCCGGTGCAGCGGGCCGAATGCTGCCACCACGGCGGCGGCATGGTGATGGACCCCAAGACCGGCAATCTGTGGCTGGGCACGGGCGACAACACCAACCCGTTCGCCTCCGACGGCTACACGCCGATCGACGAGCAGTCGGGCCGCTCCAGCTGGGACGCCCAGCGCACCTCGGGCAACACCAACAGCCTCAGCGGCAAGCTGCTGCGGATCCACCCCGAGGCCGACGGCACCTACACCATCCCGTCCGGCAACCTGTTCGCGCCGGGCACGGCGAAGACCAAGCCGGAGATCTACGGCATGGGCCTGCGCAACCCCTTCCGCATCGGTCTCGACCCCAAGACCGGCAACATCATGCTCGGCGAGTACGGTCCCGACGCCAGCTCGGCGAGCCCCACCCGGGGCCCCCAGAACACGGTCGAGTGGAACCTCGTCTCGAAGCCGGGCAACTTGGGCTGGCCGTACTGCGTCGGCAACAACACCCCGTACGTCGACTACAACTTCGCCACCAAGCAGTCGGGGTCGCCGTTCAACTGTGCCGCGCCGGTCAACGACTCGCCCAACAACGACGGCCTGACCAGCCTGCCGCCGGTGATCCCGGCGACGATCTGGTACCACTACGCGGCCGACCCGCAGAACTTCCCGGAGCTGAGCGGCGGCGCGCCGATGGGCGGCCCGGTCTACCGCTCCGACCCGAACCTGCAGTCGGACGTGAAGTGGCCGGCGTACTGGGACGGCAAGGCCGTCTTCGGTGAGTGGAACAACGACAAGGTGTGGTCGTTCCAGCTCGACGAGACCGGCACCAAGCTCGTCGAGATGAACCCGATCCTCGGCTCGCTGCAGTTCAAGAAGCCGATGGACATGAAGTTCGGCCCGGATGGCGCGCTGTACATGATCGAGTGGGGCTCCGGCTTCGGCGGCGACAACGCCGACTCCGGCATCTACCGCATCGAGTACGCCAAGGGCACCCGCCCGCCGATCGCCCGTGCCACGGCCGACAAGACCGACGGGCCCCTGCCGCTGGCGGTCAAGTTCTCCAGCGAGGGCAGCCGGGACCCGGACGGCAAGACGCTCACCTACGCCTGGGACCTCGACGGTGACGGTGACACCGACTCCACCGACCCCAACCCCACCTTCACCTACGAGCAGGGGGGCGATTACAGCGTGGTCCTGACCGTCAAGACCCCCGACGGCAAGACCGCCAACGCCAGCGTGGCGATCAGCGCGGGCAACACCCGTCCCACCGTCTCGGTGAACGTCCCGCCGAACGGCGCCTTCTTCGAGTTCGGCGACCAGGTGAAGTTCAAGGTCACCGTCACCGACCCCGAGGACGGCACGATCGACTGCGACAAGGTCCAGATCCAGGCGATCCTCGGTCACGACAGCCACCCCCACCCGCTCGACCAGCTCAAGGGCTGTGAGGGCACCCTGCAGACCCAGCTGGTGGGCCACGGCGAGTACGACAACCTCTTCTACGCCATCGAGGCCAGCTACACCGACGGCGGCGCCGGCGGCGCCAAGCCGCTGACCGGGCGGGGCCAGGTCCTCCTGCAGCCCAAGCGCAAGCAGGCCGAGCACTTCTCGCAGACCGGCCGGGTGCCCGACGGCAAGGGCACCGACGCTGCAGGTGTCCAGGCGGAGACCACGACCGACACCCAGGGCGGCAACCAGCACATCGGGTTCGTCCAGGACGGCGACTGGTGGTCGTTCGACCCGGTGAGCCTGACGAACGTCACCGCGATCCGGCTCCGGGCCTCCTCGGGCGGCGCCGGCGGGACCGTGCAGGTCCGGGCGGGCAACCCCGAGACCGGCACGCTGGTCGGCTCGGTCGACGTGACGCCCACCGGCGGCTGGCAGACGTTCACCGACGTCACACTCGACCTGACCAGCCCACCGACCGAGAGCGGACCGCTGTACTTCGTCGTGCGCAAGCCGGCGAGCGCGGCCGACAACGCCTACCTGGCCAACTTCAACTGGGTCGACTTCGTCGGCAAGGGCGCCACGGACAACGAGCATCCGGCCGTGACGGCGACGGCGACCCCGGCGACGGGCGTCGCTCCGCTGAAGGTCGACTTCAAGGCGACCGCCACCGACCCCGAAGGCGACGCGGTCACCTACAAGTGGAACTTCGGGGTGACCGGCGCGCCGGAGCCCACCACGGCCGAGGCGAGCTACACCTACACCGCGCCGGGCAGCTACACGGCCGTGGTGACCGCGACCGACGCCAAGGGCGCGTCGGCCACCGCGCAGGTCCCGGTCAAGGTGGACGCGGCGGCCACGGTGTGCTTCACCGGCCGTTCCGACAACTTCCTGGGCAGCCAGCTCGACCGTGACCGCTGGTCGGTCATCCGGGAGAACCAGGACCTCAAGGTCGCGGACGGCAAGCTCGTGATCCCGACCTCGACCACCGACATCTACAGCACGGGCGGCAACACGCCGAACATCGTCCTGCAGCCGGCGCCGTCTGGTGCCTGGACCGCCACCGCCAAGCTCACGCTGGACGCGCGTGACGCGTACCAGCAGGCGGGCCTGATCATCTACGGCGACGACGACAACTACGCCAAGATGGTGCTCCAGGCGCGGTCGACCTCGGGTCCCAACCACGCCAGCCGCATCTTCCAGTTCATCAGAGAGGAGAACGGCAGCCCGAACGAGGTGTCGCAGAGCAACACGGCCAACCTCGGGGACTCCTACCCCGACACGGTGTACGTGCGGTTCGTCAGCGACGGCACCAACATCACCGCCCACTACTCCTCGGACGGCACCACGTTCACCGCGATGCCGCAGACCAAGCCGCTCGCCGGGATCGCCAACCCCAAGATCGGCCTGATCTCGCTGGCCGGGGCCAACCACCCGGTGGTGGACGCGTCCTTCGACTGGTTCCACATCACGCCGGACGACAAGGCGACGGTGCCGGACCCGGACGACGAGTTCGACGGCACCGCGCTCGACTCCTGCCGCTGGAACGCGGTCGTGCGCCCCGACGCCACGGCGGCGCGTGTCGGCGACGGCAAGCTGGAGCTCGACACCACGACCGGTGACATCTACGGGACCGGCAACAGCGGCCCGAAGAACTTCATCCTGCAGACGGCGCCGGGCGGCGACTGGACGCTGGAGACCAAGGTGGACGCCTCTGCGCTCAACGAGCAGTACCAGCAGGGCGGCCTGATGGTGTACACCGGCGACGACGACTACGTGAAGCTCGACTTCCTCACCACCAACGCGGCAGGCTCGACGGTGGCGCGGAGCATCGAACTGCGCAGCGAGGTCGGCGGCACCGTGCAGAACCCGCAGCCGCAGGTGAACAACCTCACCAGCGGCGTGTGGTGGCTGCGGCTGAAGAAGGCGGGCACCACCTTCACCGGCTCCTACTCCTCCGACGGCCAGACCTGGACGGATCTCTCCGCGACGGTGGCGAACACTGCGGTGGCCACCGGCGCGAAGGTCGGCGTGTACGCCATCGGCACCAACCAGTCGGCGTCGAAGACGGTCACGTTCGACTACTTCCACCTGACCAAGGCAGGCTCGGACCAGGACAAGACCGCGCCGGTGACGACGGCGACGACCGATCCGGAGCAGCCGGCGGGCGGCACGTTCACCGGTCCGGTGTCGGTCACGCTGAAGGCCACCGACGAGGAGGGCGGCAGCGGGGTCGACAAGACCGAGTACCAGCTCGACGGCGGCGACTGGACCGCCTACACCGCACCGGTCACCGTGACCGGCGACGGGCAGCACGAGCTGAAGTACCGCTCGGCCGACAAGGCGGGCAACCTCGAAGAGGCCAAGACGCTGACGCTGACGATCTCGGCGTCCGCGCCGCAGGTCAAGCTGACGGTCTCCGCCTCGTCCCGCTGCATCGGCACCTCGGCGTACGTGGCGGTCACGGCCGTCAACGGCTCGGACGTGCCGGCGACGGTGACGCTGACCACCCCGTTCGGTTCGAAGACCGTGGCCGACGTGGCCCCGGGCAAGCAGGCGTACCAGTCCTTCAACAGCCGGGCCGGGCAGATCGACGCGGGCACGGTGACCGTGAAGGGGACCGCGACGATCGGCGGCGAGCAGGTCACCTCGTCCTACGACGCCGCCTACCCGGCGATCAGCTGCCGCTGACCGCCGACAGCAGAACCGGGGCCGGCCGGCCGAGCAGCCGACCGGCCCCACCCCCCTCGATGGAGCGAACACATGAAAATGAACAGGACTACGCCGATACTCGCCGCGGCGATGCTCGGTGTCGCGCTCGCCGCAGGCGTCGGCGTGGCCGGTCCCGCGGCGGCGGACGACGACCCCGACAACGGCATCGACGTGTCGGTGACGATCGAACCCAACACCACTCCCGGCCAGGTGTCCATGACCGTCGCCGACAACGGCGGAGTGGCCTTGCAGGAGAACGGCTCCAACGCCGCCGCCCGCCAGTTCGTCGGCACCCTGCCGACGGTCACGGTGACCGACACCCGCCGTCCCGAGGACATCCCCGCCGGTGACTTCTGGGCGGTCGTCGGCCAGGCCGGCGAATTCACCGCGACGAGCGGCTCGGCGCCGCCCATCGGCCCGCAGTACCTGGGCTGGCGGCCGCGCCTGCTGAGCGACTCCTCCTCCGGGGCGGTGGCGGCCGGTGAGCCCGTCTCCAGCGTCATCTCAGACGGCTCGGGAGCGCCCACCGTCGGCCTGCAGGGGCAGGAGCTGCTGGTCTCGACGGCGAACTCCGCCGACGAGATCGGCACCTGGCAGGTCAACGCCGACCTCGCGCTGCGCACTCCCGCCGACGTCGCCGCCGGCGAGTACCACACGACTCTGACGCTTTCCCTCTTCAACCAGTCCTGAACCGGAGGCAGGACGCCATCGCCCGCTGTGGGCGCCCGGGACCTGCGCCGGCCTGGCGCAGGTCCCGGACGACCACGATGAGACTGGAGACACCTCTGTTGACCACAAGCCGTTCGCGAGGCGCCCTCGCCCGCCTCGCCGCCTTACCCGCTGTCGGCGTTGCCCTGCTGGTCGCCGTCCTGGGCACCACGGTCGCGTTCGCGACCCCGTCCGACGCCGACACCACCTGGTCGGTCGTTCCGGCCAACGCCGAGGGTCCTGACGGCCGCAGCGCCATCGACCTCGAACTCGCCGGCGGACAGCAGGTGGTCGAGCATGTGGCGGTCATCAACCGCTCCACTCAGCCGGTCGACTTCGCCATCGACGCCAACGACGGCTACCTGACCGCCAAGGGCTACTTCGACATGCGGCCTTCGGACGCGAAACCGACCGACGGCGGCTCCTGGATAGCGGTTCCCGAGAAGGTGACCATCGCCGCCGGCGCCACCTCCGTCGTGCCGGTGACGGTGTCGATCCCCCAGAACGCGACGCCTGGCGATCACCCCGCAGGTGTGACCGCGTCCCTGGAGACCGTCTCCGGCCAGGTACGGGTCCAGAACCGGGTGGGCGTCCGCCTGAACATCCGCGTCACCGGCGACTATGTGGCCAAGGTGGCAGTAACCGACGTGCAAGCCGAGTACACGGGATCGTGGAATCCCTTCGCCGCCGGATCCGTCGAGGTGACCTACACCGTGACCAACGTCGGCAACGTCCGGCTGGTCGCGGACAACCGGGTCCTGACGTCCACGTTCGTGGGCGAGAACAACTGGAGTGACCCGTCCGCGGCCAAGGCCAGGGAGCTCATGCCGGGCGGCAGCCGCACGTTCGTCGCACGGGTGCCCGGCGCCTGGCCGCTGGGTCCCGTCGGCACGACGGTCACGGTGATCCCCTCCCCCGCGGGCAAGCCGATCCCGGGCGTCACCGCCCAGCGGACGGCCATCGACACCACGGTCTGGGCCCTGCCGTGGCCGCAGCTCGCCCTCCTCGTCCTCCTCGTCCTCGCCCCCTTCGCCATCCGGCTGGTCGCCGCCTGGCGCCGCAGGCGCATCAAGAAGCTGATCATGCTCCACGGCAAAGGCACGCCTCAGGAGGCGTGAGCGCCATCGACATCCGCCCTCAGGAGGTGGCGACCATCAACCGACCAAGGCAACCGGCCCCCGCACAGGGTGCGACGTGGGCCCGCGTGCTCGCCCTCGCGGTCGCGTTCGCGCTCGGCGCGATCCTCGCCGGCGGTGTGGTGTTCACGCTGACCCGGCCGGACTCGATCGAGCAGACGGCCGACCGCCTCCGTGCCGAGTCCGCCCTCCGCGACAGAACGCAGATCAAGACCCTGACCGAGCTGGCCCGCAGCACGCGGGCCCGGCTCCTCCCCGTGCTCGACGGGCTGAGCCGGGCCATGCCGGCCGACGCCACCACGGGACCCGCCGCGGTGACCGCCGCCGACGTCGAGTCCTGGCAGCAGGCGGCCGCCGCGGCGGTCCAAGGCTTCGCCGACCCGCCGTCCGGTGAGACCGCCACCAACGTGGCGCGGTCGAGTCTCGCCTCCGCCGTACGGCAGCTCGCCACGACCGTCGACACCTACGCGGCCGCGCGGGGTCTGCCAGGACCGGCCCGCGCCGCCGCCATGGAACTGGCCGTACGGCAACGCGCCGACGCGCTCTTCACCTGGTCGATCGGAGCGACCGCTCTCGACGCCGTGAACATCGACGCGGGCTACGGCCACCAGCACGTGTTCCTACCGACATCACCCGGCGAAGGGGCGCTCACCCCCGACACCGAACCCGAGGGGAGTCACGACTCGTGAACAAGGCACCGGCATACGTCCTCACCGTCCTGCTGGCCGGGCTCACGCTGGTGCTCGGCGCACCGGCGGCCTCCGCCCACGGGGGGCCGATCAAGCTGGAGGTGACGGGAGACGGCGCCGACAACGTCAACGTGCTGGTCACGTACAAGAAGGACGGCCATCCCGTAACGGAGATCGTCGAGGCCACGCTGAAGGCGACCTCGGCAGACGGCCGTTCCTTCGGGCCGGTGCCGCTCAGGTCGGGGCCCGAGGGCCAGAACCTCTACCACTCCGCCGAGCCGCTGCCGAGCGGCGAATGGCGGGTCACCGTGACCGCGACCGAGCCCTCCAAGGCGAAAGCGACGGTGAAGGTGAAGGCGGGCGTCATCGCCGCCTCACCCGTGGCGGCGACCGCCCCCGCAACAGGCCAGGCGACGGCGCCCGCGCGGAACAAGACCGCCGCGCCGGCGACCGTGATGGACGACCAAGGTGCGATGGGGACTCCCCTCAAGATGGGCATCATCGTCCTGGTGCCGCTCGTCGCCCTCGCGGCCTTGATCGCCCTCGTCTGGCGGCACCGCATGGGCGTCCGGCGCTGAATTCGGCCGGCCGGAGATTGGCGAATACAGCAGAAGGGCGCAACCGACCAGGACCTCGCCGGGGCTGGAGAGGGTGGGCTGAGCAACCTCGTTCCGCCCCCCTGGCACGGCCAGGATCTCGGCGTCGTCCCGATGGGCGGCGGCGCCACGATCGCCTCAGCCATCGACGCCGGGCTGGTCGACGCGCTGACGCTGCGCCTCGCGCCCGTCGTGCTGGGCTCCGGGACGCCGCTGTTCACCGGTGCGGCGCCGCGCACGCTGGTGCAGCGGAGCGTGATCTCGACCTCGCCCGCGACGCACCTGACCTACGACATCCTCTGACGACGCCGTTGCGCGCTGTTACGCCGCACCCGCCCACCACGGGAGCAATCGTCAATACCTGTGGATCAGAGCTTTAATGCAGCTGCTGGCTGCTCCGCGACAGCTCGGGCCGCTCGATGATCTTGCCCTTGCGGAACTTCACCCTGGCGCGGACCAGAGCGACGAGGTGAGGGGCGTTGACCGCACGCCCGCGGGCCCAGGCCGACTCGATCAGCTTGAACGCCACAAGCCGCGCCTCCTCGAGGAGGTGTGCGATGTCGCAGAGCGGCTCGGCGTCAAGGCCATGTCGCTGTACCACCACGTCGTGAACAAGGACGCGATCCTCGACGGGATCACCGACGCCGTCTTCGGCGGGATCGAGCTCTTAGAGCCAGATCTCTCGTCGGACCGGAGCCGCGGCACCGGCCCTTCTCAGGAGGCATGCTGCCGGGAAGTCCCGCTACGGTCCTTTACGGGATGGTGCAGCGGCGCGAGAGCCGTTCTCGAACTCTGCCCCTGCCGATAATGCCATCCGTGCAGGTCATTCGGCTCTGCGCCTGCCGAGAACTCCATCCATCCAGGTAAACCGGCATGTGAGAACCCCTCCGAGCCGATCTCGCCGGCGTATGCTCAGGTTGGCGATACGGTTCGGATCTGTGATCGGATTCGGGACGGCGCGTAGTGGAGCCGCTTGGGCCAGGGCTTGATGGGCGCGGACACCGCACGCTGACCGCCGCCGCAGCTTCCGGCACCAGCGTCGGTTTGAGCGCACCACCAGGGGTGACCGCACGTCCGTCACCGACCATGCCCGGAGCTTGCACGCAGCGGCGACCACCGAACAGCCGATCAGCATGTCGACGCGGTGCGTGCCGCGTTCCTCGACCCTGCGGTCCGGGCGCTGTACGACGGGGACTGGCCGGGCCAGCGATGCGGCCGTCGACCCCGCGGCGTCGGCGGGCCGCACACCACATGGCTGACGTGCCATGACAGACCAGAGCATGGGCAAGAGGGCGCCGAGCACTCACTGTTCGAAAGGCTCGTGAGAGTCGACGTATTCGACCGCAGACTCGGGAGGTAGAGAATCTCCGGTGCGCGGATGGGTGCGGGAAGCCGTCATGATCTCGGTGGCCGTCAGGGGACGGAGGATTCCTTCCACGATGGCCCAGCCTCGGACGATCTTTATGGGCAATCCGCTGTTCGGATCGGTTTCGAAGGTGAGAGAACGCATGATGACGCTGCCCTCGGCTTTGGCAGCCCGGGCGAAGCTCAGCATCAGGGACAAGGCCGTGATCTCCATGCTCATGGCTCTCATCGCGTTCTTCCCGAGCTCGACCTCCGCGACAACCTCCAGGGGGTCGTGCGCTCCGTCGCTCACGTGGCAGGTGAACACGTGCGGGCCGGGACCCACGTGGGTCGAGAGCCACGCGAGCAG
>NZ_JBITMP010000066.1:0-59046 GCF_044466425.1 Nonomuraea sp. NPDC049400
TTCGTCATGATGGACGCTCCCCCCGAAGCGTTAAGATGATCTACCTTGACTAATCTACCCGTAGTGATCGTTTCCACACTTAGAGTGATATCCCCTTCTTGTCCTGAGGGGAGACGGCTCCGTACGTGGCGCAGGTGTAGGTACGTTCGGGCAGAGGTAGTGCGCTTGGTTCTCACTCCGCACTGTGCGCAGTCCATGGTGGTGTGCGGGGTGGACGAGCCGCAGGGTGCGGCCGTGCTTGCGCGCCATCTCGATCAGGGCGTGCTTGACGCCGATAGCCGCGTCGGCGGCCTTACGCGCCACGGCTCACCGTGGCGGCGTGGCTGGCGAGGGCCCGCGGCTTGGAGAGCGGGTCCCTGTCCTCCCGCTTCACGAGTCTCCGTCAGCGGCGACGTCGTCTCTTCACGACGCTGTCTGTCAGCCATTCCGCCACCCGTTGGTGTCCCCATTGCCTGTCCGCGGCGGGTGAGATCACGCATGGAGGTGTTCGCCTTCTCAGGGTCACGCGCGAACGGAACCGCTGCCCAACACCCCGAACGACACACCCAGCTGCGCTCCCGCGGTATGGATCACCCGATGGACGCCATCACCTGGCACCGGCAATGTCGGTGACGCCTGATGGAATTCGCGGGATCAGATCGGTGCGACGTAGTAGGAGCCCGCCGTGGACCGTCATGCATGGAAGCCGTTCCTGCAGCGCTGGAGCGAGGAGTGGCGCATCGCCCACCCCGACGACGAGCCGGACGGCGACCCCTGGCTCGGGCGCCCGCCCGCCACCGAGGAGCAGATACGGGCTCTGGAGACGCGTCTGGGGTGCGCGCTGCCTCCATCATTGCGGGAGTTCTTACTCGTCACCAACGGCTGGCGGCACGCGGGCAACTTCGTCTGGAGCCTACGCGGCACCGAGGAGATCGGCTGGCTGGCCGATCTGGAGCCGATGTGGGCCGAGGCCTACGCCGACTGCTATGAGCAGGACGCGGAGCCCGCGGCGGCACGATCGTTGCTGATCTCCCTGGACGCGGACGCCGGCGTCGTCTACCTCGACCCGGGCGACGTCGACGAGCGCGGTGAATGGGCGGCCTACGACGTGTTCTCGTGGACGGCCATGGGCCCCAACCGGCACGGCTCGTTCTACGAGAAGATGCATGCCTTCTACGCCGCATTCCACGCCCTGGACCGCCCCGAATGCGAGACTCAGCGTGCATGGGACGCCAAGGTCGAGGACGCCCGGCTGGCGAGCCTGCGCGGTGAGGTAGACCGCCCACTGGGCGTGTTCGCGCAGGCCGCGCGGTTCGGCCGCGACCGCGCCTCGTTCCTGCACTTCCAGATACGGACCATGTTGAGGCACGAGGACGACGACCCGTTCTACCGGCTGCTCACCAACAGCGACACCCGCTCGTGGACCCTCGACGAGGACCTGTTCGCCGCGCAGGCCCTGCCGCTGCTGTTCACCGCTCACGAACAGGCCCGCCGCTTTAGCTCCGGTTCCACGCTCCAATTCCTGCGGGAGCGCGGCCCGCAGCGGGTCAAGCACCTGATCGGCAGTCATCAGGCGCAGCAGAAAGAACCGGGGTTCCGGCTCTGCTTCGGCAACCCGGAATTCGACGCGGCCGCGCACGCCGCTCTCGACGCCGGCGAGGACGCCTGGCCGCGCCTGCGCGACGCCCTCGCCTACTGGCGGCCACTCCATGAAGACCATCTCGCACCGATCGCCCTGCTGGCCGACCCCCGGGCCGCCCGCCTGATCACGCCGGAACGCGGACGCGAACTCCTGGCCACGAGACGGGGCTGAACGCACATCGGTTCGCCGCCTCAGATCAGCGGCGGTAGTCCGCGGTTCGCGCTTCACTCTGCGTCGCAGCATGCGTGTTTCCAGACCAAGCCGCTAACCTGGCCGAAGTGATCGGAGAGCCTCTCACAGCGTCCCGAGGCCGACCACGGCACCCGGCAACTTCGAAGGCAAACGCGACTCGATCGGCGGGAAGGCATCGGCTCAGCCGCACAGACCGCCTGCACACAAGGGCGTGGCCACGTTGTCGCCACCGGCTTCAAATGAGCGAAAATGATAACCGTTTACTATCCATGCTAGAAGAAAGTATGGGCGAAGCCCATTCCTTTCTGGTTTGTGGAACAGGCAGAAGTAGTGACACCCATGCCACTTCCTTTACAATGTAGATCCGCCTCTGGTGATGTGGGGACATCGAAGCTGCTGGTGGCCGCCGGGAACTGACCGGGAACGCCGAGACATGCGAGCCAGGACAACTGACCCTGAATGCTCAGGATGGTTGCACCACAGCGTGCTGCGCGACTGGGCCTCGAGCGACAACCTCAGGCGAGCCGGCACGGCAACCCTTGACTGCGTGTGAGCGGCCGCTCCTGACGTGACTGGGCGACAGAAGGCCTGGACAAGTGACAACAACGATGGCGAGTCACAACACGATTTGACTCCGACTCTTGGTTCTCTGACAAGTTTCGTTTACGCTGCTTGACATCAATTTACCGATCACGCGCTGCAAGCCCTCGCCTCTACGCAGGTTGAAGGGAGGCAAGCGCAATTGGGAGGGCGTTGTGGCTTCAAAGCCTGCCACCTGGGTCTTAGCATTCAACGAATCGTGTTCCCGATGTCGAACGATCGCCGAGAAGGTAAAGCAATCGAGCGGCGATAAGCTCGACATCCGCCCACTGGCCCATCCTGAGATTCAGGAGTGGCGCACCGAGGCCCTCGGAGAGCACGCGCCGTGGGCTCCGACACTGATCAAAGTAGGCCCTCATGGCGTGCAGGCCTGGACCGGCGCGGCCATGGCCCTGCGCCTCCTCGCACGTCTGGGGCCGCGCGTCACCTGGAGTGTGTTAGCCGCTCTCGGTGAATCCCGGGGGAACCCGGCCGACTCTGACGCCAACAAGTCTCAGATGGGACGCGGACAATTCCTACGTCTGGCGGGGCTGGGGATAGCTGCGGGCGTTCTCTTCGGCAAGGCGTCACCGGCGCAGGCAGATCCTGGGGGGTTATCTCCCGCCCAACAATGGGCCAAGGACAACAAGGACCACCTGCCCAGCACGTACCGCGTTTTCTCTGCGCATGACATGCCGCATCGCAAGGCCATCTACGCGGAGCTGCCCCCCAGTAAGAAGGGCAGTCTGTGGAGGGAGCACCTGGAAAGCTATCGCCACAATCATGCCGGCCTCACGGCGCAACAGCATCAGGCGATCGATCAGGCTCTCCAGGTCGTGCGCGATGAATCCACGTTTGCTGACGTCGGGACCGCCGCGGTCCAAAAGCGGATAGAAGACGTTAAGGCCATCGTCCTGAGCGCGTTCGGTCGCGACGAAGCGGCCCTCCTGATAGCGACCCTCGGCCCTCCCGTCTCATCTACTCTGCTAGCGCGTGATTGCGACTGCAGCGCCTTTGATGACATGTGCTGGGGGAGCACCTGCTATCTCGGCGGCTGTACGCGTAGCTACGCCGGATGCGGGTCATTCTGGCTGCAGTTCTGCGACGGTTTGTGCAGATAGAAAGCCTGTCTACTGGGCGATGTCGATGTCAGGGCGGGAATCAAGACCACCGGCAGACGCCAGCACCGGTCCCACCACGAATCGTCTGAACAGGGTGATGCTCCGGGTCACGAGCGCGCCATTCCCAGATAAGGGGACATGGATGACCATGCTAATCCCGCGCTCGTGACCGTGCGTCGCCTGCAGGATGCCCACGCCATACAAAGCATCCTTTGTCAGGGTGCGCGGAGATCCTCGATAGCGAGTGACCGGCGCATGAGCGGCTGTGCGGCGCGCGCCACCGCCACGGCGGCAAGGACGCCGATTCCAACCGCAAGAACGCCTTGAATGGTGGCGAACGCCAGCGCGGCGGGTCGGTGACTGTAGACGTCGGCCACGATCAGGACCACCAACGCTACTCCACCTATGGCAGCCACGGCGCACACCGGCAGAGCCGCGATGACGGCTTGGCGGCTCACGACCACGCTCAGGGCGCGGATCGGGACACCCGAGGCAGCCAGAGCCGCAAGCGAGCGCCGATGGTCCAGCAGGGCTTCCGCCTGGTGCACGATCAGTGCCGCGGCCGAGGTGATCAGCGCGATCAGCAGGGCGAAGTACACCAGCCCGTAGGTCATGACAGGAAAGGCGTACGACTCGTGCAGCAGGAGGACCGGCGCCTGCTGAGCACCGACAGCAGAGCCGAAGAACACCGTCAACCCCACCACCGACAGCGCGCGCGCCCAGCCACGCGGATCAGCTTCGACCATCCGAGCCGCGACCAGCGTCTCTGCCGTCTTGGCGCGGCGACCGGCCCATCGTGCGCTCGCTCTGATCAGCCAAGCTGCCCCTAGGACCAGGCCGAATAGCAGGAGCACCCCTCCGACGGCCATCGCCAATCCCGCACCATACGGGCCACCCAGCACAAACCGGCCCTTGCCTGCCCAACTGGCGCCCACCAGGCCCGCGCCTGCCAGAACCAGTATCAAGTCGACCGCCTTCGGCCCGGCCGGGCCGGTCCGCCGGGCAACGCCGAGCGGGGAGGTCACCACGTGCCGACCCGCCATGAGCCCCGACAGGACACCGCCTACGGTGAGGGCCACGAACAGCGCTGCGATCATCAGCGGCGACAGAAACGGTACAGCGTCCACGAACCACGACAGCGCCCGGTTGGCCAGCGCATACAGCGCGAGTCCGAACAAGGCGCCCATCAGCGTCCGTTTGCCGCTCTCGTAACCGCCGAGCAGTCGCACGTCGCGCGGCGTGGCTCCGGCCAGCCGCAGCGCCGCCAGCCGACGTTCCCTGCTGGCGGTGGCCAGGCGGCTACTGAAGTGGGCGAAGGCCATGACGGGGACGACGAGCAGGGCAAGTGCCAGCGCCGTCACGGCGCGCCTGTCCTGCGTGGACAGGACGCTGACGTCGACGCGCGCGTCGACGTCCAAGGCCAGCAAATTGGCCGCCAGGCACACCAGCAGCATCGCCGTGGCGGCTCCGGCGGTCATCAGCCGGCCGCGTATCCGCTCCTTGGGTGAGGCGCCCTTGGCGAGCATGCGCATGATGGTGATCATGCGCTCACCTCCGCCAATACCCCGCCGTCACGCAGTACGACTTCCCGGTGAGCGTAGGCGGCCACGCGATTGTCATGCGTGGCGATCACCAGTGCTGTGCCTTCCATGCGGGCGGCAGCCAGCAATTCCTTCATGACACGCTCGCCGCCCAGCGAGTCGAGGGCGCCGGTTGGCTCGTCAGCGAAGACCACGCGGGGCCCGGTGACCAGCGCTCGAGCCACCGCGACCTGTTGCAGTTGACCGCCGGACAACTCCCCCGGCCGCTGATCAGCGACATCCGGCACGCCGAGCCGTTCCAGCCACGTCTGGGCAGCACGCAGCGATTCCTGACGCGCTCGACGGTTGAACAGCAGGGGAAGCGCCACGTTCTCCACCGCGGTCAGTTCTGGCACCAGGCCCCCAAACTGGAAGACCAGGCCAAAGGTGTGGCGGCGCAAGTTGGTGAGGTCGGTCTCGCTGGCCGTGTCGATGCGCTGTCCCTCGAATCGGATCTCACCGGTTTCGGGGCGGATGATGCCGGCCAGACAGTGCAGCAGGGTGGATTTGCCGGACCCGCTCGGCCCAGTGATGGCGACTATCTCTCCCTGGCTGATCTGGATCGATATGTCGTCCAGCGCGACGGTTTGGCCGAAGGTCTTGCGTAGCGCGCGTGCTTCAAGCATGGGCGTCCTCTGACTCTGAGAGTTCGGCGAGCCGGGCCAGGGCGGTCTCGATCCAGGCCAGGTCTGTATCCAGGTGCTGGAGGGCATAGTCGGCAGCCAGTACCTCGGCAGGAGAATCGGCGGCCTCTTTTTCGGCGGTAAGTTCTCGCATGCGTGCCAGATGGGCGGCACGCTGCCGCATCAGGAAGTCGCCAACAGGTGCTCCCAGAGTGGCCGCCACGACGACTCGTGACACGAGCTTGCTGGACACAGTTGATGCGGCCATCTCAACCTGCTCCAGCCATCGGGACAGCTCAGCGCGGCCTTTCTCGGTGATGGCGTATGTCGTACGTTCTGGGCCACCGTCCTGCGCCGTCTCGGCGACTTCAGCGAACCCATCTCGCTGCAGACGCTCCAGCGTCTTGTAGACCGTGCCGAAGGCGAGCGGCCGGGCACCAGAAAGCAGCCGATCGTGGGCGTGCTTGAGGTCGTATCCGTGCCTGGGTCGCTTCGCGAGCAGACCAAGAAGCACATGTCCTGTAGACATACCGGCACTATACACTTTGCACATGTGCACAGCGAATAGTGGCTGATCATCTGGCCTGGCCGAATCCTGAGATCTGCAGGTTGTTTGGCCCGGCTCGGCAATGATGTCGCCGAAACTGATGAGATCATCAGCGAACATCGGCCGCTGAAGCCCCTGACGATGCACAGGCGTGAGCCCCGGGGCAGCCGCGCCCACGGCGAGAATCCAGCGACCTGGGGTAAGCGGCTGTCCACGGTCCTGTCCATGCGGCAGATCTTGATGCTCGCCCAGGAAGATGAGGAGCCGTGGCGCAACAGCGAGCCGGGCATTCCCTATTGGGAGGGGATCAGGGACCTTCCCGGTGTCGAGGAATGGGTGTCGAAGCGGGCCGCTGATGGTCTGGCGCGGGCCCGCGCCGCAGCGCTCCAGGCTCAGGCCAAGCTGGAGCCATGCACCACTTGCCAGGCTCGTTTGGGTGCCTGGTGCCGGACGAAGAACGGCCACGTCGCCGAGTCGTTCCACAAACCGCGGTTGAAAGCCGCCGCCGCCGTCGTTGATGAAGCGCTCGCCGAACGCTCGCAGGACGCCTGAGAGGCGGGTTACTCAATCGCGCTCGCAGGTCGGCAAGGGCCGCGCTGCCTCGAACGCCGGGGAATCGGCCGGGCGGCAGCGGGGCGAGCAGAACGCAGCCGGGCCGAGAGGCGTTAGCCACAACGGCAGCAGCTCCAGCGGCAGATCGCACAGCAAGGGGCTCTGCGGCCCTGTGTGCTTGGGCAGGCAGGCCTTCCGGTGGCCGCGAACGGCTGTGCCTGCATCCTTAGCCGTCCGCGAATCGTTCCAGCGACCAGCGCCGTCGCGCCACGTCCAGCGACAGCATCAGCACACCAGAGCCGTGCCCTGAGCAAGCCTGCAGCCGGTAGTGCCAGATGTCCAACGGCGCGTCGTAGGGCAGATCCTCTCGCCACCACTGGCGTGTCGTCGCCCACGTCGTCTCCAGCACCGCCTGCACCTGGTAGATGCGCACGCCTCCACGGCGAGGTGTCCAGGTGAACTCCACTGGCCGTCCCAGCGGGTAGACCGGATCGTCATCGGCTACAGTCAACACTCTTACCTGCCGGTCCTCCCCCATCCCATCAAGGTAAGCGCCGCTGACGTGCAGGAGCTCACGACGCGCACGAAGGTGCCGAGCCGGCGGACGTGAGGGTGCATCGGCGGCCGACGCGGTCAGCATCGGCGCGCTACGCCGTGGTGCGCGCAACCATCACACCTTCACTGCGGGACAAGCGTGCCAGCCTCAACAGCCCACCGTCAGCCGGCCACGGCGCTCAGCCGATCCCGAACTCCGTCGGCATGGGCTGGGGCAGAAACATGTTCCCCGCCCAGTCGGCCGGGATGCGATACCGCTCGAACGTCTGCTCCGCGGTCAGCCCGGCGGCCGAACCGACCTCGGCCAGGCTCGCCCCGTACATACGCGTCCACTGGGCGGCGTTCTCCTCATGCTCGCGCAGGCTCTCTGCGAGGATCCTGGCCACCATGACGAATGCCAGCCTTAGCTGCTTCTGCTGCTCGGCGTCGCGCTGATCGACATCCGCGTCGGTGTCCTGGCCACTTTCCGCCCGGGCGTACCGCCACATCAAAGCACGCACCTCGTCGGCGAGCTGTTCCATCGGGGTACGGGAAGTCTCGGCCACCGCCCGTAGCGTCTCCATCGTCTCCCCGCTTCTCTGGGCTGCGCTTTCGGGCGTGTCCGGCCGGTCCAGCCACGCCTGCTCGGCCGCCTCCAACTCCGCAGAAGCGTCCTCGATTGGCACGGTGCGTCGGTCCCGAATCTGGTGCCGAGGATCATCGGGGGTGATCATCCGGCCAAACTACCGGCTCACGACGCGGAACCCAAGATTCCAGCACAGGATCAGCTCAGCTCCCACAGCATCATGCGGCATGTAAGGCGGCTTCGGCGTGCGGCGATACTCGGCGAAGGGGACTCCGCCCATGGTCTACCTTGATCGACCGTCACCTGGGCGGCTCGAAACTCCCCGGGGCTGACCCGCTCGACGTCAGCGCTGACCACGGCACGTGGCGCGACCGGACACTCACCCCGCGGCCCCCAATCCGCCACCAAACCGCTGCGCAACAGCGCGCACCTCCCGCCTGACCACCTGGCCAGGATGCTGTGCTCGGCGCCGGACACCTGCTGAACAGGCCTGGTGCAACCCAGGCTGATCAACTACGTGGTACAGAGAAGGTGCCGGTCACGCCATAGCGGCCGCCAGACGGCTGTGGCTACGGTAAACGGGTGGGTGACTATCGGGAGGCGGTCGCGCGCTGGATCCGGCAGCTCACCATTGTCCTCGACACATCCCTGACCGATCAGGAACAGGCCCAGTTGATCGGTGAGGTGAACGGGCCGGTCCAGTTCACCATCCAGCTCCCCCCCTACCGCTGGGCCTGGCAGCAGGCCGTCGCCCGGGACGTGATGGAAGCCGCCGCCGAAGCGGGCATGGCGGCGTTGAACGAGCATCTCAACCCCGCGATGGAGACAACCCGTTATCTCCTGGAGCGGCTCAGCGAGGCCACCGGCCGTCCGCTCGAGGACCTGATGCAGGAGATGTCCATCGTGCTGGACGCGGCGGTTGCCGCCGCCGAGAATCCTCCCCACGGCCAAGGCCCGACCGATGACAGCTGACGCTGCAGCGTATGAGCCGGCCACACGGGACGATCCAGGCTTGCCCGCTCTCACCGACTTGCTCTGCGTCGCCTGCGCCCGCCCTTCGACGCCAGCGCCGACAGCTGACCAAGCAACCCACCCACCACACCATCTGCTCGACCGCCAGAGCGCCATCCGCCGACCACACCAGGGAGAGCCGACCGTGAGCCTGACACCCCCGGATCTGAACCTCACCGACCCCACGAAGGGGTATACGCACTTCGTTCTGTATGTCGAGGCCCAGATCGGCGCGGCAGGTTCGGCGTGGAACGCCACGGTCTCCATCGAGCGGCAGTCCCCGTACGCGCGCGAATGGTTGGACCGCCTGGTGCGCTGCGAACCGAACGCGCTGCACGTCACGCTCGTGAACACCCAGGACATCCCCAGGCTGTTCGACCCGTGCGTGGACGATGACAAGGACAGTCCCGCGGCCGTTTCGGGTTCGGGCTGTGTCTGCCACCGGACCTGGTACGACCCCGTGTTCGACCTGCCCGTCGTCGGAAAGCACTTCCGGACCGTCGGCGCCGGCACCGACCAGTGGACCTACGCCACCTACGCTCCTCTGGACCTGCGTCCCAACGATGTCTTCGCCAGCCTGGTCATCGATCGGATCAGCGACCTGTTCTGGATTCGCACCACCGCGGGCACGCTCTCGTTCCTGCCGGAGCACCACTCCCGCGGCTACGACGTCGGCCGCCCCGGGGGAGGCCCCGGCGCCTTCGCTGAATACGTGCACAAACTGATCGCCTCTGATGGGCAGGACACCGCCATCGGAGGTCTGCCCCACGGACAGCACGTCGACCCGCACATCCTGGCCTGGGTGACAAGCCAGGACGCCAACCGCACTCAGGAACTGACCTTGGAGCAGCTGAAAGCCATCCAGCGCAGGTAACCCCCGCCCCCCGCACCCTCCCTTCTACGCCCTGGCGAGACCTACAGCCTGCTGCGCCAGCACTTCCCCAAGAGCACCCACCTGTCGGTTCACACGCGCGTCACCTCCGCCGTCGCCGCCGAGCTGAACACCTCGCAAAGCTCTTGACGACCTGCGCCTGAACCCAGAAGCAGTGAGGCAGGAGGGCCTGTCCCCTGCGCCCCCGGTCACGGCATCGTTTGCGCGAGTTCCTCAAGCTGCTGGACGACCTTGTCGATCGGCGCAGAAGCGTCAATCTCGACAGTGGAGGTGGCCCTGAGCAGCGGCTCCACGTCGGCCAGGTCACGCAGGATCGCCTCACGTTCCTCGGGGCGCTTGCCGAAGGGGTTGGTGGTGCGCGTCGCGATACGGGCAAGCAAGATCTGAGCAGGAGCGCTGAGCAGGACGACGTGGTCGAAGTGCGGGTAGAACCGGCCCTGATTGGACTTGCAGCCGGCCACGAAGAGGGCGCCCTCACCGTGGTTGGCGAGCAGGTCCCTAATGGCCGGCTCCCGCCACACCCAATCGGTGGATCCATCCGGCAGGGTCACCCAGTGGCTCCATTGGTCGGTGTCGGTATCGACGGCGCGATGTCCCCTGGCCGCCAGCATCTCTAACGCCGTGGACTTGCCGGTGCCCGACATCCCCGTGACCAAGATCTTCGCCATCAGCCGAGGTTACCGGACCGCTCTGATCTCGGCCGGCTTCTGTCGCCGACGTTGGCGATCTGCCGACCTCCGGTCATGGGTTTCCGTATCCCCCGCATCTCGGGGGATACGGAAACCGCGTTGGCTCGCTCTGCTGGTCGCCGCGAGCAAGTGATCATGGTGTTGCGACGAATCCTCGAATGCGCCGATCAGCCCTCGGCGGCCCTGAGACGAGCTGATGGCGGTCGCCCTCGACGAGTCGCCAGTGAAGCGGTGGATTCGTGCGGGTGCTGCTCGGCCTCCGGAGGCGGGACCCGCTCCGGCGGCCAACCGTCGGGGGACGAATCGGTATCAGCTGACCTCGATGAACGAGTCTTCGTCCAGGGCGAGAAGATCGTCGGCCGTGATGACGTAGCGGCCGAACTGCTGCTTGCGGCGGTGCAGTTCGGTGTAAACGGCTGCGCTGCCGCGGATGGTCATGAAGCCGGCGTAGCTGATGCGCTGGATGCCGTCGCTTCCGGCTGAGTCATCGCAACTCGGTCCGTCCTCGTTCTCATCTGGCACGAGGAGTTGGTGCTCCTTCGTCGCCCAGGCACGCATCAGGTCGTTGCGCGTCCCGGAGGCGATGGCGGTGAATTCGTCGCGATCGATGATGACGTACTCGTCCTGACCCCGGTAGAGGCTGGCCGACCACCCGGCCTCGATCGCGCCGTTGCGGGGATAGGCAGACAGCAACGACCACTCGCCCGCTGAGGCGCTGATCAAGTACGCAGGCCCGGCCTCGCCGTCGACGGGCTGCAGACCAGTGACAGCCCACCCTGCTTCGAGCAGCCGATACAGATCGGCGGACAGATCTGCCGGGAGGCGCTCGTCGCGGCCAAGGTCAGGTTCCATGGTTCTCCTGGTCGGTGGGGCCGATGGGCAACGCGCTCGAGCCTATCGGGCACGCTCGCGCTCCCGGTCCGGAGATCATCCATCGGCTGTGCTGCGGTGACCGTGCCGACAGCGCTCGGGGACTGAGTCAGCCCGGAATGTCGGTGAGAAGTAGCAGCACCCAGAGACCAGAAGAACCACCTATAGCGATCAGGCGATTACCGAGAAGGTGCCTCTCGACCTCAAGATCATATTTGTTGAAAGTGCAGCCTCACTCACCGCCCCGGCTCTCTTTCAGAGAGCGGTGCGGAAGCCGCCGTTACTGAAGAGGTGTTGACCGTTGATCCACTGGCCCTGCGGGGAGCAGAGGAAGGCGACGAGATTGGCCGGCTCCTCGGGGCCGGCGAGATGCCCCGCGGGGGTCTGCTTGCTCCCTGCAATACGGATTTCGTCCGTCATCCACCCGGTGTCGATGGGGCCGGGATTGATGATGTTGGCGCGGACGCCAAGATGGGCGAACTCGTGGGCGGCGGCGAGGGTGATGCGGTCCAGGGCGCCTTTGCTGGCGCCGTAGGGGAGGTTGCCGACGACGTGGTCGCTGGTGAAGGCGATGATGCGCCCGGGGTCGGCATCGTTGGTCATCCCTTGAAAGCGCCGCCCGAACTCGCGGATGAGCCGGACGCTCGCACACGGTGAAGCCTTTGTGGCACCCGAAACCATCGGACGCCAGGAGCTTCGCGCCCGTTACGACACTGTCGCTAGTGCTCATCAGGCCGTAGGGGAACGACGTCGGCCGCGGGCTTTTCCAGGAGTTCACGCAGCTCGGCATTCTCGGCGGTGAGCAGGCTGACGACACGGACCAGCGCGGATTGCCGCGTAGATCTCCACTTTGGTCATTCGCGCCATTCGGGCCCCTTCCCGACCAGGAGCACAAGCAGCGTCTCACCGCAACGCCTGAGGTGGGGCCAAAAGTCATCGGAACGTCACCAACCGGATACACGACGCACCGATGGTGGGGCCGGATCCGACGCGTAAGTGGGGCCTACTCACGCTCGTAGAACCAGCCTGCCCGGAGTGTGATGGCGCGTCGCGGGGGATCACAGCCAGCAAACCTTTCAGGGCGGTGAGGACGTCTTCTGCGGAGGCGTCGTCTGCGTGGGGTTCGGCGAGGGTGGTCGTGTCGGAGCCGGCTGGCGCGAGCGCCGACGGCGCCTCGCTTCCCCTCCTGCCGGCCGTCCCAGTTAATGATCTCGGCCCCGAGGTCCGGCTCACCGCTGACCTGATGGAGCTATGCCCGCCTTCCTCGATCTGGCCGAACGGCTCGGGAGCGGCATCCTCTACCTGCACGCGCCCCCGTTCGTTCCCGTCGGCGCCGGGGACGACGATGTTCCGCCCATCTGCTTGAGCACAAGGGTGCGATCGGCGAAGTCGTCGTCGCGTTCGTGACGAACGGCGTGATCCACTACTGGCAGGAGCGCACCGCCTGGTTCCTGGAATGGCAACGCCTCGCCGAGCGACGCCCGCCGTTCCGGCTCCCACCGCCGGCCGACGATGAATGACATTGTTGGGCTGGTTACGCAGGCGCTGGACGCTATCCGTGCACATCATGGATGCGGTTCGGCGTGACATGCTCGTAGAGCACGCTCGCGGTCTCTGGTGGCTTGTTCTCGTTCAGGCCGCCGATGAAGATCTGTGGCCGGTCCAAATCAACGCAGGCTGCAGCTCGTCCAGTACCCCTGGTTGCCGTCCCGTGGTCGACTCAGACCAGCTCTGTGAAGCTCTCGAAGTTGGCGTGCAGGTCGGTGAGGTCGGGCCGCTCCTCGGCTGAGTTCAGATTGCTCATCAGCTCCAGCCGCGCGCTGAGCGCATCTCGGCCTGGGCACCGTCAGTGCTCACATCTCCTCGCCGGCCCGTGTGCTGACCATGATGCGCACCCGCTCGGCTTGGGCCAGCCGCTTGGCGGAGTGCGCTCCATTGGCGATGTCGCGCCCGTGGCCAGCGATGTCAAGGCGGACCGACACCATGCTTCGCACGCGGAGCACTTGCAGGGCATCCTCGGACGCCAGCCACGCCGTCATGGTCACCGGGTGATGGATGATCGCCGAGTAAGGCGATCCTCGGCTCTTAGCGCAGATCGAGCACCATGATGTCCAGGGCGGGCCCGTCCGGCGCGGGCTGTGACTTGCCTACGATGCGCCATCCCCAGCGCTCGTACATGGCGTGTGCGGGGGCATCTGGGTGAGCCGCCAGAGTGGCGTACTGTTCGACGCGGTCGGCGAGCAGTTCGTCCATGAGCTGCTTGCCCAGGCCGCGGCCTCGGTACTCCTTTAGGAGAATCAGCTCGATGATCGCCAGTTTGGGGAAATCCAGCACATCGGCTGGCGCCTCGGACGTCGCGCCGCGCCACCACCGGCCCGGCTCGAAGGTGAGACCGAAGCAGAACCCTGCGAGGTCAGGCCCATCCTCGGCCGACACCAGCTCGAACCCGGGGCGTTGTGCCTGCGAGGCGCTGCGCTCAACGAACTGCGCCTGGGTGTAGGGCGGGCTCAAGTTGTACGGCGGCTCCGAGTAGATCGTCTCGTAGGTGTCGGCGTACAACTTGCTGAGGACGGCTTCTGCCGCAGCCGTGCCCGTCCTGTGGTGGAAGACGATGCTCATGCTCAGATGCTCTCCTTAGACGGTTGCGGAAGTGCCAGCATCTCCCGGTAGGCATCGACGGTTGGCCGTGCTCGGTTGTCCAGCTTCTCCGGCACGGCCTGGAGCACCATTTTGGCGCTGTAGCGAGTGAACATCGTCTGCTGGCCTGTGGGGACCTCGCTGATCGCGCGGCGGGCCATGTCGAGGCCCTCGCCGACATCGCCCGTTGCGACTTCGGCCATCGCTTGATGGAGCTTGATCTGTGCTATCGCCCGGACGTCGGATGGCGCGTAGGCGCTGAGTGCTTCCTGTTGCGCTTGTTCCGCGTGGTCCGTGTAGGTGGCGACGAACGATCTTGTGTGCAGCATCCGTGTTACTGGCCAGCCGAAGGCGGAGGCCGTATCAGCGGAAATCTCGTCGGGAAGCTGCTCGAAGATGCGTGCCTGCCTGCCCAGCGACTCCTGTGCGCCGGTTTCGTCGCCGATTATCGCACGGACTTGCGCTTGCGCGGTCAGTGCTTCAGCGACTCCTGCGCAGGGCCTGCCGCGTGCGGCTTCGATGGCGTCTTCAGTACGGGCTAGGAGGATCGTCGGGGACCGCTTCTCGTACAGACCGTGCGTGGCTTCCCAGCCTCGGCATAGCGCTACCAACTGCGGATCCCTGCTTTCCTCGGCCGCGTGCCGAGCTGTGATCCACCAGTGCCGGGACTCTCGGGCCTGGCCGGCGAGCCCGAGTGCACGGGCGAGGAGGAATTTCAGTTGGGCGTCCACTCGCGCCCATCCTGCCTCGGTGTTGCCGACCGATGGCAAGATCTTTTGAAGGTCGAGCACGTCAAGGGCGATGTCGGAGATCACGTCGGCCACTGGCTGCGTTTTCAGAGCGTGTGCGTGTTCCCACACGAGCTCTTCCCAGTCGTCTATGCGGGTTGATCCGGCGGTCCGGTCGATCAGGTGCCTTAGATTGCCGAGCTCCTCTACTGGCAGCACCGCTGCTGCTCCTCCGAGCGTTGCGATGGCCGCGAGGAGTTGGCGACGAACCATATCCACGCCTTCAGCATGCCCAATGTCCGATTCGCCGGAAACCCTGGTCTTCCGGTCAACTGAAATGACCAGGGAGTGAAACCCGACAAGCATCCCATTTGCTCCGTAGAAGCTGTCGATGTCTGTTATGACCGGGGCGGGAACGATCCGCTTGCCGCACTCGAACTTGCTGAGGTTGGAGCCGTTGATCAGGAGCGCCTTTTCTACGTCGCCCTGGCTGAAGCCCCGGTATAGCCGCCAGTGTTGCATTAGGGCGCCCAAAAGACGCCTTGGTGAAAGGCCCGAATTCTCGGGCGAAGTTCCAGTTCCCATGCGAACACCTGTTTGTGGTCAGCCTGGTCAATTCATTTGACCAGGGCGCGCACCTTCCGCACATTCTCTGGCGCTCCTCATGATGGCACCACAGAAATGAACACGCACGTAAATCGGTGGGACGTGCGCTGTCACCTTCTAGCGGAAGGCGAGGCCCTCGATGACTACCGGCACCAAGCCCGCGCCTGGCCCCGGCCAGGCGCGAGCGCGTTGCAGCTCCACACCCAACTCGTTCGAACCCCAGGGTTCCGGACGTAGCTTGAGGTTCGTCGACGACGCCACAGGCCGATCTTGGGCCGCACAGGTGGAGCAGCGGACCGCAGGCTGGTGGCTGGTGTTGTGGGAGCCGGCAGGGCAGCACCTCACCGCGTTCTACAGAGGCCCTGCTGCCAAGGGCGTCTGGTTCAAGGAATCCACACCGGACAAGCTGTGGGACTGCCTCGTTCAGAACGGCCCTCGCCAGCGGCTGTACGCGGTCGCCGCTGCCTCGAAGCGACAGCCCTCACTATCCGACGTACTTCCCGCCTCTCTCGGAAAGGGCGGCCTATGAGACGAGACGTGGCCGAGCGAGCTGCTGCGCCTGTAGGCCCGGCAGCCTCCCCACGTCTTGGCGCGGCCAGCGGGGACGTGCCGTTCCTAGCCGGTCGCGCACTGCAGCGCGGGCATTCCAGACAACGATCACACTCAGGATGCCTGCGCCGTCTTTTCCCGCGGTCCACGGCAGAGATCAACGCTGCCGTGGACCGCGGTTCCAACTCTCCCAGCCGCTGTCTTTCCTCCGCACCCTGGCAGTTCGCTGCCTACCCATGGCGGCCGGGAGGCCGGGAGGGAGGCGGACCCGGGCGTACCCCGTACCGCTGCCCCACGGCCTTGCCCACCGACCACCCGGCAACGACCACAGCACTACACGGTGATCACCAATGAACCCCACGACAGTCGCCCACCTGCGGCTTTCCTCTCTCCGCAGAACCCACCCGGCCTGGGAGTTCGTCCGCGGCACAGATGAGGCGGGCCGGGAGTGCTGGCAGATGCGCCTCTGCGTGGAGATCACCCCGCCCATGAAGGATGCCGGGATTGTCGAGTTCGTGCAGCGGCCGGACTTCATCTCGCTCACCGACGAACTCCGCCGCCAGGCGGCGATCCTTCATCCCTTCCGCGGCACCCCGCTGAAGACTCGCCCCCGCGCGTACGCGATGTGAGAGGAGAGCCTGGATGGAACTCATCATCCTCATCTATGGCGATCCGTGGAGTCCCGAACTGCCGGGCGACGCGACCCTCCGTCCCGAACTTGTCCGGGCCTTCACTCTCATCCACCGCGCCATGCAGCGGCTGTTTGGCCGTAAGCGAGTCGCACACCGCCGGCACCGCCCCAATATGCGCGCACCGGTGCGTGTCCACGGGCCCCGTGCCGCGGCGCCCAGTGACGATGAGCCTCACCCTCTGGAGCCAACGAGATGCAGCCGTTCCCACCGCACAACCTCACTGGTTGGCCGCAAGCCCAAGTAGAGCGCACCTTCGGCGTCTTCTACACCACAGTCCGGGCTGGCCAGGCCGGCTTATCCGATGGCGGCGGACCGTTCGGGTTCGACATCACCGTGGCGCTGCTGGTGGACGACCTGTTGAGCGCCTTCGAGTGTGACGCGATCGTTGAGACCGGCTGTTATCTCGGCGACACCACCGACTACCTCGCGCACCGCTATCCGGACTTGCCCGTGCACGCCTGCGACATCACGCAGGCGCACGTCGCCTTTACCCGACAGCGCCTCGCTGGCTTGTCCAACGCGCACGTGACCTGTCTCGACTCGCCGCTCCTGGTCGCACGCGCGAATGCCGCCCACCAACGCACGCTGTTCTTCCTCGACGCCCACTGGGCTCCAGACTGGCCGCTGGAGCGCGAACTGGCCGCAATCACGCGCGGCGTCGTGCTGATCCACGACTTCGACGTGGGCCATCCGCGATTCGGCTACGACACCTACGGCGACCTGGTGTGCGGTCCACAGGTACTGGCCCGTATGCCGGATCCGCCCGAGGTGTACTTCACGCCGGACCCGCAAGCCGACTGGCCGCTGCCGTGTCTGCAGACCGGGCGTCGCGCCGGCGTCGCCGTACTGGCCATCGGCCTGGACGACGAGGCGCTGTGTTCCCATCCCTGTCTGACCACCCGCCATCTGAAAGAGGAGGTTCACAGGTGACGACTCTGGCAGACCCGATCACTGAGCTGGACGGCGTGCCGTTCTTGGACGACGGCTTCGCTGCCCGGCGGCTGCTGGCCGCCGTCGCTGCGGCTCGGCACGTCGCCGGGCAGCGTGCCGACCTGGCCGACGAGGTATCGGCGGACCAGGCGGAGCTGTGGTTGAGCCCATCTCGAGCGGTAATGCTGGTCGACACCGACCGGCCGATCCCCGCGGTGCCTCTCGGTGCCGCCCGTAAAGGGCAGGTGAAGGCCTCTCTGGAGTACGTAGCCGCAACCATCCCCGACTGGAAGCTCCTCCTGGACTTGCCGACCAGGTTCGCGCTGCTGTACCCACCGAGCGGAGCGATTTCGGCTTCCTCACGGGCATGGCCGCAGCACGTGCTGCTCAGCGCAGAAGCGTTCGCCAGCCCGAGCGAACTCGCCGAGCAGATCGTGCACGAGCTGGCCCATCAGTGGATCTACCTGATTCAGGAGATCTGGGCGCTGGGGCAGCACACCGAACGGCGGTTCACGCTCCCATCCGGCACATCCCATCGTCCGCCCGCAGAAGTGTTGGGGGCCGCGCACGTCGCTGCCACCCTCATCCGGCTCTACCAGGCCACATCCAACGACGCCGAGGAGCGGATCAGCGCACTGCGCGAGTACGGCGCAGGGTGCCTCGCCCTGCTGGAGGTTCCCGACCTGACCGACGCCGGCTGGGCCATCGCCCAGAGGATCAAGGAGGCTCTATGACCACGACCGAACCCGCCGTTCGCCAGCCCACCCGGCAGGTGATGATGAACTGGCGAACCCCCGTCTACAGCAAAGACCACCCGGACGCCGACGAACACAACAAGATCCTTCGCGAGCTGATCCTGGCAGCTGAGAAGGAAGACGACGCCGCGGCGAACTTCGGCGGCATCGACGCCATCAAGTCCTCCGAAGACATCCTGCTGTGGGACCACCCCTCCATCGACTGGGTGAAATCCCTGATCATGGAGGCCGTCAACGAACTCACCATCGCGGTGCTGGGCGACGCCGCCAAAGAGGTGACACCCAAGATCCTCGCCGAAGGATGGGCGGTGGTCTACCGCAGTGGCGGGAGCCTGCGCCCACACAGCCACCACGACTGCAACTGGTCAGGGGTCTACTACGTCGACAACCCCACCCCCGTGGGCGCCGAAGGCGACGCCGGCTACCTGCAACTCCTCGATCCGCGGCCGTCCGCTGTCTCCCGCCAGGCGAGCCCCGGCCCGGTGCGGTTCGAGCCCGTGCCAGGCCGGATCGTCGCCTTCCCCGGTTGGCTTACCCACCAGGTCCGATCCACGGCCACGGGCTCCGGCCTGCGCATCTGCATCGCCTGGAACGTGGCTTACGACAAGGCGTTCACCCGCGTCGGCACCCCCGCTGGAGGCACCCTGTGAGTACCGCCACGCTCCCCAGCCAGACGGTCACCAGCCACTGGGGAACCGCCATCGTCGTGGACCACATCGACGTGACCGGCATCCTCCACTACGTGCTGCCCGCCGGCCTCGGCACCGGCAGCATCCCCGTCGAGGAGATCCCCATCGACCAGGTCATCGCCGACGCCGAGCCTCTTCGCGTGGAGTTCCTCGCCTCGATGAACGCCATCGCCGAAGCCCACGACGAACCGCCGGTGCTCGACCTCGATCTCACCGTGCAACTCTGGCAGGCGGGCTACGACGACCCGATGATCTCCCACCCCGCGCGGATCGTCGCCTGGTGCTTCCTGGCCTGCTCTGAAGCGCCCCCCAACACCGAATCGGGCGCGCTGGCCTTCCCCGACCCGCGCAACGCCAGCTCGCAGACCGCCATGCCGGGGCTGCCATGGGGACGGCAGCTCATGGTCCGGCCCGTTCCCGGCGCTCACGTCGCGGCGCCTGGGTGGACGACCTGGGCGGTGGTCCCTCTCGCCCGCGGCCAGTACTCGCTGGTCGCTTTCGCCACGGCCCGGTGACAACGCCGAGCCCAGAAACAGAAAGGAGGCCATGTACGCCGTGACGGCTCGGCGGCAAGGCCGGGCCTCGACAAAGTTAGGAGAGGCACATGTCCCTACCCAATGAACGGGCCGCAGCGAGCCTGCGGCTCGAAGGGCCAGCACTGGGCCTTGGCCTGGAGCAGCAGGAGGTAGGCCACTACCTCGACGTGGTCAGCAAGGGCCTGCTCATCCCCGAAACGCCGTGCGACATGGGGATGCAGAACAACTGGGCGCTGCGGGCTGACACCACCACCACGCTCAGCTCAGCCGCTTCCTGACCGAAGCCCATGCCCGGTGTCTGTGACGGGCTGATGAGGCCCTGACGACACAGAGACATGGGCGTGCTCAACAGTTCGTAAGCCCCGCCCCCAGTATCCTCCCGGGGGCGGGGCTCCTGTCTGCGTAGGCTACCCGGCGCCGGGGGTCAGAGGCTTCCGCTGCGCCAGAGGCTGATCTCCTCGTCCAACCTGCCTTCATCCAAAGGCGGAACGGATGCATTCTCGGCCCATGCCACCAGCAGCCGGACGAACTCCTCGCTGGTCTCGTTCTCTACGTTGCCGTTCACGTGGAACCACGTGATCAGCGGAGCGGCGTGCGGCGCCTGCGCGTCGCACGCCGCGCACAGCACGACACCAGTCTGGCCGTCCACGGGATCGCCGGAGGCGTTGGCCCAGCCGTACGGCACTCGCGCGAGCAGCAGCCCTTCCGCGAGGCAGCGCGGGCACGTCGGCGGCTCCTGCGCGGTGATGATGTCGATCCGCCGCTTGGTCACAGGGAGATCGCTTCCGGCCCGAACAACTGCTTGACGTCAGCGGCGAAGCTCGGTTCAGCGTTGACCGAGAACTCCGGCACGGCGCACACCACGGTCTTCCCAGTCACCTTCCGCACGTTGATCCGCAACGGCACGCTGCCCTGATGCAGTTTCAGCACGTTGCGAAGCTCCTCCACGACCTGCTGCGTGAGACGTTCCTCCCGTACCTGGATCGTGACGGGATGCCCGGAGTCGCTGTTGACCCCGGACACGTCGATAAGCGTCAAGTCTTGGGCGAAGACGCTGATGGCGCCGTCCCGGTTGTTGACCTGGCCGCCCACCGAGACCACGATGTCGGGCCGCAACTCGGGCCCGTACAGCTCGTAGTTGCGTGGGAAGAACAGGCATTCAACGGCAGCGTCCATGTCCTCGACCGTGATGATCGCCCACGTGTTACCCGCCTTGTTGACTCTCCTGTCCACCTTGGTGATGAGGCCGGACACCCGGACGTCGCCGCGGTCGTCACGGCCGCTGTCCAGCAGGTCGGCGATCGTGGTGTCGCGGTTGCGGGCCAGCAGCCGTTCGGTGCCGGCCAGCGGGTGGTCGGACACGTACAGGCCGAGCATCTCCCGCTCGAAGTCGAGCTTGGTCTTCTTGTCCCACTCCATGTCCGGGATGGCGATCATGAACGCGGTGTCGTCGCCGGTGTCGTCAATCCCGCCGAACAGCGAGTCCTGGCCGTGTGCCTCGTTCTTCTTGATGTCGATGACGGACTCGACGGCCTGCTCGTGAATCATGAGCAGGCCCTTGCGCGGATGTTCGAGGGAGTCGTACGCGCCCGCCTTGATCAGCGATTCGATGACCCGCTTGTTGCAGGCGGTCAGCGGCACCTTGCCCAGGAAGTCGTTGAAGTCGGTGAAGCGGCCCTTCTCTATGCGGGCCTTGACGATCCCGTCGACGACATTCTCCCCGACGTTGCGGACCGCGCCCATGCCGAACCGCACCTGGGTGTCGCCGACCGCGACGAAGTCGAGCTGGGAGTCGTTGACGTCGGGCGGGAGCACCTGGATGCCCATCTTGCGGCATTCGGCCAGGTAGACGGCCGCCTTGTCCTTGTCGTCGCCCACCGACGTGAGCAGGGCGGCCATGTACTCGGCGGGGTAGTTGGCCTTCAGGTACGCGGTCCAGTAAGCGACGAGGCCGTAGCCGGCGGTGTGTGACTTGTTGAACGCGTACCCGGAGAACGGCAGCATGACGTCCCACAGCGCCTGAATCGCCTCGTCGCTGTAGCCGTTGCCGCGCATGCCTTGCTGGAAGTTGGCGAACTCCTTGGCCAGGATCTCGGGCTTCTTCTTGCCCATGGCGCGGCGCAGCAGGTCGGCGCCGCCGAGGGAGTAGCCGGCGAGCTCGCGGGCGACGGCCATGATCTGCTCCTGGTAGACGAGCAGGTGGAAGGTGGGGCCGAGGATCGGTTCGAGCGCCTCCTTGAGCTCCGGGTGGATCGGCTCGATGTCCTGGCGGCCGTTCTTGCGGTGGGCGTAGTTGGTGTGCGCGTTGGCCGCCATCGGGCCCGGCCGGTACAGGGCGAGCACGGCGGCGATGTCCTCGAACCGGGTCGGCTCCATCAGCTTCAGGAGCTGCCGCATGGGGCCGCCGTCGAGCTGGAAGACGCCCAGCGTGTCGCCGCGGGCCAGGAGCTGGTAGGTCTTGGTGTCATCGAGCGGCATCGTCAGGGTGTCGAGTTCGATGCCGCGGTTCTGCTTGATGATCTTTATGGCGTGGTCGATGATGCCCAGGTTCCGCAGCCCCAGGAAGTCCATCTTGACCAGGCCCATGTCCTCGCAGGACGGGTAGTCGAATCCTGTGATGACCACGCCGTCCTTGTCCCGCATGTGCATGGGGATGAGGTCGAGCAGCGGTGTCGAGGACAGGATGACGGCGGCGGCGTGCACGCCGGTGCCGCGGATCAGCCCTTCGATGCCGCGGCCGGTGTCGATGACCTTCTTGACGTCGGGGTCGTTCTCGTACAGGGCGCGGAGTTCGGTGCCCTCGTTGTAGCGGGGGTGATCCTCGTTGAACATGTCCGCGAGAGGGACGCCCTTGCCCATGACGTCCGGCGGCATCGCCTTAGTGATCTTGTCGCCCATCGCGAACGGGTAGCCGAGGATCCGGCTCGCGTCCTTCACCGCGGCCTTGGCCTTGATCGTGCCGAACGTGTTGACCTGGGCGGTGTACTCGCTGCCGTACTTCTGGGTGACGTAGGCCACCATGCGGTCGCGCTGGCGGTCGTCGAAGTCGAGGTCGACGTCCGGCGGGTTGATCCGCTCCGGGTTGAGGAAGCGCTCGAACAGCAGGCCGTGCTCCAGCGGGTCGAGCTCGGTGATGCGGGTGGCGTAGGCCACGATCGAGCCGGTGGCGCTGCCACGGCCGGGCCCGACCGGGATGCCGTTGTCGCGGGCGTACTTGCAGATGTCGGCCACGACGAGGAAGTAGGAGGAGAACCCCATCGGGCCGATGACCTTCATCTCGGTCTCGTACCGCT
Organism: Nonomuraea sp. NPDC049400; assembly: GCF_044466425.1. NCBI lineage: Bacteria > Bacillati > Actinomycetota > Actinomycetes > Streptosporangiales > Streptosporangiaceae > Nonomuraea > Nonomuraea sp. NPDC049400. The sequence continues at coordinate 22,813 of NZ_JBITMP010000066.1, forward strand.
CCATCACCTCGGCGGGGACGGGGTCGCCGTACCGCATGACGAGGCCGCGCTCAACTTCCTTGCGCAGCCACGATTCCTGCGTTTCTCCCTCAGGTACGTCCGGGTAGTCAGGCATCCGGTCCACCTGGCGGAAGACGTCACTGTAGTCGCCGACCATCTCGGCCACGAGCAGCGTGTTGTCGCACCCCTCGGGAAGCTCGGGGAACAGGGCGTACATCTCGTCGGCGGACTTGAGGTAGTAGCCGGAGCCGTTGAAGCGGAACCGGTTCGGGTCGTCCTTGTTCTTGCCCACGCCGACACACAGGAGGCTGTCGTGGGCGTCCGCCTGGTCCTCGGTCACGTAGTGGGAGTCGTTGGTGACCAGCAGCGGGATGTTGAGCTGCTTGGCCAGCCTCAGCAGGTCTTCCCGAACTTCCCGCTCGATGCTGATGCCGTGGTCCATCAGCTCCAGGAAGTAGTTCTCCTTACCGAAGATCTCCTGGTACTCAGCGGCGACCTTGACGGCTTCGTCGTACTGGCCGAGCCGGATCCGGGTCTGCACCGCGCCGGACGGGCAGCCGGTCGTGGCGATGATTCCGGACGCATACTGCGAGATCAGGTCCTGATCCATGCGCGGCTTAGAGTAGTAGCCCTCGAACGACGCCAGGGACGACAGCCGGAACAGGTTGCGCAGCCCATCCGCGTCCTTGGCCCACATGGTCATATGGGTGAACCGGCCGCCGCCGGAGACGTCCTTGCCGCCCTCGCCGTCCGCCACGCCAGTCTCAGCACGCTGCCCCCAGAACACCGGCTTCTTCACAAACCGGCTGTGCGGGGCCACATACGATTCAATGCCGATGATCGGTTTGACCGGTGAGCCCGACGCGACTTTCTGGAACTCGTACGCACCGAACATGTTGCCGTGGTCGCTCATGGCTATCGCCGGCATGTCCAGCCGTTCAGCTTCTTTGAACAGCGGCTTCAACTTGGCCGCGCCGTCCAGCATGCTGTATTCGGTGTGCACATGCAGATGCACGAAGGACTTGCTCACCCGTTCCCCTTGCCTCTCGCCCCGGCCAGATGTACCGCATGAGCCTATTCCGTCTCATGAGGCTGTTGGGGCATCGCGCACAAGGGGCAGACACCCTGTTTCGAGCTGTTGCCAGGCTGCATGCTGTCCTGGATGGCGGCCTCGCCGCCAGGGCCGGCCCGTTGATCTGTGCAAGTCGTGGATGTGGCTTAGTCCTTCAGATGAACCCGGTAGCGCAGCTTGGACAGGTGCGTCGGGATGACGAACGTCGCTACTTTTACGGGCCGGCCGGCGCGGGTTGAACAGGTCGGCGAGCCTCTGAATGAGGGTGGACTTCGTCGTGGTCATGATGGGCTTCCCCCGTTGTCGGTGCTGTCGCCTGTCGGGGTGTGGATCGGCGCGTCTAGGTCGGAGGCTGGCTTCAGCCCGTGCTCCCGCATGACTTCGGCTGCGGTGTCGACCACCGCTTCGCGGAGCGCGAAGTCGAGCTCGATGACGAGCTTGGGATGGTCCTGGGGGTTGTATCCGGCTTCTTCCACGAAGGAAGCGGCGTCCACGGGGAAGTGGCCGCTGACGGTCCCGCACTCAGGGCCGCAGTGCCAGTGCCGGCGCGTGCACGGCGTGGGCGGGTCGAACGCACCCATGGATTCGCCTCCTTCGGTTCGGCTCAGCAGCGCGGTGTAGCGCGCCGGCGATCTCCGGCGGCCAGTACGTGCGGCCGTAACCGGGGCCGCCCTCGATGAGCGCGTCGCAGCCGGGGCCGTCGCAGACGGGGAACGGCTTCCAGATGATCGCCATCGGGGGCGCCTCCTCTCAGAGGTCTCGGATGAGGTCGTTGAGCCGGTCCTCGCGGGCCTGGTGCTCGGGGGTTGGCTGCTGGATGGTGCAGCAGGCGACGCGGACGCGGCCGCGGCCGGGCTGGCGGATGTCGGCATGCAGGCGCCAGTTGCCGACGCTGTCGAGGATCACCTCGAAGATCTGGGTGGCGGGCTTGTCGTGGATCCGGTCGATGGCCGCGGCGACGTCTTCGGCGGCGGTCGGGCTGGCGAGCCGCGGGAAGTCGGGTGCGAGCGCGGCGACGACGGCGGTGCCGTACGTGCGCGTAAGCAGCGGAAGCCACTCCTCCATCCACGGCAGGTCCAGGCTCTCGGCGAGACTTTCGGCAAGGCCGTCTTCGACGATCTCCTCCAGGAGGTAGCCCTCCTCCTGGCAGCGCGCCCGCATCCTGGCGGCGACTTCGGCGCCGGTGACGGGAGTCAGCAGGGTCGCATCGTCGCGGCGCCAGCTCTCGACAAGGGCGTCGTCGGTGAGCGGCCCGGCAGCGTAAAAGATGCCGCACCGGAAGTCGCCCTGGCAGGTGAGAGGGCCGATGAGCGGCCGGGGGCGTTGGCGACCACCCAGTTGTTCTCGGCGATCTTCGCGGCGTGCTCGGCGGGCCAGGTGCCGGCGGACTTCCCCGACGGTCTCGAGTGGCAGGCGATCCGCGCGGCGACTGACCAAGCCGACGAGCTGGCCGTGAGGCACTATGCGGCGCTCGGCGACCGGCTCGACGAGCTGGCCGCCGACCTCGTGGCAGACCCCGAGTATCTGGCCAAGAGTTCGGCGGCCGCGCGCAAGCAGGTGGTGGCGCGGTTCCTGATCGCCCGCGCCGACGGGCTCAGCGGGCCGACCTACATCCGCGACGAGCTGCACAGCAAAGCCATGGCCTTGCTGAAGTCTCAGGCGCCGCGGCCGCCGCGCGGGCCCGGCGTGCCGGTGACCTCGCCGTGAGCCGCACCAGCCGCGCGGCGCCCGCCGTCGAGACTGGCGCCCGCTCGCTATGAGCGCTGCTGCGGTGGCGTCGTGATCGCCTGGCTGGGGCCGCAGGACATGCCTGAGCATCGCCGCGCCCTCCTGCTGTACCGGCTGGCCTGGGAGGCCCAGACCGACGATCCGGTGGCGTTGGCCGCGCTGGTGGCCGAGCGCGTCGGACGGCCGTGCCGGGTGCTGGGCGGGACCGCCAAGCCTGGCTCGTCGGTCGCGGTGCTCGGCGATGACAGCCGCTATCACCTGCTGCTGGACGGCCACTACATCTGCTCTCACCCGTGGCCGGGGAGGAAGAAGCCGCCGGCCGGGACCTTACCGCACGAGCAGTGGTGCACGTGGTGGACCGCCGACGAGCAGAGCTACCGGGTCAACCCGCCGTACGGCACCGAGCTCCAGGAAGGTGTGTGGGGAACCCTGGACGTCCGCTGGCCGGTGCGTCCCCTGGAGATCGAGGCGGATCCGGCGGCGATCAGGCGGCGCGAGCGGTGCGCGGCCAGCCAGGACGACGGCCGATGGCCCCCCTTCCAGGGCAAGATCCTGGGCCCGATCATCCGCGCTCTCATCGAGGCCTTGGGCCCGGCCTGTCACGCCTGCGGGAGCCGGACAGGCGTGTTCGTCGACCACAACCCGGACACGCTCCTGGTGCGTGCGCTCCTATGCCGGCACTGCAACACCTGGGTGGAGACCTGCCCTCACCCTGCGGGCTGCGTGTGGGGCGACTACCTCAACGACCCGCCCACCGCATTTCTCGGGCTGACCTACCCGCGGGCGGCGATCAGCCGCAAACGCCGCGACGGCTTCCCCGGGCGGTGACAACCGCAGCGGCCGGAGCAGGACGCCAGCGACGAAGCTCCGCTCGGGGCCGGGCCCGGGGTCTCAGGCGAGCAGGCGAACCCCGTCATGCACGCGGACCGCCGGTGCGCCCTGGAAACCCACGGCGTCCAGGAGACGGATGGCGAAGGCCTCGCTCATGAGCCCGCTGACCTCGTGGCAGGTGAGCCAGGCGACCTCGACGGCCTCATCGGTGGAACGGACGCGACCGCCGACGACGTGGCAGCGGAAGACGAGCGCGATCACCCCGGCCGTCATGTTCTTGTACACGCCGGTCAGCGCCTCGGGCTCCACGATGAGCCCGGTTTCCTCTGCCACCTCACGGCGGACCCCGTCCTGCGGGCTCTCGGCGAGTTCGAGGACGCCGCCGGGTGGCTGCCACGCGTCGTTGTCGCGGCGGCGGATGGCCAGGAGTCGGCCGTCGGGGCGTATGACGGCGCCTGCGACGCTGACGGAGTGCCGGGAGAATCCGGCGCCCGGGAGGGGCTGGCTGCTCATGAAGGTGTTCCCGAAGGGGTGGTGAAGTCGACGACGGCCAGCGCCTTGTCGTCGTGGGCCTTGTACCGCGGCCACCGGCGGGCCCGCGGGTCGCCGGTGGCCGCGGCCTGGTGGGCGGCGTCGAGGACGCTCTCGGGGCCGTGCGCGAGGACGGCGGCGACGAGCTGGGGCCATCCGCCGATCACCCGGTAGGGCGTGACGACGCTGGCGGCCCCGTCGGTGGCCAGGGCCAGCGCGCGCACCTGCTCGCGCGGCCAGTTGCGGCAGAGGGCGTGGAAGGCGGCGTCGGGGATGGCCTCGGCGACCCAGTAGCCGCCGTCCCGGTTGCGGTGGCGCGGGTGATCGCCTGCATCTCCCGCAGCCGCTCGGAATCGAACGGGGCGCCGTCTGCTATGGCGCGCAGGTATGCGGCGCGCACGGGGTTGTCGATGCGGTGCAGCCGATCATCATGCAGCAGCGCGGTCTGACCGTCGGCGTCGAGGGCGGCCAGGGTGGTGTCGCAGAGCACGAGGGCGTCGACACGGTCGTCGTACCAGCGGGCCAGGGTGAGCGCGGCGGAAGGGGAGCGGCCGGGCTGGAGCTGATGGGTGCGGACGATGCCGGCGATCGCGTCGGCCAGCACATGAGACAGCGAGCGTCCGGGCGAGGGCAGCCGCCGGGCCAGGGCGTAGCCGAGGACGCCGGCGTACCAGCCGCCGCTGCCGGGTCCGTGCTCGACGGAGGTGGCGCCGTCCAGCACGATGATCGCGTCCGGCAACACGATGATGAGGTCCTCGTTCGGGCTGTCGGCGAAGCCCGGGCGTGCGGCGGAGTGGATGCGCGGTGGCGAGCTGCTGATGGACACGATCGTGTTTCTACCGGCAGATTGGTATGGCCGGACGAGAATTCACGCGGAGCATCGGGACATTTCAGGAGTGCCTGCGCGAGGCATCTGTCGTGAATAGGAGCTCCAGTCGGGAGGCTCTCCATGCGCCACCTCGGGTGGAGCGGATGGCCGACGGGCGCCAGGCGGCGTTGTCGTTCATCCTCAGGCTTGAATCCACGCGAGCACGGGTCAGACCTCGCCGCCGTCGCTCCAACCGCACCCTTGGCAGATCACGCCCGCGTAGCGGTCGTCCCGCACGTAATCGACGTGTTCGATGTATTCGAGCTGCTCGACGTCGGCTCCGCACCGTGGGCATCCGACGGCGACGCCGAAGCCGGGGAAGTACTCGAACCGGAGCTCGGTTTCGCCGATGGCCTGCTGGACCGCGCGGATGAACGCCTCCCGCGTTTCGTAGCCCATGATCTTCCGGACCACGTTCTCGGGGCTGGTTCCCTCGGGCATGTCCACCCACAGGCCGTCCGCGAGGAGATCCGGAGGGTTGGTGTCGTCGAGCCGGACCAGGACGGGTTGGACGGATCCGTCTCGGAGATACCGGGCGAAGGTCGAGTTCATCTCGGCTTCCACCGAGCGTGATCTCTTCGCGTTCTGCGACCACATGATCAGGACGGGGTTGGCCAGGCCCAGGGCGGCGTTCACCGCGCCGGGGATCGATTCGCCGGGCTGGATGTTCCACTCGTCGAGCCAGACGTTCGGCGCCGGCAAGCTGTAGTTGCGCAGCGAGCGGCTGTACGCGTGGCTTGTCCTGGTGGTTGTGCGACAGAAAGATCTGCATGGACCGAGCCTGTCACCTCAGCCTCCACCGAAGGAGGAGGCGTGGCTCGAGTGGTTGGGCCTAGCGTGTGAAGCAGACGCAGGGCTTGGCGGCGGGAGGGAAGTGTGTGCTCGCTGGCAAGCGGAGATCTGGCGGAGCCCACCTGGGCGGTGATCGACTTTGAGGCGTTGACGCCTGCGGACGTGCCGGTGACTCCGTTCGATGTCGTTCTGGGCGGCACCGCCGTCGACGGCGATGGCGACCTCTCTCATGACGCTGCGGTGGTGGCCGGCATTCTGGCGCGGTGCCCCAGGACCTGCGCTGCGGTCCGCGTGGAGGCCGAGGTGAGGGAGGACGGACGGTGATCGCGCACAACTACGGGCATGGAGGGCCGGGTGCCACCTTGTCATGGGGATGCGCTGAGGAGGTTCGTGGTCTGGTCGCCGGATAGTTGCTGGTGATCAGGGGCGCCAGAGCCAGGGAAGAGCGTCTGCTTCCTCCGGTCGACGGGCAGGCGGCTGGTCCTGGCGGCTGAATCCCCGCCCGTGCCTGCCCCCGCCCTTGTAGAGTGCGATTCCTCTCGGCTGCCCGCTGTGCGAAGCGGCCGTCTCGTTGCATCCCGCGGCGATTCAGGGGCTCCTGCCGGGTGGGGCTCGCGGGTGGATGTGGAGGTCGCCGATGCCTATCAGTGACGCGGACATATCCGCAGCCCTGTCCACATACCTCTCACGGCACCCCGAGGAGGCTGAGGCGCTAGAGGAGCCGCTGAGCCTACTGGCGAAGGGCCGCCGCTTCTCCTCACGCCGGACGTTCCCCATGCATGTGACCGTCGGTGCGCTCCTGACCCGCGGCGATAGCGAGGTTCTCCTCGTGGATCATCGTGCGTACGGGCTTCTCTTGCAGCCCGGCGGTCATATCGAGGTCGCCGACACCACGCTGCTCGGCGCCGCGATGCGCGAGCTGGTCGAAGAAACAGGTGTCGATCCCGATCAGATCGCCCCAGCGTCGCAGATCCCGGTGTACGTCGACTACGGTCGCGTACCGGCGCGGCCGGACAAGGATGAGCCCGCTCACCATCACCTCGACATCGGCTACGCGTTCGTGACGACGAATGCGGACGTGGGCGACATCCAGGAGTCCGAGGTTCTCGGCGCCGCTTGGTACCCGCTGGCCGAGGCCGAGCGCCTGGTCGGCCCCTACATCGCGCGGGCGATCGGCCAGGCCGGGTCTGACCTGTTGACCGGGCCCGGCTGAAGGACGCCACCTCGGAGGTGCCCGATCGCGCGTCGCCGACTCGCCGGTGGACGAGTCCTGCTGATGGCCGGGCGTGCGGTGGCCTGTGGTCGGTAGGGTGCCTGCACTGGTGAGCGTGAAGGGGCTGGAGGTTCACCAGATCGTCCATCAGCGGAAGGTGTCCGATGTCTGGCAGGCAGCTTGGCCCGCGGCTAGTTGTTCGAGATCTCGTTCAGGCCGTCGCGCCGTATGACGAGCGCGAGTCCGCCGACCAGCGGTGGATGCTCGATTGGATCGATGCCGGTCATCCGCTGTTCCGTACGGCCAAGCCCGCCACCCCGCCGCAGCACCTGGCCGTGTATTCCGTCCTGATCGACGCGCCGACGCGGTCAATCATGATCGTTTGGCATGTACTGGCACAGGCTTGGTTGTTCCCTGGCGGCCATGTCGATGATCTTGAGGATCCGCGTGCGTCTGTGGTCCGCGAACTGGCAGAGGAACTGCAGATCGCTCCTGCCTTTCACCCGGAGTTCGGCGACGACCCGTTCTTTCTGACGGTCACCCAGACCCGCGGCGCGGATTCCCATACAGATGTCACGCTCTGGTTCGTCTTCGAGACTGACCGGGACGGCCCAATGGTGCCCGATGAGCGGGAGTTCGGCGAGGTGCTCTGGGTTCCGATCGATGACCGGACCGCGTGGCCTGCCGGGGTGTTCGACCCGGGCCTTGCGCGCTTCCTTGCCAAACTGGCGGCTCGTCTTGGCCCTGATGCTCTCCCCAGCAGGTAACGGGCCCTGGTCCGGCGAGCACTGGTGTCAGGTGGCCCGGCTAGTGAGCAGCCGTGGACCGACATCCGCCAGTTGCTGATGAAGTCGACGGTTTTCCAGCTGCGCCTGATGAAGTGCGCCGACGAGCGCCTCGTTGATCCAGCGGTCGGCCGCGAACAGTTTGGCCAGCGAGCTCAGCCGGGAAAGAGGTTCGGCTGGTAGATGGCCACCACGCGGTCGTTGCCGGTGGGCGGGTCAGGTTGCCAGGAGGCGGCTGTCGTAGCCGGCGCGGATGAGAGCCACGTAGGCGTCATAAACGTCTCCTGGGACGTCCTGCTCGATGGCGAAGCCGTGCTTGGGGTATTCGATGATGCGCTGCAGGTCGCCGACGAGCATGTCGAGCACGAGCCGGGCGTCGCCGATCGAGGCGAGGTAGGCGTCGAATTCCAGCGGCTCGGAGGCGCAGATCGCCTTGGTCTCGGGCCATACCTGGCGGGCGGTGGCGTAGGAGCGGCGTTCCATGTACGGCTTGGAGATCAGCAGCACGCTGGCGGGGGTGATCCCGGCCTCGGCCAGGACGCGCCGGGAGTAGGTGAGGTTCTGGCCGGTGTTGCCCGCGTGCGGCTCCAGCAGGACCGCCTCGGGCGGCAGGCCGCGTTCGATGGCCCGCTCGCGGAAGTGGACGGCCTCGCCGCGCGGGAAGCGTGCCTTGGTGGTGGGGCTGTTACCGCCCGAGAACACCAGGACAGGAAAGAGGCCGGCCCGGTAGAGATCGACGGCGGTGTCGGCCACGCCGAGGTCGTGGCTGCCGAGCCCGATCGCGGCCTCGCACGGCCGGATCGGGTGGCGCATCTGGTGGTAGTCCCAGATGAGCAGCGCCTGTCGGCGTTCGTGGTCGCTAATCGTGTGAGCTGCGGTGGTGTCGCTCGCCACGGATTCCTCTTCCTGGTCGCGGTCGCCGTCGGCCCGGCGGCCTGGCGGGGTGTGGGCCGGATGCTCTCGATGGCGCGCAGCTGGTGGGTCAGGCCCACCCGGGTGGCCAGGGCGGCGGCGCGGTCGAGGACGTGGAGTCCATCTTCCATGGTGACGGCGTCGGACAGCAGGATGTGGCCGTACGCGACGTCCAGCCGGACGCGCCGCATGGGCGAGTCGCCTGAGTCGGTGCTGCGGTGCTGCTGGCCACTCGCTGGCGGCGGGCAATGTCGATCAGCCGCAGCACCGCGACGAGGTCACCCGCACGTCCTGGGGGAGCTCGGCTAGGTGCGCCTGTTCCGGTTCGATGCGGCGCGCCTTCAGCGGCAGACCGATCGTCGACGCCCAAGCCCTCAACGACGCGGCGAGGTCACCACAACCCGCCGATGAGATCAACCGGACGTCGAACCAGGAGGCTCTGACGGCAGGCCCGCAGATAACCGGCGCCCCTGTCCCCTCATTGAACGTGACGATCGCCTCGACCCATCGATGACGCGCCGACGGACGCATACGGGAACTGCGCGGGCGGCGTGGGCAGTTCGTCCTGACACTGCAGCCCCCAGCCCAGCTCGACCGGGCGACATCCCGCCGAGCGGCGTCGGGGACAGCCCTGAGGGGAACATGTCTCCTTGTGGAGATCGCGTTGCGAGCTCAGCGGGCCGGGCAGTCGCTGTCGCGCTGGCTGGCACCGATGGCCTTCACCGACTGGTCTGCGGCCCGGGTCACCTCCGAGTTGACGCGCGCCATCGTCGCCTGGGGCGTCGGCCATCAATGGCGGGTGCGGTGCGAGGTGCCCAGCCTGGCCGGATTACCCGGCGCGCACCCGGACCGTCCGGGATATCTGGACGTCGTCTGCGAGCGCCTGGACGGCCCGCCGATCGCCATCGAGATCGACCAGCACGATAAGCCATGGTCCCTTCGCAAGTTACTGGCCGAAGCCCAAGCCGGCGTCGTGCCTGTCTGGGTGCGCTGGGGAGAACCCGGCACGCGCCCCGTACCGGCGCCGGTGGCCCTGGTCGAGATCGCCACCCCCTACCGCCTCGCAGGACCGACCGGACGGCGGCTCTACTCCAAAATGGCCATGGCGCTGCAACAGCCACCGGCGCCCGAGAAGGCGGCCGCGGCAGCTGCGGACGTTGCGCCTGCCGCTCGGTGCCGGGCCACGACCAAGGAAGGCCAGCCGTGCTCCATCGACGCTCGCCCTTCAGGGCTGTGCCATGTCCACGACCCCGAGGTGCAGTGCGGCGGCACAACGAGGAAGGGAAAGATCTGCGTCGTGCCCACGGGTGGCGGCAGATGTAAATACCATCTCGACCAGCCCCAGGATGCCCCTGCCCTCGCCCCCTTGTGGCTTCCCGATCTCAACGTGTCATAGCGGGGAACCGGGGCCCTCGGGCGGTCAGGAACGCTTCCAGGGCTGGCCGATGCCGCGATACTCCTCCACCGGGAGGGGCTTGACGCCCTCGCGCATCCGGCTGGTGTACAGCCGACCCGCGAGATGGTCGATCTCATGCGCGACGAGGCGGGCCAGCCCGTACGGGAACGCGGTGGTCTTCGTCTGCCCGTCCAGGGTGGTGTGCTCCACTTCCAGGGTGAGCGGCCGGGGGACCAGGCCGCGCACGTCGAAGAAGGACAGGCAGCCCTCGTACTGCTCGGCGGTCTCGGCGCAGGCGCTGATGATGCGGGGGTTGAGCAGCACGATCGCGTCGTCAGCGTCGGGGTCGGGCGGGATGACGATGGCGGCGGCCCGGCCGATGCCGATCTGCGGCGCGGCCAGCCCCACGCCCTTGGCGAAGACGTGGAGTTCGCGGACCCGCTGCAGCGCGGCGAACAGCGCGGCGACCACTGCGCGGGCTTGGTCGGCCTCGGCGGGCAGATCGAACGGCGTGGCGACGGCGGCCAGGATGGGATCGCCGACCTGGAGGATGCCGACGGCCTTCATCCGGTCGCTACTGCGCAAGTTTGCCGCTTTGGCCACAAGGGATCTGGCGTCGCACGTCCGCTACTGGCTCGAGGGCGCGAACGACACCGACCGCTATGAGCCCACCGGCACCACCGCGCTCACTCAGGAGCTTCTGAACCGGAGCGTTCGCACAGCGTCGGACGCGGTGTTGTCCGCGGCGGCTTGGCTCCGCGGCATGCAGGAAGCGGCGGCGCCACCGGAGGATGACGACCCGGATCGGCTTACGAAGGTTCAGGCGCGGGAGCAGGCCGCCAGCTCGCATCCCGTGCTGCGCGGGTGGGCCCGCTGTAGCTTCGGGCCGAGCCTCCCAGCGCCCTCGCTGGGAGAGCAGGCGGTCATCGCGCTGGAACCACGCAGCGCGGGCTCGTGGGGCAGTGCTATCGCCAACATGCACTGGGCTCTCCGAGAATTCGTGATCGGCGATATGCGAGCCGGCATGAGTCGTCTGATCGTGCTGCAGTGGGCTCTCGATCACCGCGCCGTCCCTGAGTGAATCGAAGCCGGCGCTGGGTGGTTCACAGGCGGTGTGGAGGTCAGCGGATGTCGTGCGCGCCTGCGGCGGTTGCGCTCATGGGCGAGGACGACGGTTCCCGAACGGACACGTACGGGGGGCAGGCGCGGCGTGGCGCACGGCACCGCCGGGTCCGGCGCCTGAGTGACGTCGGCCTTCGAAGCAACCTGACGACAATCGTAGAAGGCGATCAAGGGTGCCTGGCTGCTGTCAGCGCGCCCGCGCTGTTCCGCTTCGCTGACCGTTGAGGATGCGGCTGATCGTGCTTTTGCTGATCCCTGTCCGCGTGGCGATCTCCTGTGCCGTCATCTGGCTGGACAACTCGTGGATAGTGGGTTCAGATGGCGGTGGGTCACCCCGCTCACGGCAGGTCGCGGTAGGGTCGGGAGCTGGCGCGGTGGTTTCTCCCGGTGGTAGGGCCTGGGGCCTTCGATACCGCCGGTTTCCCGGACGGGTGTGCCACCCCAGTGGCCATGACCAGGTTCTTGGCTCCGTTTCCAGCTCCCGCCACTTCGAACCGTGCATGCGGTTCTCCCGCACACGGCTCTCCGACGTCCTTCACCGGCGGTGTTCGGCCGTTGCCCGCCAGGGCCGGAAGGGCCTGGGAGCGACGACGGCTCCATTGAGGTTGATCAGGCCGAGCTGCGTGGGGTCGGTGTAGACGACCTGAAGCCAGCCCCACTTGCGCCCCCGTTTGTGCTTCTTGCCGAGGAATAACGCCAGCCTCGCGAGGGCGAAAGTCCTGATCTTGTCGAAGACGCGGGCGGAGTTTCCGTAGCGGAAGTACCCGACCCAGCCGCGCAGGAAGGCATTGACCTGCTGCACGATTGTCTCGACCGGCACCAGCAGCCGGGACCGATCCGACAGTCGGCGGATCCGATCGCGGGCGTGCTGGGCCGCCTTGCGTGAGGGCCAACGGGCGAGGAAGACGACGCGCCTGGCTCCAGTACGGCCCCGGGCGCGCACCAGCCGGTGGTGGAAACCGAGGAAGTCGAACCCCTCGCCGCCCTCGGTCAGGTGCACGATCCGGGTCTTGGCCGCCTTCGGCTGCAGTCCGAGGTCGGCCAGCAGTGCGGTCAACCGCGCCAGCGCGCGTTCGGCCTCACCCCGGGTCCGGCACATCACCACCAGGTCATCGGCGAAGCGCACCAGTACCCCATCGGCCTCATGCCGCCATGCCCGATCGAGTCGGTGCAGGTAGATGTTGGCCAGCAGCGGAGAGACGACTCCGCCCTGCGGGGTGCCGGTCACCGATCGCCGGATCTGTCCCTCCTGCATCACTCCCGCCCGCAAGATCGCGCGCAGCAGCTTCAAGACGGACTGATCGCAGATGCGTTCCTCGACCGCCTGCATCAACTTCTCATGCGGAATCGCCTCAAAGCAGTTGGCGATGTCCGTCTCGACCACCCAGCGGCGCCCCTGAAACGATTGATCCAGCAGCACCTGGAGCGCATCGTGTGGTGCGCGTTTGGGCCGAAACCCGAACGAGCACGGGTGGAAGTCGGCTTCGAAGACCGGCTCGAGCACGATCTTCAGTGCCGCCTGCACGATGCGATCGCGCACCGCGGGGATCGACAGCGGGCGACGCTCGGCGCTGCCGGGCTTGGGAATGAACACCCGGCGCGTCGGCAGCGGTCGCCAACACCCCTGTCTCAGGTCCGCGACCAGTTCATCGAGAAGCCGAGCGACCCCGTACTCCTCGATCATCTCCAGAGTGATCCGGTCGATGCCGGCCGCGCCGTCGTTGCGGCGCACGTTGGTCCACGCCCGCCGCATCACGTCCCTGCGGAGGACCTTGTCATGCAGCGCGTGGAAGCGTCGTCCGGGATCGGCCTTGGCCGCCCGGTAGAGCGCATGCTGCAAAGCTCGGACCGGATCCATCACAGACCCCGACACGGTGGGACTAGCCACCTGGGCACTCACCGGGCCCCTCCTTACCAGCACACGCGTGGACGAAGCAGCGGCCCTTCCCTCCCCGGGAGTTATGCTGTCCGCCCGGCTCGATCGGTACTATGGCCGCCTCCGACTCCCTCCCGGCCCGCCGTCCATTTCCCGGCTCCTCACCGGTTATAGGACACCGTTTCTCCGGCGGATTTCCGCAGATCCACCGGGCCGGGGAGGGCCTCCCCAGTTCCCGCCGCCACCTTCTGCGCGTTCCACGTCCTCTACGCCGGGGAGTTCTTAAGGGCTGCACCTTCAGGATCTTCACCCCGTCCATGGCCTTCGCCCTGAAGGACCGGGCTCGGCTCTCCCTTTGCCCCGCACACGGCGGGCACACTAACGACGCGGCAGACTTCGCTTGACGCTGCGGACCGCACAGTCGCCTCCCCTAATAGGGCCTTCGACGCTGGACTCCGGCCCGGCCCGTTTCCAGGCCGGACCGCCAGCCTGCTACCGGGCTCCCTGACGATTACCCGGACCGGACTTGCACCGGCTGGCGACGACGAGCTTCCGATCAGGTCATGACCGCATCAGCGATCACCTCCAGATCTCTGGGCGTACTCCTCGGAGCGGTGTAAAAGGCTCGATGAGGTAGGTGCCGTGAGTGGATCTTAGGCAGCTTCGGTAGCGGGTGCCAAGGTTGGATGGAGCTGTGCGGGCGGGTGGAGCAGTGCGCGGCGGAGGTCCTGCAGGATGCGCAGGCCCTTGCTGGTGCTGGTGAAGCCGCGCCAGCCCCGGGCGGCGCGGTCCAGCACGGCCCAGACTAGGCTGACGCAGGAGGTCTCGCCGGGGAAGCGGCCGATGACCTTGACCCTGCGGCGGGTCTCGCCGAAGGTGCGCTCGATGAAGTTGGAATGCCGCACGCGCTTGTGGTGCTCGAGTGGGAAGCGCAGATACGGGGTCAGGCTCTGCCGGTCGGTCAGCAGGCACTTGACCGCCGCCGGATAGCGGCGGCCCCAGGTGTCGGCGAAGGCATCGATGCGCCGCTGGACGAGTTCGACCAGCGGCTGGCCGACCTTGACGTCCTCGCCCAGGTCGCTGATGTCGAAGATCTTCCAGAAGTCGGCTTTCACCTCGGCCTGGTCATCGGAGGAGACCTTCGCGACCACATTCCTGGCGCGGTGCACGAGGCACCTTTGGCGTAGCGAGGCGGGGAAGACTAGCTCGGCGGCACTGATCAGGCCAGGTGCGCCGTCGGAGATGATCAGCAGCGGTGGGCGCAGGCCACGGCCGACCAGATCGGTGAGGAAGTCTTCCCAGGCGTCGGTGGACTCGGCGCCGGCGGCGGCCAGGCCGACGAAGACCGGCTTGCCGTCGGTGGTGATGCCCCAGGCGGCCAGGATCGGTTCGGCTCGGCTGCTGGCCTCGTGCATCTTAAAGTGGGAGGCGTCCAGGAACAGGTAGTCCAGCTCGACGCCGGTCAGGTCGCGGCGGCACCAGGCGTCGTACTCGGCGACGATGGCCTGGCAGATGGTCGAGACGGTGGACTTGGACAGCGCGGCTTCGGGGCCGAGCGCGTCGGCCAGCGCGCCCTCGACGTCACGCGTGGACAGGCCACGCACGAAGGAGGCGATGACCAGGGTTTCCAGTGCGTGGGTGCGGGTGACGCCGGTACCGAACAGGCGGGAGGCGAACTTCTCGGTGGTGCCGCGCAGCTTGGGTCGTGCCACCGTGATCGGGCCGCTGGTGGTCTTGACCGTGGTCGGGCAGTGGCCGTTGCGGTGGCCGGGCCGCACCACGGTCTCTTTTGCGTCGCCGCTGTCCCCGGCGACGGAGGCGGAGGCGATGCTGGCGCGCTGGTAGCGAGCTCGGCCGAGGAAGGCATCGACCTCGGCTTCGACGGCGGTCTGGATGATCAGGCGGGCGCCGAGCCGGGCGACGTCCTCGATGACCTCGACCAGATCATGATGGGAGGTGAACAGGGCGTCGATCTCAGCACGGATGGCCTGGATAGGCGATACTCGACGGGTCACGAGCGTGGGACCTCTTTCGTACGAACTTGGCGGTTCAGTACGGAACCTACGCTCGTGATCTATTTACACCGCATCCGGGACGCGACCTCACGGCATGCCTCACCATGTTCGCGGAATAGCCCCACTCTCGGGCCAGTTGCGCGGCCGTCGTGGTTCCCTCGCGTACTCGGCTGCGTGCCTCGACGACCGTATGCGGGGGAATGACCGGAGGCCGACCAGGTTTCTTCGGCACAGACTGCATCGCATCCTCGGTTTCGATTTCTCCAGGGGGCAACTGTCCCTCAAAGGGATGAGACCGGAGAACCGGGAGCGGAACGGTGATCAACGATCGTTGCGTTCCGCAGAATGTGTTGCGACGCCTCAAGGCCTGATGAGAAGGGAGCCGAGCTTCCCTACACGCTGAGACCAGAGCACAGCGATGGCCGGTGTCACGCTTCCGGCGCACTTGTCTGTTCGTGCGGGGCGATGCCCCCGACGGGCGGATGATGAGCAACACTCTTGCCCGCCGCGCCGCCGCCAGCAGGTCCTGCCGTCCGGTCGCGGCGAGCGTCCTCGACGAGGACGCGGCCAACGACTGGGCCACCCCGCGGTCGCCCCCAGTGTTCTGACCGGCAGCATCAGGCCCGGCGGGTGCATATGGTCCGGGCCGTCTGCGATCTGGCCGGCGATCTCCTGTGACCGCCAGGATTGACGTTGCTAACCTGGCTTACTATGGAACTTGACAATCAGTCAGAGAGCGAGTCCGAGCAGAGTAGCGGCGGCAAAATAGCCAAACACAGCGTGCGGGTCGAAGTCTGGCCTCTGATGGCCGACGAGGACGGAATCTGGTTGATCAGTGGACTCGGCGCATGGCGCACGGGCGACATCAACTGCCAACCCCATCCCGCCGTGCAGCGATTACTGTCCGGCCATGGCGTGAGCGACCTCGTCCGGCTCCTGCACTCGACCAGCTGGCGGGCCATCGGCGGCGCGGTCGTCCTGACCTACATCGCCGTGCGCGACCACCCGCACGAGCCGCTCTCCTCCAGGTGGCCGGCCTCTCTTGCGATCACTCGCACCTGGGCTGCAGCGGCAGGCAAGCCTGCACCACACCCTCCGGCCGAAGCGCCGACACCACGCGACGCGGACGTGCTGCTGCACGGCCTTCGCCACCTGCGTTTTCTCGCGGCCACCGACACCACCGCCTATCAGGCCATGAGCGAGCAATGGAGATCCTGGCTGGAACCCTTCACCGCCACTCTGAGCGGCCTGTACCAAAACTCCGACGAACCTCCTGCGCCGGCCAACCAGCGCGGCTCTCAGCCGCCGCCCCCGCCGACGGAGACTCCCCCGAGCACCCACACGCCAACAACAAACCTCGCGGATACCGAAATTGCCCAGCCCCACGATCACGATGCAGCCATCGCCGCCGAACGGGCCTGGCTGGCAAAGGCTGTGGCACCTCTTTACGATCTTGAGCGGGAACGTCGTGGTGACCGGGCACGACACTATGAGGCCCCGCGTCCGGCCTTTGAAGGGCTGCACCGTGGTACCCGAGCGCACCCTCGATCGGTGCCAGCGCCTGCCCCTGGCCAGGTGGCGCAATGATCGACGATTTCCCCTATCTGGTCGATGAGCTGGCTGGCTCTCCGCTGCGGCTGGGTACCCGCGCGAGCCGGATGGCACTTGCCCAGGCCGACATGGTGGCACACGCGCTGAGGTTCGGCGTCGGCCGCGAGGTCGAACTCGTGAAGATCACCGCTACCGGGGACGCGCCGGCCGCCCCGCACGGCCAGCACAGCGACACCGGCGTGTTCGTCAGCGCGCTGCGCGAGCAGGTACTGCGCGGCAACATCGACGCGGCCGTGCACTCCTTGAAGGATCTGCCCAGTACGGCCGCGGACCCGCGGCTGACCATGGCGGCGATTCCGCGCCGAGACGACCCCCGCGACGCCCTGGTGGCCGGGGCCCGGCTGGACGAGCTGCCCGCAGGAACACGCATCGGCACCAGCTCCGCGCGCCGCGTCGCGATGCTGCGCGCGCTACGCCCGGACTTGACCTACGTCCCGATCCGCGGCAACCTCGAGACCCGCATTGGCAGCATCGTCGACGGCACGGTCGACGCGGTGGTGCTCGCGGTTGCGGGCCTGCGGCGGATGGGCCGCGGCCCCGCGATCGCGCAGATCTTCACGATCGACGAACTGCTGCCCGCCCCGGGACAGGGCGCGGTGGCCATCGAATGCCTGACCGAGCGCGTCGACCTGCGCCACACCCTGTCCCGGCTCACCGACAGGCGCACCCGCACCGCGGTCACCGCGGAGCGCGACGTGCTGGCTCACCTCCGGACGTGTCGCACCGACCCGGTCGGCGCCTACGCCGCCGACGACGGCCACCTCCTCACCCTCACCGCTGCGCTCGCCAGCCCGGACGGGCGGTGGGCACGCGTAACCGGCACCGACGACTCCGGGAACGCCTGCCACCTTGCTTATGACCTGGCCTACGACCTGCTCACCCGACACCACGACGCGCGTGCGCCGCACGCGAGCGCTGAGACATGACCGCCTTCGCTCCGCAACCGCCAGCTACCGATGCGCACGCCACATCCCGGGCACGCGCGATACCCCCGCTAGACCATCAGCCCGCACGGCTCATGGCTGCCCCGTCGTTCGACCCCGGATGGGCGCTGTCGTGTTGTGGCCAGCGGTTCTTGAATCCCGTACGGCGCTCTGCGAAGGTCACCGTGATTGGGGCTGGGCGGTTGGTGGGCCCCAGCTGGGGCCGAGCCCAGCCGTGGATCACGGGTCGATACCGGCGCAGGGTGTTGGCCAGCAGCAGGGTAGCCGTGGTCTCGAAGAAGTGTCGGCCCAGGCATTGATGCTGCCCCGCGCCGAATGGGAGGTAAGTCCCCCTGGGGACAGCGCGGCCAGGAGCGAACCGGGTGGGGTCGAAACGATGCGGTCGTTCCCAAACCTGGGGGAGCCGATGCATCAGGAACGGGCTGACCAGCACGGTGGCGCCGGCAGGCATCGTTACCCCGCCAACCGTGACCGGCTGGTTAACCTGCCGCGGGATAACCCAGGCTGAGGGATAGAGTCGCAGCGCCTCCCGAACCGTCATCTGCGTGTAGGTCAGCGCGGGCAGATGCTCGGCGCGCAACGGCCCATCGCCAGCCAGCTCGTCAACCTCGCGAGTGATGTGATCAACAATGCCGGGGTGCCGGTGCAGGATCGGCCAGAGCCAGGAAAGCGTCGAGACCGTCGACTCGGTAACAGCTCCGTGGAGGGCCACGACGTCATCACGGATTGCTTGCTCTGCCGTCGATGGTGGCTCATCCCGCCAAGCCCGGCACAGCAAGCGCAACACGTCTGTAGGCGGCGTATCGGTGCTCTCATCCGCGAGAGCCAGATGCGCGCGGGCCTGGCGGATGCGCGGGTAGACGACGGCATCAATCATGGCCACCGCGCGCGCCACGACCCGGTCGCCCGGCAGTGGCACAAAGTCCGGCACGCCCGACAGCAGTATGCGCACGGTGCTCGCGCGCAGCGCGGCGTGATACGCAGGGCCTAAGCGCTGGAGGTCGTTTTCGGTAATCCACCCGCCGCACAGGTCGCTGAGAACAGGGTAGGTGATCCGGGTCAACGCTGTGGTGAGGGGAATCCGTTGACCTGGCACGATGGACTGATCAATGGCGCGGGCGAGGACGGCGTGCATGCGCTCACTCACATGGCTTACCGCACGGGCGGTGAAGTGGGGCTGCAGCAGGTCGCGACTGTGTTTCCAGGAGCCCTCAGCGAATACGCCGTGCTGACCGACCAGCAGGCGGATCTGGTCCCAGAACATGCCTCGCCGGACGAAGGCATTGCTGTCACGGAGCACCTGGCGCACATGATCGGGATGACTCACCAGATAAGGGCCACCCATCCCCAGTCGTACAACGCGGCCGCCGACAGCAACCGCGCCGATCCGTGTCAGGGCGGCGAGCGGGTCAGCGTTGTAGATCATCCTCTCGAGGGCGACCACGGGCGGGCGAAGGGATGTCATGTGACCTCCAGTCAGGGGCCTCGTAGGCCGAAAGGACGTTGACACCACGAGCGTCCGGTACCTCGGCGACGTGAAATAGCCCACGCATAAACGCGACCACTTCTTGCGAGCCGGAGATTACAGCTGAGGCGAGGGTCCTTACGGCCGAAAGGAGGCGCCAAGGCACCACTCAGGAATGCAACGTGAGTAAGCGTCCAAAACGCCAGCACCGTCGCAGCCACGGGCATCGTGGCTGCGACGGCCCGGCAGTCGGCCTGCCTCAATCGGGGCTAGGTGCCCTCAGAGAGGCCCCCGACTACCACTGGATCCAGCCAAGGGGAGCGGGAGCGGCCTTCTCAGGGCAGGCGCAGGTTTGTGCACTGGCGCCGCCGGCGGCGGCGACGCCGCTCAGCATGGCCAGGACGAGAGTGGACAGAGCCAGCATCAGGCGGATGCGGAGGCCAGGCATAACTTCTCCTTCTGAGCACGGCTGCGAAACAGAAGATCACGCGAACACCATTCTTCCTGACTCATAGTTATGCCACATGTCAGAGCAGATTGTCTGCACTTTCGGCAGATTTCATCCGTTTTCGTCACTCCACAGCCTGAGCGCTCAGCCAGCTTGACAAGTATATTTACGCAAGGTCAGGATATTTTGCCTGCTCCGTGCCGTTGGAGACCTCTGCACGGGTGATGTAAATAGTCGCGACGCGGGCGTGAGGTGACTGTCCAGGCGGTCAGCTGGGCAAGGGCCAGCCGCCCCCGTGACGGAGGTCCGCCAGGGTGCGGTGCTGTTGCAGCGCACCCGGGGTCGATCTGAAGGAGTACCCGAGCTCACACCTGCCCCTCCCACCCGGCCGCGGCAGCCATGGGGCGACGCCGGCCGCAACTCACCATCTGCCGGCGGTCATCGCGGTCTGTGATCGACTCTCGCGCTGGTCGTTGAGTAACCTCAGACCGGTCCACCCGTCGCGCAGGGCCCTGCGGCTTCCTCGTCGACCGAGGCGCCGGGCTGCCGCATACCCGCGCGGCCAGCAAGAACGCAGCTGATGCTCGGGTGTTTACGCATCCTCTGCTGAGGACAGCCGAGTGTCGTCTCGGGGAAGGCCACCTACGTTGGGCGCGCCGGCCCGTATAGGAAATGTCGGTGGCGTCCGGCATGGTAGGCCCATGTCCGACAGCCGCCACCGCTGTTCTGGCCGGCAACGTCGGCTCTCACCGGGGCTGAGCAGCACGCCACGGTGTTCCCGCGGAGACATGGGGCGGCCGTTGCGCTGCAAGCGACCACCGGATTCGCAGCACATTGAAACACTGCTCGCACCATGACGTTTGAAAGGGTCTCCATGACAGCCGCTCAGCCCCGCCTCTGCCCAAAGTGCCAGGGGGTGCCCGTGGCCACGCATGCCGCTGCCTACACGGCCGATCGCGGCCGGCTGATCATCACCCATGGGTACTGTCTTGGGCGGTGCTCCCACGCTGAGCCCGACGCTGCGCCCGCTGAGGACGCCGACAACGTGATCCTCCTTCACCAGTCGACGCCTTCGGACGCCCCTTCAACGCCCTTGTAGCGACCCTTCGGCACCGCGCCGGGAGGTCAGGAGGGAAAGGAGGATCTCTAGCCTCGAAGACGGATGGCCGCCCGGGCCACCAGCACGGCGAAACAGACCAGTTCGGCGATGCCAAGCACGCCCAGCAGGACAATTTGGAGGATGCCGCTGACACTGCCGTTCATGACGATAGCGAACGCCACGGCCACAACGCCCGCCACGATGCTCAGCCATTCCGTGGCCATGATGTTCGATGAGTCACCTCTCATCACACCAAGGGTCCTCGCATCGCGGGCCGTTCGTAAGACACCGATGTCACCGGCGCGAGGTGACAGGTGTCATAGCGAGCGTCCGCTCGCGCGCGAGCTCGACCAGCAAGCCGCCAAAGCCGCCGAGCAACAGGCACGCGAAGCCGAGGAGGAGGCCGCGCGGCGTGGCCACTCCTGCGCGACGTGACGGACGGCGCCACCATGCACCTCACCGATATCTGGCCACGCCTGGAGCTCGAGCGATGGGACCTCGACCCCGTCGCGGTCCTCGAACTGCTGGCCCAGCGCGCCGCAGGTGCCTCCAGCCTCTACCGGCCCGACCGGGCTTTGCCACGCTCTGCCGGTCGGACCGGCGTACTCGAAGGGGTGAAAGATCAGCTTGCGGGCCGGCGACGTGCCGCCCCTCTCTTCAGCCGGTCGTGTTCCTGCTGCGCCGCCTGCCGCGAGATGCCGCCAAGCGCCCGCCCGATCAGTGGCCAGCCCAGCCGTGGCACCCGACCGCGAGCCCGGTTCAGGTCGGCCAGCCGCTCGGCGTCGAGGGCGGCCAGAATGCGGGCCCGATGCGCGGCGGCGACGGCAAGGACAGCGAGGTCGACGACGGCGTCCGCGGCGGCATCGGCGCGAGCCGCAGCCAGGGCCACATTCTCGTCCAACGTGGCGAGCCGACGTCGCCACTGCGCGGCGGCCGCTCCTGTGGCATACCGCGCGGTGAGCACTTCAAGGGCAAAATGCGGGTCCCCAGCCACGTCGTCAAGGGCGGGCTCAGGCAGCAGCCACTCCACCCCGTCATGCTGAAGAAGCAGATCAGGAACGGCGTACTTATCGCCGCCGGATGCCTGCAGCAGCCGCTGCGCCATGGCCGCCTGCCGGTCATTCACGCCGCGCTCTGGATCGGCCAGGTCACGGCAGGAGTCGGAAATGAGGAGCGACATCCCCGCAGCCGCGTGCCGACGTCGGTCGAACTCGAGCTTCCCGGCCAGGGCCAGGCGGATCGCCTGCATGGCGATGGCGTCCACTCCGACGTCGCGCGACAGGTCGATGTGATCGGCCGGGACGCCGGCCGGAGCGTGCTTTGCAAGCACGGTGCGCATCTGGCCGCTGGTGGGGCCGTTGCGCCAGCGCAGTTCCCAGCGCGGTCCCGGATAGGACGCCTCGATCTGGACACCGGTGAGGCGGGTGAGCGTGCGGGCGAGGTTGTGCAGCTGACGGGATCGGTTGGTGGCCACGTGATCTCCTTCCGACCCTCGACGGCGCAAGCTTAGCTTGCGCCGGGCTTTCCCTGCTGCTCAACCACACCGGACCATCATGAGCCGAGCGACGTTTCAGACTCTCGCACCATCGAAAACGATAATCAATCCTTAATCTTTCTATTCAGGCGCGCGGGCGAAGCCCGTTCCTTCTTTCATCCGACGGAGGGTCGCCACCCGCGGCGCCTCCGGTAAAAAATAGCCAACGCCTTTACTAAGTAGATCCATAATCGGGGTCATCCAGACCACCGCGTGGGATGCCCGAGGTCGAGGTTGAACCACGCCGTGTACGACCCGAGAGGCGATCTGGGCGGGCGGGTCGGTTCTCCCACCAGATGTCCCGTGAGGAGAGGCGATGGATCGCTCCATCCCGTACGCTAGGCGATCTACTCACGGCATCGGACGGGCTGGCGCATGCTCGAAAAATGGCTTCAGCAACACGATCCCCACGAGGTCTCCACGCTGCTACGGGTGCGACACCTCACGACCAGCGACGCGGTCGACCAGCACGCGGCTGATCAGTGGCTGGGGCAGGACCTGCTGCGCAACTACGTCCACCCCGAAGAGCGCGCCCTGCTCGAGCAGACCTTCCGCGACCTGGGACAAACAGCCCTGGCTGATCACTTGATCAGTCACAAGTTTCCCTCCGACGTCAAAGTGCGCAGCGGCGACTTCGGCGAAGCTCTCAGCGGCGCCTGGTACCGGCGCGCACGCCGCTGGTGCGTCCCCCTACTGAAGCTGCGCTTCAAGCATCGGCCCAACCAGCCAGTGCAAGGAGTCGACTTCCTGGCCTTCCGGCTGCGCGAGGATCCGCCCGTGGTGGCCACTCCGGAGGTGAAGACACGCCTCAGCAAGCAGTTGAACGTGGGCGTCGAGGCCGTCGCCAGCCTGCAGGGCGTGCTCGACGACCTGCCCTCCAGCCTGCATTTCGCCGCAGCGCGCCTGCTGGACCGAAAGATCGCGTTGGGTGCCCGTCTGGGGGCGCTGCTGGTCGGCCCGTACCGGGTGGAACGCCACATCGTGCTGGTACAGGACGACACCGGCTGGGACGAGCGGATCGTGGAACGCCTGGCGGCCCAGCTGACCGACCCCACCGAGGTGAGCGTGATCCGGCTACATGATCTACGCTCCATGATCGGGCGCGCCTACACCACGGCTGCCGCCGTGGCGCAAGCGCGCACCGGCACCGATTCCGCGGCCTCGTCCGCTCCCAGCTCTGCGCCGGTGTCAGCGTCGGCGGCACGTACGGCGACGACGGCCGAGGTGTCGGCGGCGGGGACGGGATGATGCGCGACTACGACGGCCGCTTGTCCGATCTGGCCGCGCACGCCTTCACCGACGAGGCCCGCCGCACCTGGCTGCGACAGCTGCGCTCGGCCACCCTGCTGGAGCGGGTGCGCCACCCCGACGACCCACGCCCCGCTTTCACCTTCGACCCCGGCCATGTCGCGCAGGCAGCCGACCTGGTCCGGCTGGCCGAACTCACCCGCAGTGGCCGCGAGCGCCGCCGCGACCCGGGGCAGCTGCCGACGATCGCGCAGGCCTACACCGATCTGGCCGAGGCCCGCCCGTCCGGTACTCCCCGCCGGATCGAACTCCTGGCGCTGGCCGCCTCCACCTGGAGCCTGGCCGGCTACCAGGCCAACGCCGCCAAACTCGCCGGCGACTACCTCGCCGACATCGACCTGGCAACGGGCAGCGCACCCGCGGCGGTCGAGGTCCTCGCCCACGCCGCGCCCGCGGGCATCGCCGCGTTGACCGGCGTCATCCTGCAACGCGACCTGGCCGAGGTGGCCCGGCTCGGCGCGCTGGCCAAGGAGACGCTGCCCGCGCTAAGCCAGCGGATGCTCCTGGACGCGGGAGATGAGCCGCTGGATCACGCCGACGCCGCGGTGCTTGCCGCCTACGGGCTGCTGGGCCGCGCCGCCCGGGCGCTGGTGCGGTTCTGGCGGCGCGGCGAACGCGCCGCCGGACAGAGCGCCCTGGCCGATCTGGAGCAGTCCGCCCGGCTCGTGCTGCATGCCAACGTCGTCGACACCTGGGTGTTGCTGGACAACCTCGCGCACGTCGTGGAGGACGCCGTCGCCACCTCACCGTGGCGGCTGCTGCGCCGAGCTCCCACCTGGAATGCGCTGTGGGAGCACTACCTGCGCGCTCGCGCGCTGGCGCGGCCGCCGGTGGTGCAGGTCTGGCTCTCCCAGCGGCAGGTCCTCGATGCCGGGCTGCTGGACGGCGATCAGCCGCATCTGACCGTCACCATGCCCACCTCGGCCGGCAAGACCCAGGTGGCCGAGTGGGCCATCCTGCACGCCCTGGCTGTCCCGGCACCACCAGGCCGGATGCCCAAGCTCGCCACCTACATCGTGCCCTCGCGCGCGCTGGCCGCCGAGATCGAGCGCCACCTGGCCGACAGCCTGGGCCCGGTGGCCTTACGTGTGTCCGGACTATTCGGCGGCGCCGAGCACGTGGGCTATGAGCTGCACCTAATCGCCGATACCAACGTGCTGGTCGTCACCAGCGAGAAGTTCGACTTGCTCTTGCGCAACGATCCCGACCTGGCCGAACGGCTCGCGCTCGTGATCGCCGACGAAGGCCACCTGCTCGGTGAGCGCGAGCGGGGACTACGCCTGGAACTGGTCCTGACCCGGGTGCGGCGGATCTCGCCCGCCGCCCGGCTGCTCATCTTGTCCGCGGTGCTGCCCAACGGGCACGAGATCGCCTCCTGGCTCGATCCCGCCGATCCACACCTGGCCGCCGTCGACTGGACCCCCTCCCGGCTGAACATGGGCGTCTTCACCTGGAAGGGCCGCAAGGTCGACGGCCAGCAGGGGTTCGTGGAGTATCGCTCCAGCGACGCCGACCACGGCTTCTTCCTGCCCTACGTGCTCACCCGGCGCCAGCGCCGGACCCGGTTGTTCCCCAGCGAGGTCAAGGACGTGGCCGCCGAGCTGGCTGTGCACTACCAGCGGCTGGGGCCAGTGCTGATCGCCGCGCCGAAGAAGGCCTCCACCGCCACCATCGCCCGGGAGGTCCGCAAGGCCGCAGATCGGGCCGACCTGGTCTTGGGCGCTGACGCCACCGGGCTGGTGCCTGCGGACCTGCGCGCCCAGCGCGAGCGGGTCATCGAGGTCATCACCGAGTACGCCGGCGCCGACCACGAGCTCGTCGACCTGGCCGGCTCAGGAATCGGCTACCACCATGCCGACGTGCCCGAAGCCATCCGCCAGGAGCTGGAGAAGGCCTACCGCGCTGGCGCGATCCGTGTCCTGGCCGCCACCAGCACCCTCGGCCAAGGCGTCAACCTGCCGGCCAAGACTGTGATCGTCGCCGGGATCCACCGCGGCCATAACGACCAGCTGTCGGTGCGCGATTTCCTCAACACCGCCGGGCGCGCCGCCCGTCCCTTCCGGGAGACCGAGGGCCACGTCATCCTCATCGCCAAGGACGAACCCGAGGCCCGCCGGCTCCGCAGGCGCTACCTCGACTCCCCCACCCTCGAACCGGTCTACTCCACCCTGCTGCGGCTGTATGCCGATCTGCTGCGTGCCCGGATGCCCGGGCAAGCGCGCCTTCCCAACGGGCCCGACGTCCCGACCGACCTTGACTTCGCTGACCCTGACACCGGCACCGCAGCCGCGGACTGGGCCGCCGTGCTCGATCTGCAACTGCTGGCCATGCTGGCCGAGGAGGTCGTCGACACCGACGACGAAGCCCTCCTGCACAGCGCCGTCGACCAGGCGCTGGGCACCACTCTGGCGGCCACCCAGCTCGGCGCCCGCCACTATCCGCTCGCGCCGCTGACCCGCTTTGCCAGCCGCCGCATGCGCGCCCTGGCCGCCCAGATCCCCGACGGCACGCTGCGCACCGCCTACCTGCGCACCGGACTCAGCCTGTCCGGCTGCGCCGATGCCCGAACAGCCGCCCAATTCCTGGCCGTGCTGACCGAGCTGGATCCCGGCCTGCTCACCGACGACGGCTGGCCGGAACTGCGCCAGGCGCTGCTGCGTCAGGCCATCACCGTGGCCGAACTGCAACGCTCGGCTGCCCAGGAACGGGTCGCCGACGTCGGCGTACTCGTCGACCTGGCCAGCGACTGGATGGACGGCATGTCGGTCGACGACCTACGCCGCCGCCACGGCGCCCGTCTCGGCCAAGACGACCCGATGCGGTTCGTCAAAGTGCTCGACCGGCTGGTGGTGCACGATCTGGCCTGGATGATCTCAGCGATCGTGCAACTGTGGGAGCACGAACGCGACGGATTGCCTCTGACTGGGCCTATCGCCGCGTGCGCTGCCATGGTCAAGTACGGCGTCAGCTCCGAGCCGGCGTGTTTTGCCGCCAGCATCGGTGTGCGCAACCGCCGGGATGCCATCGCCCTCGGCCAGCTCTACCCCGCCACACCCGGTGAAGGCTTCGCCCCCTTCCTGTCCTGGGCAACCGCGCTCACGCCCGAAGCAGTGGCGGGCTGGGTGAGCCGACAAACCGCCCGACTCTTCCTGGACCGGGCCGCCGTGCTGCTCACCCCCCGGCAGGCGTGGGCGTTGGCCATCGGCGAAACCGGCACGCTCACCGTCCCCCTGCGCGGGATCGGCCCTCTCGGCGCCGCCGCCCTCCTGGAGCACACCCAGGCCGGCGATCTCGTCCGCCTCCAGCGCGAACGAGACAACCTCGCCGATCCCCACGCCATCGCCGTCCACCTGCCCGCAGGCCAACAGCGCATCGGCTACATCGCCCGCGAGCTCGCCCATGTGCTGGCACCGCTGCTCGACCTGGAAGGCGGCCCCGCCGTCCATGCCACCGTCGAAACCCTTCCCCACCTGCGCACAGCAGCCGCGCTGGCCCGCCGTGATGCCGTGAACCTGCGCATCGAACTCTCCATCTGACGCAACAACCGCGACAAGACGGCCGGACCACGCTACGCCGGTTCCACACCCCACTTCATACGATGCCTGCGAGCTTGGAGGAGCGCCCCGTCACCGGCGAACGGCAGAGGCAGGCCGGCCACGACACCAACCACATATCCACCACCGCTGTCTGAGGTGAACGACAACGCGCCGGCCCAGGTATCCGTGCCGCAGCCGGGCACGGGGCCGCGGGTCGAACCGCGATCCGGCACAGTAGCGACCCGGGCGTTCATTCATGCAAAGGCTGGCGCGGCCGCGGTCACACCCATTCGCTTACCTCATTGTCCCTACTGGAGCTGCTTCCTGATCACCATTCTCTGGGCTCCTCACCCCCTGAGCCTCGTGGTGTGCTACGGACAGCAATGTGTGTCACGCCCTACCAGAAAAACGCGCAACCGCTTCCCCTACGGCCACCGACCTCCCCCGCCTGGCGATCGTTGCATGAGACTCACCGCTCAGCCGGTCATCTCGGCCCTCCCTGAAGGCGCCAATATTCCCAGAGCACCTGAGCGAGATAGTCTTCGATGTCGGCATAGTTCTTCGACATTCACCGCATCTCGTCGCCATGGCATGCCAATACCGCTAAGTTTGTGGTATCCAGAGCATGTAGACACACCTTTCGATGGGACAGGCAATGGCTAAGCGGATTCAGGAGATCCTCATCGACGACCTCGATGGGGGCGAGGCCGAGACGGCAGGTTTCGCAATCGATGGTTCGTCCTATGAGATCGACCTCAGCGACCTGAACGCCAAAAAACTCAGAGATGCGCTTACGCCTTTTGTGCAGCATGCGCGCCGGGCGAGCGTCTCAACCACGCGTCGCCGCGCCCGCGGCAGTGGGGCCAGTGGGATGAGCCGAGAGAAGAGTTCCGAGATCCGGCAATGGGCCAAAGCTCACGGCCTGCCGGTAAGCGAGCGCGGCCGCATCGCTTCAACTGTTGTGGTGAAGTACGAAGCCAGCCATTAGCCGTGACAGGACGAGAACTGAAGGCGCGCAAGACCGGAACGCCACATCAGACCCGGGGAAGCGCCGCTGACCTGCACACAGCCCTCGCTTCGATGATTTCAACACGGGGCCTACGTCGTCTCAGCGAGCACCCGGAATGCCCAGCCCCGTGATCGTCGGAGCTTTTGCTACTGTCATATTCGCGCTGATCCTGGACGTTGCGTGGCGAACGGGCCGGACGCGCGGCTAACCGGGCAGATCCGGGAGTGGATCACCTACCTCCCATTCCAGTACCGGTATGCCGGCGGCGGCATAGTAGGCACGTTTGTCGCGTTTGTGGTCTTCATAGGCTTGCTGGCCCTGTACGCCATAGACCTCAACATAGACCCTGGGGTCGACGTCGACCAAGATAAAATCGGGAAATACGGCAGCGCCCGCTTCATAGCGCAGCGGTTTGACGAACGCCCGCCCAGCCGCGACCAGATGGTCAGTCAGGCGTACTTCGTGGCTGGACTCCGCCGGCAGATATTGTGCGTTGGTCAACATCGCAACCATATCGACCACGCGGAGATAGCCTCGGCCCGTTCGCTCGACAACGGCTAGCACGATCCGGCGCGATTGCTCCGGAAGAGACGCGGAGAACGCAGCGCGGTAGGACCTGGCGACCCGATCCAGGAGCTGCGCGTCGCTGAACACAGGTGTGCGTTGATGGCGCAGCGCGATGCGGTACCCGTACGGCGTCGGCTCGATCAACCTGATCTCACCCAAGATCAGACCTCGGCGAGTCGTGCGGCCCGATGTGCCAAGCTCGCCACAAAAGCGATCGAAAGCCAGCGCAGTCGCCCTGGCGGTCTCCGGCCGATACGGCGGCACCAAATGCAGCACCGCACTCAGGGGCACATCGCTAACAGCGCAGGTGGCCACCTCATGGCTCAATGCCCGGTGGCAGTCGACCCAGGTCCTGCACTGGCCCGGTTCTCGCCATTCCGACAAGCCCGCATCCTGCCATACCAGGTGCAGCAACCCGAGCAGCCCGACCGACCGGCGCGTCGCCGACGGCACGCTATCCAAGTCGGGAGGCGGCGTCCGCGCTGCCGCCGCCCGGCCGGATCGCAGGTGCAGCGGGACAGCCAGGCGGACCCGGGTGCCCTGCTCGGTCTCCTCGATGGCTCCAGCTGTGTAGGCGCTCCGCCCCGACACCTGCAGGAGCTTGTGAAAGTCGCACCCGGTGGCATGCTGGTCACCTTCGCCGGGCCAGCCAGCCAGGTGGTACCGACCCTTCCCGGCCCGGATCACCAGACGTAACGGCGGCGTACTACACAGACACAAGCCGTACCCCACGCCTGCCTTGGCGGCTCCAAACAGGCTGCTGAAGCGTTCCGGAACTCGGCGCAGGCTCGTCAGCGACACACGTTGCCCTGCCAGTTCCACCAAGGGAGTGCCGGCCGCACCTGGGTCCACCGGCAGTCGCCGTACCTGTATATGCAGTCGATCACTCATGCCCCACACGGCGTTTCCCCAGAAGTGTTCCGGTCCTACCGGCAACGCGGTCTTCAGAAGGTGCTCAGTGCGCTCCCGCCTGGGATAGAGCTGGCACCCGACCCCTCACGGCGTCATCGTTTGATCAGTCGCCTCGTCCGCCGTGCCCCCGCTTTCAGGTTGGGCGGTGCCCAGACCCACTCGGCCGTCCGACCGGCTGGAGCGTCGGTCAACTGGGCGACCTCAGCCATCACAGGACTCTCATCGTTGCTGCTCAGAGCTGCCCACCCGAGCTTAGCCCTCCGCCTTGCGTCAGTCTTCTGCCTTGCACACTCTGCGAACAGACGCTGAAAGCAACGCTCAAGTTGAGCCTGCGCCAGATGCTCGTCGAAGACCTCAACCCACAGATTCACCAATTGCTCTTCCTCGTAGCAAGCAATGCCGATAGGCACCGACCAGCATGGGCTGACCCTGGAGTTGACCTAGCACTTTACTGCCCATGACATGTCCAACTTTCTTAAGCCTAGAATGAAATGTCAACACAATCCTGACTATCTGTCATATGCCCGGTCTGAGCAGTAGCCTCAGGATAGGGGTGCACCCGTGCGCCCCACCAGGCGATCTGGCCCCCATCTGCCCGAAGCGCGGGTGAATCGGCGCGCGACCCTGCAATACCGGCCGGCGCGCTGCCCGCTCGGCCTTGGACGTGCCCGCCACGACAGGCGCGGTGCCCGAGCTCGCACGGCCGGTGAGGGGCGGCTTCAGTGAGCGCCCGGGTATGCCGCACCGAGATCGAGCCGGATGCCTCGTTCAGCACGTTCTTCTTCACGTTCGGCCCCGGGCGCCACACAGTCCGCCGACTGTCCCCGTACGCTCAGCATCTCGAGCTCAAGGGGGAGCACGAGCACGAGGGCGGCACGCTGGTCCGCTGTCCCCACTTCTCGGTCGAGGGGCCACCAGCGCCGATGCGCCTGTTCGCCCGAGCCCCAGCGCCAGTGGGCGCTTCGCGTATCCTACGCTGCCGCGTACCCTCCCCTACCCAGCGGCACTTCGGCCTGGTGCATGCGACGCCTTCAACCCGGCACAACCGCCCTTCGGCTGGCGGCGGACCCGCTCGTATCCTTGACACGATGACCACCTCCAGCACCCCGCACCTCAGGCCATGACGGCCGATGGCCAAGCCGCGTCTTTCACCGCGGCGGCCGCGTTCCGCGCTCTCCATCTCGCATGCGAGCAGAGGGAGCTGAACTGCTCGGACGCCACCCTGCTCGGCCCCGTCGGCGACAACGGGGTATTCAGGCTTCCCCACGAACGCATCGTCGCCCGGGTGGCGTGGGGGATGCCCGCGTTAGCCACAGTCGAGCGGGAGCTTCGCGTGACCGCGTGGCTTGCCGAGCAGGATCTGCCCGCCGTGCGGCCTTCCGCCATGGTGGCGGACCAGCCACTGCTGTGTGACGGGCGGGTGATTACATTCTGGGAGGAGATTCCCGCCCCGCAGCAGGGGCGGCCGGCCGACATGGGCGCGCTGCTGCGGCGCCTGCATGCGCTTCCCGTCCCGCCTGAGGGGTTGCTGCCCAGGTTTGATCCGTTCTACCGCCAGGACTCCCATATCCGCGACGCCACCGGCCTCCACGAGCAGGACAGGCGCTTCCTGCTGGATCACCTGGAAGAGTTGCGGGCCGCCTATGACAACCTGCCGTTCGTCCATTCGCTGCGCGCCATCCATGGCGACCCGCATCGGAAGAACCTCGTTCGCGGCGCCGATGGCCGCACCGTCATGCTGGACCTAGAGAGGTTCGCCGTCGGGCCGATCGAGTGGGATCTGGTCGTGGTGGCGGTTTACCACCTGGTCGGATGGTACGACGATACGGAGTATGCCGCCTTCGTCGAGAGCTACGGCTGGGACATCACGCAGTGGGATGGCTTCTCCACGCTGGCGAGCGTGAGGCAGCTGCGAATGACGACGTGGCTGGCAGGCCGTACCGGCCGGGAGCCGCGGCTGATCCCCGAGGTGCTCAACCGCATAGCGACGCTGCGTGACCCTGCCGCTCCCCGCCGCCCGTGGACGCCGGGGACCTGACTGGCCTCGGGTGGCCTTAGGCCGCGACGTCGGTGGCTTGCCGCAGGTCCGCCTCGTGAGCGCTACGTGAGTGCGAGGGCCTCGTGCCACTGCTCGCGGAAGTCAGCGACGACCGGCAGGGCCGTGTACGAAGCCAGCTGGTCGTTGAACCGCTCGACGTAGGTCTGGACTCGCCGCGACTTCAGGTCACCAGCCATGGCGAGCGCCTCGGCGGCCGTCGCGCACGCCAGCTCCACGTCGTGCCTGCGGGGCCTGCGCGAGCTGACATGAACACCGGCTTGGATCAGTCGGCAGAACGTCCGCGACCGGCGATACGTGGGGCTCGACTCGCTAAGGGCAAGGCCAGTGTGGGTAAGGGCCTCGCTTGTGTCCCGCAGACCTGCGAAGCAGTGGCCGAACTCGTCATGGAATTCCGCCTCGTCGAAATAGCTGATCCAGTCGGGATCTTCTCCCTCGCGCCGCTGTGCGAATGCTCGCTCGGCCTCCCTCAATGCGGCGTAGCAGTTACGCCGGTCACCGAGGCTGGCCAGCGCGCGGGCCTCCATCGCGTAGTACATCGAGAGCACGGTCGGCGTCGCTCTGCTGCCGGCGCCATACCGGGCAGCTCGGGCCAGATCGACCGCCTCTTGGTACTCGCCGACGAAGGTGGCTTGGTGGGATGCCAGGGCGAGCACCTTGCCGCCCAGCGGCCGGTCGCCGGCGGCATGAGCGAGGTTGAGCGCCTGCACGAAATACCTCCGGGCCGTGCCGTGCATGGCCAGGTCGTACGCCATCGCACCAGTCTTGTACGTCAACTGGGCGGCCACCGCGAACAGGTCCTGGCCCACACGGTCGGTGTATGAGCCGTGCAGCATGGACGCGACCTCGCCCTGCAAGAACGCCACCGCCGCCTTGCGGGCGTGCCCGCCCCCGTAGCGATGATCAAGAGTTTCGAACCTTCTCACTGTCGCACGCACCGCCTCCACATCACCGGCAGTGACATGGCGGGTGTGTCTCGTCTGCCCCGCTGGATCGGGCGGCAGAGCAACGAGCCACCTGCCCATCGGCGCCATGAGCATCGACGCGGGCACCTCGTCGAACTGCAGCCAGCCCTCTTGGTCGAGGTCACCCACCCACAACGTCTGGGCCGCCTCCAGCATGCCGGCTCGGGAGGGAAGGAAATCCAGCCCTCCGTTGGGGCCGGCAGACGCGCTGCTGCCTGGCGCAGCACTCGGCACCAGGCAGCGCCCCGGCACCACCCGGCTGATCCTGTCATCTGAGAGCGACGCTGACCGGCCTATGGCGGCCAAAAGCGATTTAAACCGGCGGTACGCATCTTCGTCGGCTTGACGCAGCGCGACGTCAAGCAGTGCCTCCGTATCGGCCTTCGGGTGTGTGAGCACCCCCATGCTTTCCCAATTGGAAACCGTTCGCTGAGATACGCCTACGAACAAGGCGAAGGCGCGCACGCTCAGCCGCAATGCCTTGCGCAGGGCGGTTGCTTCCGCGCCCGTCCATTCCACGACCGTCGCCACACCCAAATGGAAGCACGTTTCGAGGCCCAACTGCAGGGACCTGCAACGGAACTGCAACACCGCTCCTCTCCACAGGCTGGAACAAGGCTTGCATGATCGATGCACGCACCCCTCACCAGGTAAAACGCCGACGATACTTGGGACGCATCATGACTCATGTCGAACAGCGCACCCCGCACGGTGTCGTATGCGGTTACCTCCGGCTTGTCGGGGTGTCGGCCAGAAAGGCGATGGGCCTTCGGGCAGTGCTGGATGACTACTGTCATCGGCGTGGCCTGCTGCTGGCGGCGGTACCTACCGAACGCGTTAGCTCGGTATGCGGCCAGCGGTCAGTCGCGTTCACCGCGCTGCTGGACGTCATCGCCATTAGCGAGGTTGTGGGCGTGGTGCTGCCGTCGCCTGAGCATCTTGGGCCGGGGCAGCTCGCGGCCGAACGTGAACAGCAGATTCGCGCTGCGGGCGGCGAAGTCTTCTTCGTCCGCAGCCGAAATCGGACCCAAGCCCTGTGGCGCCCTGGAAAGTAATTGAGCTCGGTCACGCCACCGCAGCGGCGTGACCCAGCCCATCGGATATCGGAGATCCGACAATGACGAACTGTAGACCAGCCCTGGCTTCCGCGGCGGTGTCATACGCGTTGCCTGTCGTGGGCATCGTGGCCGCCGCGCTCAGCACCGCAGCCACGTCCGGCGCCCCAGCCTCCGGCTATGGCGGATTCCGCCGTGCCAGCCGGCCCCGGTTACCAGGAGAGTCGTCCGTTGCTCTCGTGCACTGGTCGGTCGGCCAGGAAAGGACGCGGTCGGACGGCGGCAAAAGTACGGCGGCGACCGGTGCGAAGTGAGCCGCGTTCGATTCCCGGCGAAACGCCTTCCCCGTCTGCACTACCTGGCGACGGCGGCAATGTGGGGTCGACAGACACTCGCCAGCGGGGCGAGGAATCGATCGCGTCCAGCGCTTGGCCGAAGCTGGACACGTTGTCCAGGCGTCAGCCTGAGCGGCGGCCGCCGCAGTCGATTGACCCGACTGTGCCGAATGTGGCGCGCATGCACAACTACCTCCTCGGCGGCAAGGACAACTTCGCGGCGGACCGGGCCGCAGCCGAGGAGGCTTTGCGGCTGAATCCTGCCGCGGCGTTGTGCGCGCGGGCGAATCGGGCGTTCATGGCCCGGGCGGTGCGCTTCGCCGCTCAGGCCGGTGTGCTGCAGTTTCTTGATCTCGGTACGGGGCTGCCCGCGGTGGACAACGTGCACGAGGTGGCGCAGAACATTGAGCCTGACGCGCGGACGGTGTACGTGGATTACGACCCGATCGTGGCCCAGCATGGGCGAGCGCTGCTGGCGACCGATGACCGCACGGTGATGCGCGAAGGGGATCTGCGCGATCCCGAAGCGATTTTGGCGGACGCGTCGAATTACCTGGACTTCAATAAGCCCGTGTGCCTGCTGCTGGTAGCGAGCCTGCACTTCGTCACAGCCGCCGAGGATCCGTACCAGATCGTGAAACGGCTGATGCGGGTCACCAGGCCAGGAAGCTTCCTGGTCATCTCGCATGTGATCGAGACGAAGGTGACGCTCGCCGCGATGGCCGCGTACCAGAGGGCGTCCGCGCCAGTGACGCTGCGAACCGTCGCGCAGGTCCGCCGGTTCTTTACGGCGGCGGACGCGGACCTGGTGGATCCGGGCCTGGTACGGGTCCCGCTGTGGCATGCCGGCCCGGACGATCCACACGCCGAGAGCGACGCCGCGGGGGTGGATTTCGTAGGCGGGGTCGGGAGGAAGACGTGACAGCGCGGGTGGAGCTGGCCAGTCCAGCCGGGACCCTGGCGCGAGCATTGGCGGCGGACCTGGGAAGGCACGGGATCACCTCGCAGATCAGCGAATGCGAGGGTATCGCGGTGGTGGGAATCTGGGCGGTCAGACTGGCGGTTTGGTGCGAGTGGGCGCCGGGCGGGTGGCGTTTCCGCTGGTGCCAGAACGATCCGCCACCCGTGCGCGGGAGGTGGGACTACACCTTGTGCCCGTGCTCGGCGATGGAGACCGCCGTACACCGACTGGTGCGCTTCTACGGTGAGCGTCACAAGCGGATATACGGGACCGCTCCAGTCGTCGGCGGCGAGGACCCGTCATGAGCGGCGCGCACGCGGCCAGGACGGCAGACGCTGGGGAGACGCCACCGGAAGGTCTCAGGTTCGATAGTGAGCCGGGGTATGTGGAAGCGCGGCGTGATCCAGTCGGCCCGTTCGTGGAAGTCCGCTGGCAGCAGGTGCGGGTGAAGGTCCGGCTCGCCGCGTGGGTGCGTTTCGTACAGGAGAACAGAGCCGGCACGTACGCTCCCGAGAAGCTCCCAGACAGGCCGGGGTGGGTGCGGTTCGAGATCGACGAAGGGCTCAGCGAGAAGAACGCGCCTTCGGGGTGGAGCCCCAAGGTGCTCGAGGTCCCTCAGGTGGTGTGGGATCGCTTCGTCGGTGCGGTCACGACGACCGCACTGGAGGATGTTGGCCTTCACTGGATGGGCTCGCCGCCCCCGCTCCCTGTGTTGCCCCCGCGCGCCTCGGCCCCGCAAAGCCTTGATGTCAGTGACGGCCCGTAGCGGGGCCAAAGACGGCCCTGCAGGAGTCGACAGAGCCGCTGGACCGGTCGTCCAACTCACTTCTGCAGGGTGCTGAACGCCTCTGGGTGCCCGGGGGCGGCCTGGGATCGCATCCCAGGTGGGCGAGCCGCCTGTCCCTTCTGCAGAGGCCTCGGTGTGGGCCGGGACAGAGTGCCCGCCACCGGACCCTGGCCCCTGGGCAACCAACGGGCGATAGAAGGCCCTCGGCCGAGCTTCAGACGACTCCTGTGCTGGGTTAGCCAAGGGCTCCACCATGTGTGCAACCAGAGCGAGGAGACGTGATGGCCAGGACGGGCAAGGTGTAGGGCGGCAAGAGCGCCGAGCAACGCGAGCAGGAGCAACTGGAGCGGCTTGTCGCGATCGGGTACGAACTGTTCGCCGATAAAGGGTTCGCGCACGTGAGCATTGAGAGGATTCCATCCTGTTTTCCCAGGTAGAAGGGGATGGCCTGGCGCAGTTGGGCGTGATCTCTGCTGGTGAATGGCAGGGATCATGGTTCTT